>NZ_VPFK02000039.1:0-71509 GCF_008634075.2 Saccharibacillus sp. WB 17 | reverse complement strand
AGCCCGGCCCGACGGCCGAGGCCGAAGCGGAGCGCCACGCCGGCGGCGAAGCCGACAACGTCGGCCGGGCCGAGACCGTGCGCAGCGCCGGTCCCGCCGTCGACGGCGCCAAGCCGCGCAAGCGGCGCCGCAAGCGCCGCCGGAGCGGCGCGAACAAAACCGCGCCGCCAAGCGCCGAAGGCGCGGAGAGCCGGTCCGGCGGCATGACGCCGGACGAAGAGCTGTCCGGCGAGCCAAGCGCGCCGGACAAGGAAGCGCCGCCGGCCCCCGACAGGCCGGCGGAGGCGCGGACCGGCGCGGCGGAACAAGCCGCCGCCGATCCGCGCGAGCGCGAGGACGCCGCGCCGGCAGGCGGCGTCAAGGCGTGCCTGTACTGCGGCGAGCCGAAGCCGCTCGGAGACTTCCTGCGCCGGACCGGCAAGCGGTCCGGCAGCGAATCGCGGCGCGGGGCCTGCCGCGACTGCCGCAAGCGGCGCCGGTCGCCGAATCTGGAGGCGCCCGACGCGGCATCCGACCCGATGCCGCCTTCGGCCGAGGCGCGGCCGCATGAGCCGCTGCCCGAAGAAGTCGAAGCGGTGGAATCCGCGCCCAAGCGGCGCGTTCGGCGTCCGCCGCCGGAACCGCCGGCCGACGCGCTGCTGGAGCCGACGCGCGAAGCCGAGCTGCGGCCGACCCGCCAGGGGACGATCCGCATGCGCGGCCGCACCGACAAAGGGCGGCGCTGGCAGCAGGAGACCGACCTCGAAATGGCGCGCTGCCTCGTGCGCGAGCACGCGGCCGTGCTCGTTAACCGTTTCACGATCCGGCGGTTGTATACGAATCGGACGTTCCGCCGCTACATTCTGGAACGCGACCGCTATACATGCCATTTCTGCGGCGAATACGGCGACACGATCGACCATCTGCTGCCGCGCGCCAAAGGCGGCCATACGACGCCGCTCAACTGCGTCTGCGCCTGTATGCTGTGCAACCAGAACAAAGCGGACCGCGATCTGGACGAATTCATGGAAGACGCGGAGCCGTTCGACGCTCCGGCGTCCGACGCTGCCGAGTCCGGCAGCCCTTCTTCTCCGTAGGCGGAAGACCGCCAGCGGCCGAGTCCTACACTCTGCCGCTTCGACAAGCGGAAGACGACGCACGCGACAACCAGCACAAAGGACCTTTCCCGCCCCGTCGAGGGGCTTGAAAAGGTCCTTTTCCTTTTTCCTTTTTCCGTTTTCCATTTTCCCTTTTTATGTTTTCCATTTCCCGTTGGCTCGCCGCATCGCTCACCACATTGCTCCCGGCCGCCCGTTCAACCTTCGGCCGGGCAGCAGGCCAGCGCCAATACGCTGCACAGTTCGCTCCGCCGGACAGGCTTCGTCAGCGAAGCCGGGGCCGGACGTCCCTCGTGCAGGGCAGGCTCGCTGTCGTGAATCAGCGGATGCAGCAGGATCAGCGGGGCGGCGGGCGCAGCCCCGGACGGCAGATCGGGCCGCGGCCCGGGGTCTTCTTCAAGCGCCCATTCGCTCAGCACGAGATCGAACGGGCCTTCGCCGACGAGCACGAGCGCCGCTTCGGCCACGGTCGATGCCGTCCGCACTTCCATGCCCAGACGCGCAGCCAGGCGCGACAGCGTCAGGCGTGTTCCGCTTCCGCGCGCGGCGAGCAGCAGGCGCCGGTCCCGCAGTTGCGCCGGATCGGACACGCCGGGTTCGACTTCGCGGTCGATCTCCAGCGGCACGGCGAAGATCATGCGTGTGCCTACGCCTTCGCGTCCTTCGGCCCGAATGCGGCCGCCCATCAGCTCGACCAACCGCCTGCTGATCGACAGGCCGAGTCCCGTTCCGCCATAGTCTCCCGCTTCGTCGCGGTGCACCTGGGCATAATCCTGAAACAGCCGGCCGATGTCGGCTTCCGACAAGCCGATTCCGGTATCGCAGACGACGATTTCGATCCATGCCCGGGCATCGCCGCCCTCTTGCCCGTCCAGTCGGCGCGCCGAAATCCGCACTTCCCCGGCCGCCGTGAATTTGATCGCGTTGCTCAGCAGGTTGCTGACGACCTGGCGAATCTTGCCGACGTCCCCGATCAGGATCAGTCCGGGGTCGAGATCGAGATCCAGCGTCAATTCGAGCTCCGGGCGCTGCGCCGCTTTGGCCGCGAATTGGTAGACCGTGTCTTCGAGCGCCCCCAGCAGGTCCATGGGCGCCGGCTCAAGCTTCATCTGCCGGGCTTCCAATTTGCCGTAATCGAGAATGCTGCCGACCAGTTCCAGCAGCGACTGCTGGCTGCCTTCGATGATTTGCAAATACTGCTGCTGCTCGGTCGTCAGCCCGCTTTCCTTGAGCAGCTCGGACATGGCGACGATGCCGTTCATCGGCGTGCGAATATCGTGCCCCATCATCGCGAGCAGCTCGCCGGTCTGGCGGGCGGCCCGCTCCGCGTCTTCGCGGCTTTGGCGCAGTTCTTGCTCGCGCCGCACGGCGGAGCTTTTCTCTTCCGACTCGGCCAGACGGGCGAGGACGGAAGCCGCGCGTCCGAGCGCCTGCTCTTCGCCGGCGTCGAACGCCCTGCCGCTGCGCCGGGCGCCCAGCAGCCCGTGTTCGTTCCCGTTCAGCAGCGGCAGCGCAACGGTGAGGCCGCTCTCCCCGCCCGACGGATCGGGCAGGTTCAGCAGTTCGCCGACGCGAAGCCCTTCCCGGGCCCGGCCCCATACGAACAGGGTGCGGATGCCGTTCTCCGTCCGCTTGGCGACGAACAGCGTCTCCGCGCCCGACACTTCGGCGGCAAGTTGAAGCAGGTCGCCGGCCGCCGCGGTCAAAGCCGGCGACGGACACGCCGCCGCTTGCATCGAATCTTTCATTTTTTGTTCACCCGCTTTCCCATAGAAAATAAAAACTGCGTATCGCGCCTGCGCAGGAGCCGACCGTGCGTTCGACTTTTGCTCCAAACATTCAAGCAGTTTTGCATAAAAACCCGTTGAACCGATTATACCATTGGTATGGGGGGACGAGTCCAATAAAACCCTCCATGCCCCCGATTCCGCCAAGCCTTCTTCCGAACCCGATAGGAAGTTCGGGCGGCTCGCCGCCGTTCGCGATCGGCAGACGATTTATCGACAAATTTCGTTTAACCTTCCCGGGCAGCGGGTAATTAAAAACTAGCACCACGATGTGAACTTATTCTTAAAACGCGAAGGAGATGTTCGGCATGAGCGACAACGGACTTGGCGACAAAATCAAGGCAGGCGTGAACAAAGCCAAAGGCGAGATCAAAGATCAGGTCGGCAATGCGAAGAACGATCCGGGCATGCAGGCCGACGGCAAGATGGACAAAGCCAAAGGCGCCGTACAGGAAAAAATCGGCGAAGCCAAAGACCGCCACTAATTTTTACGACGAATGATCGATTTTCCGCCTTATGGCGGTTAGCGCGGCCCGTCGGGCCTGCGATTACTTAACACACCTCGAGGAATGCCGCCGAGCCGATCGGCGGCAGCCGGAGCTCAGGCTTCGGATACATCAAGAAGAGACCGCCCCCGCTTGCGCGGGCTGCGGTCTTTTTGCTGTTTTCACCTTTATTTGGTGCCTTTCGTTCAGCTCTCGACGACCTCGAACAGCCGCGCCGTCCGCTCCCGGTCGAGCCGGACCTTCAATTCGCCGTTTTCGGCGTTCCAGACGCAGCCGCCGCCGGAGCGGCCCTGCGGGTACAGCAGGCGGCATTCCGCCGCTTTGCCGGCCAGGCCGGGCAGGGGCAGCGACGCTTCGCTTGCGGCGTCGTCCAGCCGCCATACGGCGACGTAGCGCGTGCCGCCCCGGCGCAGGCCGAAGCTGACCCAGCCGTCTTCGATTTTCGGCAGCCCCAGCGGCCAGAACGGAAGCCCTTCGCGAATATCGCCGCGAATGGCTTTGTACACCGCAAGCGCCTCGCGAACGAGCTCGCGGCGCGGCGGGCTCAGCTCCGCCAGATGCCCGCTCTGGTGCACGCGCAGCAGCAGCGCGTTCACCATATTGAAGACGACTTCCTCGTCGTCGCCTTCGCGCAGCGGATACGACCAGATCGCCGACTGCTCCGGCGTCAGCGCAGCCGGCGAACTCGCCGCGATCTGCGCGTAGTTCACGTAGTTTTCCTGATCGCTTGTCGACTGGATGCTGTGCCGGCTGAGCATCGCGTAATCCATACGCATGCCGCCGCTGGAACAGTTTTCGATGACCAGTTCCGGATACGCGGCGAAGATGCGGTCGATCCACGACAGATACGCGCGGTTATGTTCGAGCAGGCCGTCGCCGAGACTGTCCGAATCGAGTTCCGTGCCGAGTCCGGCGTTGATGTTGTAATCCATTTTGATATACCCGACTCCGTACTCCTCGACGAGCCGGCGCAGCACTTCGTCCGCATGGGCGACGACGGCCGGATTGCGGAAATCGAGATGGTAGCGGCTGCGGTCTTTGACCCTTTTGCCGTGCCGCATGAAGAACCAGGAATCGTCCGCCTCCGCAAGCTTCGGACTGTGAATGCCCATGACTTCGATCTCCAGCCACAGCCCCGGAACCATGCCTTTGCCGCGGATATAGTCAAGCACGTATTTGATCCCTTCCGGAAAACGCTCCTCCGACGGCAGCCATTCGCCCACCCCGTCCCACCAGACGCCCGGCGAATACCACCCGCAGTCGATACAGAAATATTCGCAGCCCACGTCCGCTGCGGCGTCGATCAGCGGCAGCAGGTTCTGCGTCGTCGGATTGCCCCACAGGCAGTTCATGTAATCGTTGAAAATAATACGCAGATGCTCGTTGTCCTCATTCGGGCGCCGGGTGGCGCGGCGGTACCGCGTCAGTTCGCCGATCGCTTCCTCGAAGCCGCCGCGCGCCCAGCCGACCGCGACCGGCACGCTTGCGAACGTCTCGCCGGGCAGCAGTTTTTTCCACCAGCCGTGATCGTGCTCCGACGGACCGCTCACGAGCAGCGACAGATGGTCGAACTGGTTGAGCAGTTCCCAATGCCAAGATCCGTTATGCTCGATCTGCCAGAACAGCGTCGTGCCGGCTTCCGTATTTTCCAGCAGTCCCATCGGCAGATGTTCCGCGGCGGCCCACGAACCCGTGTTGCTCAGGGAGACCCGTTTGGAGCTGCGATCCGTCATATGCGACAATCCGAGCTCCGGCAGCGTGTTGCTGCGCCACTGGACTTCGCTCTGCCAGCCGTTGTGCGCCAGATGCAGCTTCATTTTGTCGTCCTGGTCGCCCGCTCCGTCCTTGGCCAGCCCGTTCAGCGAAAACGACGACACGTATTCGACGCCAAGCTCCTCCGTGCCGGCATTGCGCAGCTCGGTCCAGCTCTTGAGCACCGCAAGCCCGTCATGGAATTGGAAAAAAGAAGTCGTCGCAAGTCCCGTCGCCGGGTCGTGCATGTCGAGCGTGAACAGCAGTCCCGCCCCGGTGCGCTGTTCGGCATGCCGGACGTATCTCAGGCGCAGTCCCGGATAGGAAGCCCGGTGGCTTCTCCCGTGGTATTCGTCGCGGTCTTCGCCGCTGAGCTGTACTTCGAGCACCCGGAAGCCCTGCCGCGCCCGCTCGTCGATCCGGTCTTCTTCGAACGGCAGGCAGCCTGCGTGCAGCAGCCGGACGTCGCCTTCCTCCGTCACGTCGAACACCAAACTTAAACCGTTTTCGAAAAGCTCGATCCGCTGTTTCCCCTGTTGTGCCATCATGGCCTCGTCCCCTTTTCGCCGGCCCGCTCCGGTCTGCGCCCGGGCGGGCTTTCGTTGGAATATCCCGATTATACCGCAGCCCCGTCCAAACGGTAACGCCCTATTTTTCCCCACAACAAAACCGTTCCCGAAGCGGAAACGGCTCTCTGTCCCTGCTCTGCCGCGGCTCTGTGCAGGTGTACCGTGTGCAGGTACGCACGGCGTTATTCCGCGGCCTCTCGCTACGGCGTGTCCCGCGTAAAATAAGCTTCCGCCCGCCGGCTCGCCCAGAACGAAAACGCGAGAAACCCGACCACGTAGAGCAGCTCGTACGGCCGCTCGACGAACCGGGCCAGATCGTGCCCCACGTACGAGACGGCCAGCACCATGATCGCTTTGCCTCCGGCAATCGCGAGCAGAAACGCGCGTCTGGGCATCTGCACGACCGCCGCCGCCGTGTTCACGATCGCGAACGGCCCGACCGGCATCATGCTCAGGATGAACACGAAGCTGAACGCGTTGCGACGTGCCCAGAGCAGACTTTTCTGCACTTTCGGACGCTCCGCCCAGCGCCGGAAATACGGACGCGACGCGACGGCGCGCACGATCAGGAACGTCGTCATGCAGCCCGCGACCAGCCCGATCCACGAGTAGAGAAAACCGAGCCACAGTCCGTACGCCGCCGCGTTGACGCCCACGATCACGGCGGTCGGCAGCGGCGGCACGAACGATTTGAGGAACGTCAGAAAAATGCCGGGCAGCGGTCCGAGCGCGCGGAACCGTTCCATCCACTCGCGCAAATTCTCTTCCGTCATGTACGATAAAAGGTCCAGGGTCGGCATGTGCTGCGCTCCTCTCCGAATTTCCGGGTCCGTCCGCGAAGTTCCCTTCGGATCCGGCCTATCCGCTATTATAGCGGGTAAATCGACTTTTTTGACGCGAAATTGTGGATTTTCTCCGCCGATTCCGTATCGCTGACCGCCGCATTCGGGTAATCATTGCCATACATTCATCCTGCGGAGGTGCATCCCATGAACGAACGACGCGAAGCGCAAACTTTTTATTTCGAAGACGACGGCATCATTCCCAACAATCCGAAGCTGCCCGTGATCTTGTATCCCGGCGCGCTCGGCGACAGGCCCGAGTGGGCCGAATCGGTCTTCAACGGCCACAACTGGCGCAATAGCTGGGAGAACGGCGTGTTCAATTACCATCATTACCACAGCAGCGCGCACGAAGTGCTCGGCGTGACGTGCGGCACCCTGCTGCTCAAGGTTGGCGGCGAGAACGGCAGCACGTTCGACCTGCAGGCGGGCGACGTCATCGTGCTGCCGGCCGGCACCGGTCACAAACGTATTACCGCGAGCGCCGATTTCCGGGTCGTGGGCGCTTATCCGGACGGCATGGACTACAACACGCGGATCGAAAACGACGGCAAGCGGGAGCAGTCGATCGAAGAAATCGCCCGCGTTCCGCTGCCCCGAACCGATCCGGTCCACGGCGACGGCGGACCGCTCGCGGAGCACTGGCCGATTCGTTAAAATTGTGCATATATTTCTGCCTCGGCCGGGGATAAAACGACTTTTCGCGCGTCTTTTTATGGTATGATTTTGATGCTGTACGAATCGGATTGCGCAAAATCGTTTTGACTCTAAAAGACAGGAGTTCCCCCATCCATGAATACCGCGTTCTCCACCTTTATCGCTGTTTTTGCCATGTCGGGCGTACTCAGCGTTCTGTTGGCCCTATACGCTTCTTTTCAAAAAACGCGCTTCACGGGCATGAATCTGTTCATCTGGATGTCCGTGGCGACCGCCATTTATACGTTCGGCAGTTCCCTCGAACTGGCCAGCTCGTCGCTTGCGGAGATCAAGTTCTGGATTTCCTTTGAGTATTTGGGGCTTCCTTTCATCTCGCCGTTGAACCTGCTTGTAGTGTTCCACTACATCGGGCGCGAACGAATGATGACTCCCCGCGCGACGGCGGCCTTTTTGGTCATTCCCTTCATTACCTCGCTGCTCATGCTGACGAACGACCTGCACGGCCTCGTCTACCAGAGCATGGACCTGCGCGCCGATTCCCCGTGGCCGCTGGCCGACTTCGCGATGGGCCTCTGGTACGTCGTCAACGGCAGCTATACGCTCGGCTGCGGCGTCGTGGGCATGTGGCTGCTGGCCATGCACATGCGCCAGACGCTGAACGTCTACCGCAAGCAGACGGCGACGATGTTCGTCAGCTTGTTCCTGCCGATCGGCGCCTCCCTGGTCTACATCCTGAACCTTACCCCCTACCATATCGATCCCGTACCCGCTACCATGAGCCTGACCAACCTGCTGTACTGCTGGGCGATCCTGTCGGCCGGCATGCTGACTTCGACCCCGGTCGTACGCGAAAATATTTTGGAAAGCATGCGCGACGGCGTCCTCGTCCTCGACGCCGCCGGCCGGCTCGCCGACTACAACAAAGCCGCTTCGCAGATGTTCCCGTTCCTCACGCCCGAGCGCATCGGCCAAAAAGCGGACCAGGCGTTCCCGGCGCGCCGCCTCCGTCCGTGGGATACGGACATGACGTTCCTCGAAGCGGAAGACCGCCAGATCGAATGGCTGGCGGACGACGGCGCCCGCCATTACCGTTTCCGCTCGTCGATCGTCTACCACAAGCACGGAGGCTCTCCCGCGGGCCGGACGGTCGTCGTCCTCGACGTCACCGAGAACGTGCTGCTGCACCGCAAGCTGGAACAGATGGCGACCTATGACGGCATGACGCAGATCTACAACCGGACGCATTTTGTCGAGCGTTCGGAGAAGCTGCTGATCGGGGCGTGGGAGATCGGCGAACCGCTGACGATCGCCCTGTTCGATATCGACCGCTTCAAATCGATCAACGATACGCACGGCCACGACGTCGGCGACTGCGTGATCCGGCATGTCGTGCATGCCTGCAAAATCTATCTCGGCGACCGCGACGTATTCGGCCGTTACGGCGGCGAAGAGTTCGCGCTCTGCATGCCGGGTCGTTCCCTCGAAGACGCCTACGGCCTGCTCGAACGCGTCCGGCGCGAACTGGATTCCGGTCCCGTCATGACCCCTTCGGGTCCGGTCGGCGCGACCGCAAGCTTCGGCCTCGTCGAAGCCCGCCCGGGCCGCCCGCTCAAGCGGCTGACCAAGCTCGCCGACGAAGCGCTCTACCGCGCCAAACAAAGCGGCCGCAACAACGTCCAGCTCGCCGCCGGCGAGCATATCCCGGAACCTGACGCGGAGCCGCTGCCGAGTGGAATCCTGCCGGCGAAGTCGGTCGGGGATTGAGGCGGAGGGAAAAGTGTGCAAAAAGTCAACATTTTGGGCAGTAAACTCGAATTTCGGCCCAAATATGAACAAAAAGTCAACTTTTCGCCCGATTCGGCGCCTTTACGAGCCGGAATGAAGAGAAAAGTGGGCAAAAGGTCAACATTCGGCAGGAAAACGGCTTTCGGAGCGGAAAATGTATACCGGAAGTCAACATTTTCGTCGTCCTGACGTCCGGGCAGGTCCGGTTCCGGTTAGAGCAGGTCCGGTTCCGGTCAGAACAGGTCGGGTTCAGACCCGCCCTGACCTGTATCACCCGGCCGTGTGCCAAACCGGTTCCACTCTATTCCATTCCGTCATTCCCCGCTGCTCCGCGCCGTTTCGGGCTTTGCCTGAAGCGGCGCGGAGCGGCGGCGACGTTCAGAAAGAAGGAATCTCTTATGAAATTCGACCAATACGTCCAATACGATGCCGTCGGTCTGGCCGGGCTGCTGCGCAATAGGGACGTGTCGGCCGTCGAGCTGGCGCAGGCCGCTTTGTCGCGGATGGACGAAGTGAATCCGCGGCTTAACGCCGTCGTGCGCGACCGGCGCGAAGCCGCGCTTGCGGAAGCGGCGGCCGTCTCCGCCCCGAGCGCGGAGCGCCCGTTTGCCGGCGTACCGTACCTGCTCAAAGACATTTCGCAGGCGCTCGCGGGCGAGCCGCTCACTTCCGGCTCGGCCCTGCTGCAGGGCAACGTCGCGCGCCGCGACTCCAATTACGTCGCCCGCCTGCGGGCCGGCGGCTTGATCCCGCTCGGCCATACGAATACGCCCGAATTCGGGCTCAAGAATATTACCGAACCGGCCCTGTACGGGCCGGCGCGCAATCCGTGGAATCCGGAGTATTCCCCGGGCGGCTCCAGCGGCGGCGCGGCGGCCGCGATCGCTTCGGGCATCGTGCCCGCCGCCGGCGCGAGCGACGGCGGCGGTTCGATCCGCATCCCGGCGTCGTTCACTGGCCTGTTCGGCCTCAAGCCGACGCGCGGCCGGACCCCGGTCGGCCCCGGCATTGGCCGCCAATGGCAGGGCGCGTCGATCGACTTCGCCCTGTCGCGCACCGTGCGCGATAGCGCGGCGCTGCTGGACCTGCTGCAAATCGTGCAGCCCGAAGCCGCGTTCCAGACGCCGCTCTATCCGGGCGTCTACGCCGAAGACATGCTCGCGCCCCATCCGCGTGCGCTGCGGATCGCTTTTACGACCGCGTCGCCGGTCGGCACGCCCGTCGGCGAAGACGCCGTGCAGGCCGTGCTGAAGACCGTCCGCTGGCTGGAAAGCCAGGGCCACGAGGTCGAAGAAAAGCTCAGCCCGGTCAACGGCGTCCGCCTGATGGAAAACTATTATACGATGAACGCGGGCGAGGTGTCCGCCATGTTCATCTCGATGGAGCGCATGCTCGGCCGCGACATCCGGCCCGAAGAGGTGGACATCATCACGTGGGTGTTCGCCGAAGCCGGCAAAAACGTCTCCGCCGCCGAGTTCGTGCACAGCCTGAACGAATGGGACGTCGCCGCGGCGCAGATGGCCGAATTGTCGGCACGCTACGATCTGTACGTGACGCCGGCCAGCGCCCTGCCCGCTCCGCGCGTCGGCGAGCTGACGCATACGCCGGAGCAGGCCGCTCCGTGGATGCGCGTGAGCGAGCTTTCCGCCGGCGAACAGCGGCAGATGCTGTACGACATTTTCGAGCGCAGCCTGACGTATACGCCGTTTACGCAGCTCGCCAACCTGACCGGCCAGCCCGCGACCAGCCTGCCGCTGCATCTGACCGAAGACGGCCTGCCGCTCGGCGTGCAGATGATCGCCGCCAAAGGCCGCGAAGACCTGCTGCTGCGCATCGCCGCGCAGCTGGAGCAGTCCGACCTGTGGGTCGGCATGCAGGGCAATCCGATGCTCGGCTGACCGGCCCCGGCGCGGAAGCCGAGCCCGGAGACCGGACGGCTTTTGCGGGCCGCCCCTTCCGGTCCGCTGCCCTTGCAAGCGGCAAGCGCCTGTTAGCGGCGGCTCTCGCCGAAACGCCGCCTGATGCCGCTGCCGAACGCGCCCGATCCGCATGCGTCCGTATGCGCCGACCGCAAGGCACCGGCTGCGAAGCCTGCCTTCGAGGTCTTGCCTTCGAAGTTTCACCTCAAGGCTCCGACAAAAAAAGCCGTCCCGACCGCATTTGCGGACAGGGACGGCTTTTCTTTTTCGGCGTATTGCCCCGCGCTTCCCCTCACTCCGAGACGAACCAGGCGGCCGTAATGCGGCCCCTGTGCGTCTCGTAGATCGCAGCGGCCTGCGTGATCGCGTCCGATCCGGCCTGGGTCACATGCTCGTGGTCGATGACCCGGCTGCCGAGCACCATGCGGTTGACGAGCTTCGCCTGCACGTTGTCGAGCTCGAACCGTTTGCGGTAGCGCTCGCGCATCTGCTCCCGCCCTTCGGCGATCAGCGTCCCGCCCGGCAGCACGTACAGCTTCGCGTCTTCGGCGTACACGTCCAGAAAGCCCTCCAGGTCGTGGGCGTTGTAGCAATCGAGCTGGCGCTGGGCCAACTCTTCGGCGGTCTCGAATCGGGATTCCGTCATGTTCTTCTTCCTTTCCGCTCTGGAAATATGATCGTACTCCTCCATTGTACCCGCCCCGGGTCCAAGCTTCACCCTTCATTTCCGCTGCCGATTGCTTCGCCCCGTTTTCGTGTAATAAGAAGAAAAAGGCCTCTCAGCGCCGGACGAGGAGGGATTTCCATCATCACCATCGGACTTACGAATTTTAGCGACCACGACGAACTATACGGCAAAAAGAAACCCGCCGAACGGCTGCCCGCCTACAGCGAGACGTTCAAGCTGGTCGAGTTGGACAGTTCGTTTTACGCGATCCAGCCCGTCAAAAATTACGAAAAATGGGTGTCCCAGACGCCGGACGATTTCGGGTTCGTCATCAAGGCGTATCAGGGCATGACCGGACATCTGCGCGAGAAAAAGAATTATTTCGATACGCCGGAAGAGATGTTCGCCGCTTTTCATACGAGCCTTGCGCCCGTCATCGAAGCGGACAAACTGACGATGACGCTGTTCCAATACCCGCCCTGGTTCGACTGCACCCGCGAGAACGTGGAGAAGCTGCGCGTCACGCGCGAATTCATGAAGGACGTGCCGTGCGCGCTCGAATTCCGGCACCAATCGTGGTATTCGCCGCAGTTCCGCGACAAGACGCTCGATTTTATGCGCAAAGAAGGCTGGATTCAGACCGTCGTCGACGAGCCGCAGGCCGGCAGCGGATCGATTCCGATCATCGCGCATGCGACGAGCGACGAAGCGACCTACGTGCGGATGCACGGACGCAACGTCGGCGGCTGGCACAAGAGCAGCGATCCGAACTGGCGCAAGCTGCGCTATCTGTACCGCTACAGCACCGAGGAGTTGACCGAATGGCGCGACATCCTGCTCGACCTGGACAAGCAGAGCAAGCATGTGTACGTCGCGTTCAACAACAACTCCGACAAGGACGCTACGCCCAACGCGCTGGAGTTGATGGAGCTGCTCGGCCAGCCGATTCCACCCGGAGCGCCCTGGCCGCCGCAGGAACCATCCGGGCAGGCGGCGCAGGCCGACGAACCGGAACAACCGCAGCAGGAGAAACTGTTCTGAAGCGCAAAAAGACCGCTCCGATGCGTAAACGACGCATCGCGAGCGGTCTTGTTTTCTGTTACAATCGTTCTTTTTTCCATAATTGTGGTTCCCGTGATGAGGGTCTGATACGCCTTACTTAAACCATTTCAGGCGTTCTTCGAGCGGCTTGAACTGCTTCTCTCCGGCCGGGGCCGTCGGCTTGCCGAACGGCATTTGCGCGATCAGCTTCCAGCTCTCCGGAATGTCCCATTCCGGCTTGACCTTCTCGTCGATCAGCGGATTGTAATGCTGGAGCGAAGCGCCGTAACCTTCCGCTTCGAGCAGCGTCCAGATCGCGTATTGATGCATGCCGGAAGACTGCTGCGACCAGATCGGGAAATTGTCCTGATACGCCTGGAACTGCTCCTGCATGCCGCGGATAACCGATTCGTCCTCGAAGAAGAGAATGGTGCCGTAGCCCGCTTTGAAGCTGTCCATTTTTTCCTGCGTCGGCCCGAAGCTGCCTTCCGGCACGATTTCTTTCAGGATGCCTGTCGTGAAGTCCCACAGTTTGTCGTGATGCTCGCCGAGCAGGACGACGACGCGCGCGCTCTGCGAATTGAATGCCGACGGCACATGCAGCAGCGCCTGCTCGATCAGCTCGCGGATTTTGTCGTCGGATGCTGTCTGTTCCTTGCTGATTCCGTAAATACTGCGTCTGTTTTGCATCAGTTCCAGCATGTTTTCGGTCGTCAAGAAAAACGCCTCCCCAAAGTTGGTCCGCTTCCGCAAAAATCCCGCAAACGGCACAGTTTATCATTACCCCCTGCGGCTCCCTGTTCAAGCAGGCCGGCTTGATCGTTCCCTTATCTTTTCCATGTAAGCGTTAACGAAATCCCTATCGATTTATTCTGCCCACAAAAAAAATCCGGCTCGTTTAAGCCCCCCATCCTTTTGGGTAACTTGTATTATTCCTTTAGCGAGCGAGCCACTCTTTCTTCGTCATCGAAGGCGGATCCGGCATCCCGATCGCGACTTTCCAACGCAGCGTTCCTTACCGATTACCCCGGACGCCCATGCGTCTTTTGCCTACATGACGGCCTGATGGCATCCGGCTTCCGATTTTGCTTTTACGGACATCCGCATACGCAGCCGAACCCCAACATATTCGAGGAGGTTTTTTTTAACATGCCCGCTAACCACACGATGATGCAATTTTTTGAATGGCACGTAGATGCCGACGGTCAGCATTGGAACCGACTCAAGGAGATGGCTCCCGAACTGAAGCAATGGGGCATCGATTCCGTCTGGATTCCGCCTGTCACCAAAGGCCAATCCGCGGAAGATACCGGCTACGGCGTATACGATTTGTACGATCTGGGCGAATTCGACCAGAAAGGCACGGTCCGGACCAAATACGGCACGAAGGAAGAATTGAAAAGCGCTATCGCGGCCTGCCACGAATTCGGCGTTGCCGTCTACGTCGATCTGGTCATGAACCACAAAGCGGGCGCGGACGAGACAGAACGGTTCAAAGTCGTCGAAGTCGATCCGAACAACCGCAACGAAGTCATCTCGGAAGAGCCGTTCGAGATCGAAGGCTGGACCAAGTTCACGTTCCCGGGCCGCGGCGAGCAGTATTCCGCGTTCAAATGGGATGCTACCCACTTCAACGGCACGGACTTCGACAACGCGACCGGCAACAACGGCATCTACCGCATTGGCGGCGAGAACCGCGGCTGGGACGACAAGGTCGACAACGAATTCGGCAACTACGATTACCTGATGTTCGCCAATATCGACTACCGGCTGCCGGAAGTGCGCGAAGAGATGATGGAGTGGGGCCGCTGGCTCGTCGATACGCTTCAGTGCAGCGGCTACCGGCTGGACGCGATCAAGCATATCAACCATGACTTCATCCGCGAATTTGCGGGCGAGATGATCCGCAAGCGCGGCGAAGACTTCTACATCGTCGGCGAATTCTGGAACAACGACCTGAATGCCTGCCGGGAATTCCTCGACAACGTCGATTACCGGATCGATCTGTTCGACGTCGCGCTGCACTACAAGCTGCACGAAGCTTCGCAGTCCGGCAGCGCGTTCGATCTGACGAAAATTTTCGACGACACGCTCGTCCAGACCCACCCGACGAACGCCGTCACGTTCGTGGACAACCATGACTCCCAGCCGGGCGAATCGCTGGAATCGTGGATCGACGACTGGTTCAAGCAGAGCGCATACGCGCTGATCCTGCTGCGCCGCGACGGGTATCCGTGCGTCTTCTACGGCGATTACTTCGGTATCGGCGGCGAGAACCCGATCGAAGGCAAGAAAATGGCGATCGATCCGCTGCTCTACGCACGCTGCCAAAAAGCGTACGGCGAGCAGGTCGACTACTTCGACCATCCGAACACGATCGGCTGGGTTCGTCTGGGCAGCGAAGAAGTCGAAGGTTCCGGCTGCGCGGTCGTCATTGCGAACGGCGAACCGGGCGAGAAAAGAATGAACGTCGGCGCGGAGCGCGCGGGCGAAGAATGGATCGACCTGACGAACACGCGCGAAGACAAGATCGTGATCGAGGAAGACGGCTTCGCCACGTTCCCGGTCAACGGCGGCAGCGTATCCGTCTGGGCGCTTCCCGAACAAGACAGCACGATGGACTGCGCGGCGCAGGAGTAAGCTTGCGTCTGGCGCTTGGAGCGGATTCGGACGGCTGTGAGCCGTTGCGGACCGGGGAGCGCAAGTTCCCCAGCCCGACCGTCCGCGTCCTGTGCGTGTGTCATACCAACAGCCCGTTAGAAGCGAATCCGCCGAAAGGCGGATTTGCGGCTAACGGGCTGCTTGGCGTTCAGCCGCGCGGCAGCTCCTGCAGCAGATTCCACGCCAGCACCAGCGCGGTGCCCCAGATGAACAGCGCCGAGCCGCGGTTGAACCGCAGCATCAAGCGGCCGCCGCCGTCGAAGCGGCGCAGCGCCGAACCGGCTCCGGCCAGGCCGGCGAACCAGATCCACGAGACGGCGACGCAGGCCGCCGCAAAGCGCAGTTGGTCCGCGCCGGCGTAAGCGAGCGCGCTCGTCCCGATCACGCCGATCGTGTCGAGCAGCGCGTGCGGATTGAGCAGCGATACCGAAGCGGCGAACAGGATCTGCTTCGCCGGCGACAGCGCCCGGGCAGGCGCGGCCTCGCCGCCCTGCGTTTCGGCCGGGCGCGACCGCCAGAGCGAGAAGCCCATATAGGCGAGAAAAGCGATCCCGGCCAGCATCAGGGCGAGGCGGAGCCCTTCGAACTCCAGCACGACGGCGGAGACGCCGAATACGGCGAGCAGGATCAACAGCGTGTCGCACAGCGAAGCCGCGACCACCGCCGGCAGCGCGCCAGGCAGGCGCGGCTGGGCCGCGCCCTGGGTAAATACAAATACGTTCTGCACGCCAAGCGGCAGAATCAGGCCGAGAGCCAGCACGAATCCGTGCAGGATGGCTTCCATGGGGCATCGACTCCTTTGCTTGTTCCATGTTACGCTACGGACAGCAAAAGAAAACCTCCAATTGGATGGTTTGGACACCATCCAATTCTGATCCGGTCGGGGTTTGTTTTACGAATACCCGGCAGGATTCCGACGAAGAAAGGAGCCGCTGTCATGGATTGGAGACCGGACCCAAACTCGCCGCGCACTTTGCAGGCGCAGATCGCCGCCTGGATCGCCGAGCGAATCGAACGCGGCGACTGGCCTGCCGAGAGCCGCCTGCCCGCGCAGCGCGAACTCGCCGCGCGCTTGGGCGTCAACCGAAGCACCGTGCAGGCCGCGCTCGACGAGCTCAGGGCGGACGGCCTGATCGAGACGCGCCGGGGCTCGGGCGCCTACGTCTCGGGCAGCGCCTGGAACGCGCTGCTGGCGCGCTCGCAGCCGAACTGGCAGCGCCATATCCGCGCGAGCGTCCATAAGCCGAACCGGCATACGATCCGGCTGATCAACGACAGCGAGCCGGACCCGTCCTTCGTTCGGCTCGGCACCGGGGAGCTCTCCCCGGAACTGCTGCCGGTCCGGGAGCTTGAAGCGTCGCTGCGCGAGCTGCGGCTCGATGCGCGCTCGATAGGCTATTCCGAGCCGCTCGGCAGCCTGCGGCTGCGCCGGGCGCTGTGCGTCAAGCTTGCGGCGCTCGGCGTGAAGGCGCAGCCGGATAACGTGTGCATCGTGTCCGGCGCGCTTCAGGCGCTGCAGCTCATCGCCGTCGGCCTGCTCGAAGAAGGTTCCGCCGTGTTCCACGAACCGATTTCGTATCTCAATTCCGTCCATCCGTTCCAATCGGCAGGCATGCGGATGCTGCCGTTCCGCCAGAAGGACCCCAAGCTCAAAGAGCGGCTGGCCCGCTCCGCGCGAGGCCGGCAGTCGCTGCTCTACACGGTGCCCACGCTCAACAATCCGACCGGCCGAAGTTGGGACGAAGCCGCGCGGCGCCGCGTCTACGAAGCCTGCGCGGAACTGCGCATGCCTATCGTCGAAGACGACGTGTACCGCGACCTTCTGTTCGCTCCCGGCACGCAGCCGATCAAATCGTTCGACGATTCCGGACAGGTGCTCTATCTCGGCAGCCTGTCCAAATCGCTGAGCCCCGGCCTGCGGATCGGCTGGATCGTCGCCCCTTCGCCGGTGGCTGCCCGACTGGCGGACGTCAAGATGCAGACCGATTACGGGTCCAGCGCTTTTTCCCAGCATATCGCCGCGCACTGGCTGGAATCCGGCCTGCACGAACGAAATACGGAGCGGCTGCGGAGCGAACTGCAACGGCGCGCTGCATTCGCCGAAAATATCCTGCGCGGCAATTTCAGGGAACTTGCGGACTGGGCGTCGCCCGAAGGCGGCTTCTATATCTGGCTGCGCTTCCGGCAGCCGATCGTGGACAAAAGCTTTTTTCGGCGCCTGTTCGAACGCCGTATCCTGATCAATCCCGGCTACGTCTACGACCCGGACGATTCGCATCATGTTCGGCTCTCCTATGCGTATGCATCGCGCGAAGAGATGGAGATCGGCCTTGCCGCGCTGCGCGAAGAAGCGGAGCGGGCCGGCTCCCAGCAGCGCAGTTAGAGCGACGCGGAAGGCTGCCGTGCAGGAACAGGAAAAAGCCCGCCTTATGACAAGGCGGGCTTTTTGTCGTTCGTTTCGAACGCAGATCTTCGCGGCGGTGCGCTTATACCCAGCGGATGACGTCTTCCACCGGTCTGCGCGTCTGCGGCCGGGGCTCCTTGTCCCGGTAGCCGAACGCTGCCATGACGCTGACGCCGTAGGCGCCGTCTTCGAGCAGGCCGGCTTCCGCCAAGATGTCGTCCAGCTTGGCGCGGTCGAAGCCTTCGATCGGGCACGAGTCGATGCCGATCTGTGCGGCGGCGGTCATCATGTTGCCGAGCGCGATATACGTCTGCTTCGAAGCCCAGTCGAACAGGCTGCGTTCGTCGCGCAGGTCCATATGTTCTTCCTGGAACGTCTTGTACAGATCCGTCGTCATCTTCTCGACGAGTTCGGGCGGATACTTTTTCACTTCAAGCATCTGCTCTTTCATATAGGCCGAATCGTAGCGCACGTCGCGGCGGGCCAGAATAACGACGAAGTGGCTGGCCGTCGATAGATGGCCCTGTGCGCCCCACGAGACCGGGCGCATCTTCTCGCGCAGTTCCTGATTCTGGACGACGACGAATTTCCACGGCTCCAGACCGACCGAACTTGGCGACAGCCGCCCTGTCTCCAGAATAAAATCGAATTCCTCGGCCGGAATTTTCCGGTCGGGATCAAAAGTTTTGGTTGCGTGTCTGAACCGGTACGCGTCCAGAATGTCTTGTCTTTTTGCTTCGCTGCTCATAGATCCGGTCACCCTCCGATAGATGCTAAAATCGATAATTGGTTACTTTTAATTACCGATACATTCTATCGCGTTTGCCGCCCCGGGTCAAACACGCGAAAATTCTTTGCTCCCGCTCGGCTGCGAAGGCTGCGACAGAACCGCAAAGCGGCCGCGGCGCCGACATCCGTCCGCACGCAAAAAGCCCCGCTGCCGGCCGGGGCCGTAAACGGGGCTTTCCTTGTTGGTGCCGACTTGAATCGGCACCATTTAGATGCTGACGTCGAAATTGCGTCCGACCCGTACGGCTTTGGCCGGTTCGGAACGGTTCTCCCACGGCTGCACCGCGCCCGGAGCGGCCGGCGGCGCGTAGAGCGACCCCAGCGAACCGAGCGCCTCCAGCGAGCCGAGCATCGCTCTGGCGTAATCGTCGCCGCCTTTGGGCGCTTTGCGCGGTACGGCAGGTTGTTCGTTGACCGACTGTTCCTGAAGTTCTTCGGTCATGCTGAATTCAGGCTGCGCCTGAGGTTCCGATTCCGGGTGCTCGCGATCCGGGCGTCCCTGCACGGAAGTGAATTCCGGGCGTTCGCCGTTGGCTGCGTCCAGCAGCGCGATATGCCGTTCCAGCAGCGCGATATGGCGCCGGATACGCATCGCGCGCTGTTCCCGGTCCTGATCCGATACCGGAAGCTGAAGGATACGCGACAGCTCGACTTCCAGGCTCGCTTTACGATTCTCCAACGGCGCCTTGCCGTGACGGCTCGGCGTGTAGGACGTATTCAGCGCGGGCAGGGCGCTGAGCGGAGCCACCGGCGAAGTTCTGCCCTGTATGCCTTGTATGCCTTGTATACTGCTCATTGAAGCCATCCGCCTTTCCTTATCAAAATGAAAAACGTCGAATTTCAAATGCGCTGCACAAACTTAAGCCGTGTATTTCATTCGTGTGTTGAAGCACTTGCTGCGGTTGTGATCACACAGGTTGGACAGGCGCAAGCGGTTCGTCGGCTGGAGCAGAGCGAAGTAGATTACGAAGGTTGTGATTCCGTAATCATTACCCCGTTTTCAAACTTTGTAACGGCCTTCCGCAAAAAAAATGTAAATTCAGGCATAAACGGATAAAACAAGTTAGTTTGCAAGCAAAACTTGATATTTCGCGGTTCCGTTACCGCAAATCGCCTGTTCGATCGGCGCCGCGCACCGCTTCCGCCGTAACGCGGACGACGATGCGCAGCGCTTCGAGCAGCGTCTCCTGCGGCAGCGAAGGCAGCGAAGGCTTGAGCGCGGCAAGCCGGGTCGATGCCGGAAAATGCACGAAGCCGGCAAGCGAAGGCGAGCCGCTTTCCCGAAGATCGTCGAGCAGCGCGTACATCGTATTGTTGCAAATATACGTGCCGGCCGTATTGGAGACGGCAGACGGAATGCCGGCCGCCTGCAGCTCCTGCACGATCCGGCGGATCGGCAGCGTCGAGAGCAGGCCGTCCGGACCGTCCGCGCGGATCGGTTCGTCTGTCGGGCTGCGCCCTTCGTTATCGGCGTAACTTTCCGTGTCCTTGACGTTGATCGCGATCCGCTCCGGCGTGATGGCGGTGCGCCCCGCGGCAAGGCCGCAGGCGATGACCGCATCCGGGTTCAGCCGCCGCGTCTCGGCCAGCAGCTTCGCGGCGCATTCGTCGTAGCGGACCGGCAGCAGCAGCGTATGCAGCCGCACGTCCGCAAACGCTTCGCCCAAATCTTCCTGTCCGATCTGCTCCATCAGCTCCTCGGTCGGATTGATCGGCGAACCGCCGAACGGCTCGAAGCCGGAAATCAAAATATTCATATTTTTTCCCCCGTTCGTTTATTTGGCGCTTTTTTCCCCTTCGTTCGGCCGAAACCGTCGTCTTCTTCATGTTCGTCATGTTCTTCGCGCCTTTTATCTTTGAAAATGGCGTAGGCGATATGCAGAATCAGGCCGATAAAAATGCCCGTGCCGGCCATGACGTACACCATCGTGAACACTTTGCCGAGGTTCGTCGCCGGCACGAAATCCGGATGCCCGACCGTGCTCAGCGTCATGACGCAGAAATAGAGCGCGTCCACGACCGTCAGCCCTTCTTCGTTGACGTAGAACAGGGTGCCGGACAGCAGGAATACGAGCACAAGCACGAACAGCGCCTGAAAATTTTTGGAACGGAACGCCCGGAAGATGCCGCCAAGCAGACGCTTGAGCGTCAGCAGAAACGAAATCATGCCATCCCTCCTTTTTTTGTATCCACCGTACGATAAAAAAATCCGTACGGCAAATACGCGACGCTACTGCCTCTGCCGCACGCCGTCTTCCGGGAACAATCGGTCTTGAGACCGAGTCCTTTTCAACCCGTTGAACGAGGTGCCGATCGGCAGAAGGGCGTATAGTGAAACCAGACGATAAAAAGAGGAGAGGTTGTTATGTCAAAAAAAGCGATTTGGGGACCCCTGCTGATCCTGCTCGGCGCTTATCTGCTGCTCGGCCAGGGCATCGGCATGAACTCGGGCATGATCTTCGGTTATTTCTGGGCGTCGCTGTTCATTCTTCCGCTGGGCCTGTTCTTCCATTGGATGTATTTCTCGATGACGCACGGGCGTCTGCCCGGACTGCTGATTCCCGGCGGCATTCTCGTGACCGTCGCGATCGTCTGCCAGATTGCGATGCTGTTTGGCAGTTGGAACGTCATGTGGCCGGGCTTTATTCTCGCTCCCGCCATCGGATTGTTCGAATTCTATTGGTTCAGCGGCCGCAACCGCTGGCTGCTGATCCCGATCAATATCCTGACCGTGCTGTCGCTGCTGTTCTTCGCCGTCTTCTCGATCGAAGCGCTGACGACCCGCACGTTTATGGAGCAGCCGCTGCTGGCGTTCGTCCTGATCGGCCTGGGCGCCCTGCTGCTGCTGCCGCTGCGCAGAAAGACCAAATCCGGCCCGGTCGGCCGCGTCTAGGCGAAATTCCGCCGGGTACGTCAAAAAGCCCCTGTGTCCGCGATCGGCGGCGACAGGGGCTTTTTTCTATTCATATCCGAAGCTGCGAATCTCTCGCGATCCGCATCCGCGGCACCGGTCACGCGGCACCGGTCACGAACCTTTGAGCGCGTCCACGAGCAGCTGCGTGTAGGCGCGCGCGCCGGCCGGCATCAGATGCACGCCGTCGCGGGCGAAGAAATCGTCGCGCCCGGCGCTGGCCGAATGCCAGTCGATCAGCAGGACGCGGTCGTCCCGCTGCGCCGCGCGTTCCAGCGCGCTGTTGACGACGCCTTCCCACGGACGCGGCACCCGCGTGTTGACCAGAATGATCTTCTTCGCTTCCGGCAGCTTCGCCAGCAGCCCGTCCAACTGCTCGTCGGTAAACGAGCCGTTCGTCCCGAGCTGGATCAGCACGGTCGTGCCGATCCGGCCTTCCGCTTCGAGCTGGTCGACCAGCGCCGGCGCCTGCGACATCTGGCGGCCGACGAGGCCGTCGACCGCGATGCCCGGCAGTTCCGCCGTCAGGTACGGCTTGATGTCGAGCATGACGGAGTCGCCGATAGCCGTCATGCCGACGCCCGTGCCGGCCGGCAGCGGCACATCCGCGGCGTCGACCGCCGGCACTGCCGCAGCCGGATCGGCTGCCGCTTCCACAGCCGGCACGTCCGTGCCGGCATAAGGCGTCTGCGCTTCGGCCGGCGGCGCCAGGCGGTTCATCGCGAAGCCGAGCACCAGCACGAGCGCCGCCGTACCGCCGAGCGTGCGCAGCAGCCGCTTGCGGCCGATGCCGGGCTCGCGCATGACCCGCTTCCACCAGCGGCCGAAATTGCCGCTCCGCACAGGCTGCTCGACGTAGCGGTACGACAGCTCCGCCAGCACGAAGCTGACGAGCAGCTGGAGCAGGATGCGCGTCATGTTCGGGCCGCCGGTATTGACGAGCGGGGTCGTCAGCACGATGACCGGATAGTGCCACAGATACAGTCCGTACGAGCGGGCGCCGATCCAGCGCAAAGGCTTGGCGCCGAGCACCCGGCCGAGCCGGCAGGCCGGATGGGCGAGCGCCGCGACGAGAATCGTCGTCGCCAGCGACAGCAGCACCATGCCTCCGCGGTACAGGAACGTGCCGTAATCGTTAGACTTGAAGATAAGCACCGCGATCACGATCAGGCAGATCGTCGCCGTGACGTCGAGCGTCTTCGTGGCCGATCTGGAAATGTTCGTTTTGAGCTTGCGGCTCGGCCAGACGACGGCGAGCGCCGCGCCGATCAGCAGCGAGAACAGGCGCGTATCCGTGCCGTAATAGACACGGCTCGGGTCCTGTCCCGGCTGGTACATGATGCCCATCGCGAGCGCCGAAGCGAGCGACAGGCCGGCCAGCACGAGCGCCAGCTTGCCGCGGTTCTTCTGGGCCAGAATGAGTCCGATGCCGAGCAGCACCGGCCAGAAGATGTAGAACTGTTCCTCGACCGCGAGCGACCACAGATGGCCGAGCGGCGAGAGCGGGCCGAAGCTCTCGAAGTAAGACACTTCGTGGAAGATCAGCCACCAGTTGCTGTAATACAGCAGCGCCGCCGGCACGTCGCCGAGCATCGCCGGCAGGCGGCTGCGGTCGACGAGAATCGACCACAGCACCGTCGCCAGCACGACCGCGAGCATGGCCGGCAGCAGTCTTTTGGCCCGCCGGACCCAGAAATCTTTCATGTCGAAGCGACCTGTCCGGTCCCACTGCGCCAGCAGGATATCCGTGATCAGGTAGCCCGACAGCACGAAGAACATCGTAACGCCGAGCAGTCCGCCCGGTGCCCACTGCGTATGCAGATGATAGAAAATGACGGCGAGCACCGCGAGCGCGCGCAGCCCGTCCAATCCCGGCATGTAGCGGCCCGCGCCCGGCTTGGGATGCTCGGCCGCCGGTTCGCGGCGCCGGGGCGGGGAATCGTGTCCGGCATACCGCCGATTTTCGCTGTTCGCTTCGCTGCCTGCGTATCTTCCATTGCTCATGGCCTCTGCCCTTTCGACATCTCGAATAGTCCGATTTTTGAAAATCCAATCTCTATCAGAATCCAATCTCTATGTAAAATCTAATCTCTATTATAGCAGGACGCCGGTGGATATCTAGAACAGGAACGGAGAAACTCGGCAGCGGAGACCGCATTATTTGAATTGTTCGGCAGGAATGGGTAAGATCAACAGGATTGCCCCAAATACATATAGCGAAAGCGAGGTTCGGGCCCATGTTCGAATGGATTAGGGAATTGGACGTAGTGTGGCAGTACGCGGCTTTGTTTCTGCTGGCAGCCGCCCCGTGGCTGGACATTTTTCTGGTCGTGCCGCTCGGCATTGTCTGGGGCTTGTCCCCGGTCGCCGTGTCGATCATCGGCTTTGCAGGCAACTTCCTCATGGTTCTGCTGATCGGCCTCTTCTTCACCCGCATCTCCGCCTGGCTGGAGCGCCGCAAGGTCAAGCAGGGCCGCACGGCTTCTTCCAAAAAAGAAACGCGGGCTAGGCGGGTATGGGAAAAATACGGCGTCCCCGGCCTTGCGCTCGTCGCTCCGGCGCTCGTGGGTACCGATATTGCCGCCGTGCTTGCCTTGTCGTTCGGTTCTTCCCGACGCTGGGTGATCGGCTGGATGGCGGTCAGCCTGGCCGTCTGGACGGTGGTCATGGCCGTCGGCTCGGTGTACGGCTTGAGCTATGCGACGCAGTAGATTTAAGGTGTCCGTCAAAAAAAGAGCAAAAAAAATCCCGTCCGCGCTTCTGCGCGAACGGGATTTTTCGTCGTGTGCTGTACGTGGTCCCTTTTCCCTCTACGTTTTGCGTTTTGCGTTTTGCGTTTTGTGTTGAGTATGCTGCGCTTTACGAACCGTTCATTTTGAACTGCAGGAACAATTCGTTGTAGCGGACCAGCCATTTTTTGCCCAGATTCTCGTACACTTCAAGCTGATTCGTCAGCTCGTCGGACGGATAGAAACGTTCGTCGCCCGAGATGTCTTCCGGCAGCAGCGCAAGCGCGGCGTCGTTCGGCGTCGAATACCCGACATATTCCGTGTTCTGCGCGTTCACTTCGGGATCGAGCATGAAGTTGATAAATGCCATCGCCCCGTCGACGTTCTGCGCCGTTCTCGGAATGACCATGTTGTCGAAGTACAGATTGGACCCTTCCTTCGGCACCACGTAATCGAGTTCTTCGTTCTCGCTCATGATCTCCGAAGCGTCGCCCGAAAATACGAGACCCGCCGCCGCTTCGCCGTTTGCCAGCAGCAGCTTGATCTCGTCGCCGACGATCGCTTTGACGTTCGGCGTCAGATCCATCAGATGGTCCAGCGCCTGCGCCAGATGCTGTTCGTTCTTGTCGTTGAGCGAATAGCCCTGGCTGACGAGCCCGGTGCCGATCACTTCGCGCGCCCCGTCGGTCAGCAGAATGTCGTTGCGAAGCGTCGGGTTCCACAGGTCTTCCCAGCTCTCGAACTTCAGGTCCGTCAGGGTCGGGTTGTAGACGACGCCGAGCGTCCCCCAGAAATACGGCATCGAGTACTCGTTGCCCGGGTCGAACGACAGATCGAGAAACTTGGGATCGAGATGCCGCATATTCGGGATCTTGGCATGATCGAGCGGAATGAGCAGCTTCTCTTCCCGCATCTTCTCGATCGCGTAATCGGACGGAATCGCCACGTCGAACGTCGTGCCGCCCTGTTCGATCTTGGTCAGCATCGCTTCGTTCGAATCGAACGTCTGGTAGATGACCGTGATGCCCGTCTCTTCCTGGAAGCGGTCGAGCAGTTCGGGATCGATATAATCGCCCCAGTTGTAGATGGTCAGCGTGTTGCCGCTGCTGTAGCCTTCGCTGGAGTTCAGCCGGTTGGCGAGAAACATCAGCGCAAAAGCCGCGACCAGTATCAGGATCAGCGTGCGCGTCATCGATTTCATTCCGGCACCCCCATCCGCGCGGCCGCGTCGGCCAGCTTGCGCTTTTCGCCGCGGCGCATCGAAATGTAGTACGCGACGACGAGGAACACGGTGAACAGGAAGATCAGCGTGGACAGCGCATTGATCGACAGCGACACGCCCTGTCTGGCCCGCGAGTAGATTTCGACGGCAAGCGTCGAATAACCGCTGCCCGTCACGAAGAACGTGACGGCGAAGTCGTCCAGCGAATACGTCAGCGCCATGAAGAAGCCGCTGAAGATGCCGGGACGGATAAACGGCAATATGACTTTGGTCAGCACGTCGCGCTTGCTCGCGCCGAGATCGCGCGCCGCGTCGAGCAGCGTCGGGCTCATCTCCTGCAGCCTCGGCAGGATCATGAGCACCGTGATCGGAATGCTGAACGCCACGTGCGAGATCAGTACCGAAGCGAAGCCGAGCTTCACCCCGACCATCGTGAACAGGATCAGGAACGAAGCGCCGATGATGACGTCGGGGCTGACGATCAGCACATTGTTAAGCGACAGCAGCGTGTTCTTGAGCCGGGCGCGCCGGATATTCTCGATCGCGAGCGATCCGAACACCCCGATGATCGTCGCGATCGTCGAAGACAGCAGCGCGATGACGAGCGTGTTGATCACGATGATGATCAGCCGCGTATCGGCGAACACTTCCTTGTAATAGTCGAGCGTAAAGCCTTCGAAGCCGTGCATCGTGCCGCCGCTGTTGAACGAGTAGAACATCAGGTACAGGATCGGCGCGTACAGGACGGCGAAGACGAGGACCAGATACAGATTGGAGATGCCGTTCTTTTTCCTCATCTTCGCACCCCTTTTCCGGTTCCGCCGGTCAGGAACATGATGACGGCCATCGCGACGATCAGGAACACGGCGACGGTCGAGCCCATGCCCCAGTCCTGCGTGACGAGGAAGTGCTGCTCGATCGCCGTGCCGAGCGTGATGACCTTGTTGCCGGCGATCAGGCGCGTGATCATGAACAGCGACAGCGCCGGGATGAACACGGAGATGCAGCCCGATTTGACCCCGGAGAGCGTCAGCGGGAAAATGACCCGGCGGAACGTGATCCAACTGGAAGCGCCCAGGTCGCGGGCGGCGTCGGTGAGCGACACGTTCAGTTCTTCGAGCGCGTTATAGATCGGCATGATCATGAACGGCACGAAGATGTAGATCGACACGAACACGAAGCTTCCGCTCGTGAACAGCAGCTGCTGTTCGCCGAACCCGATCGAACCAAGCAGGGCGTTGATCGGTCCGTACGTGCCGAAGATGCCGATAAACGCATACGTCTTGAGCAGCAGATTGATCCACGTCGGCAGGATGATGAGCAGCAGCCAGAGCTGCTTGTGCTTGGTGCGCGTCAGCAGATACGCCGCCGGATACGCGATCAGCAGCGAGAACAGCGTAATAAGAAACGCGTACCAGAACGAACTCAGCGTCATGCTCAGATAGACGGGAGTGAAAAAGTCCGCGTAATTCGACAGCGTCAGATTGCCTTCCACGTCGAACAGCGAATAATAGACGACCAGCACGACAGGCGCGATAACGAACAACGCCACCCACAGATAATAAGGAATGTAGGCGAGCGACCGCGCGTTTCCGCTGCCCTTACCGTTCATGGACCGGCACTCCCGCGTCTTCGTCTTCTTCGTACGCTTCCAGGCGGCGGTCGAATTCTTCCTCCGTTTCGCCGAAACGCATGACGTGGATCGCTTCCGGATCGAACGTCAATCCGATCTGCGCGCCGACTTCGGCCCGTTTGGTCGAATGCACGAGCCATTCCTGGCCGGAATCGTCGTAGCAGCTAATCTCGTAATGGACGCCGCGGAACAGCTGCGAATCGACGCGGACTTGCATCTTGCCGGCTTCCGGCGTCGTAATCTCCAGATCTTCCGGACGAACGACGATCTCGATCGGCTCGTTCGGACGCAGGCCCGCGTCGACGCATTCGAAGCGCCGGCCGTTAAATTCGACGCGGTAGTCTTCGATCATGACGCCGGGCACGATATTCGATTCGCCGATAAAATCGGCCACGAAGCGGTTGATCGGCTCGTCGTAAATATCGTTCGGCGTGCCGCTCTGCTCGATCCGGCCCTGGTTCATGACGAAAATATAATCCGACATCGCCAGCGCCTCTTCCTGGTCGTGCGTGACGAAGATAAACGTGATGCCCAGCCGCTGCTGCAGCTCGCGCAGGACGTACTGCATCTCGGTCCGCAGCTTGAGGTCGAGCGCGGACAGCGGCTCGTCGAGCAGCAGCACTTCCGGCTCGTTCACGATCGCCCGGGCGATCGCCACGCGCTGGCGCTGGCCGCCGGACATCTCGGTAATCGCGCGGTTCTCGTAGCCGTCGAGATTGACCATGTTCAACGCTTCCGTCACTTTGGCCGCGATAACGTTCGGCTTCATTTTTTTGATCCGCAGCCCGAACGCCACGTTCTCGAACACGTTCAGATGCGGGAACAGGGCGTAATCCTGGAAGACGGTATTGACCTGTCTTTTCTCCGGCGGCACTTTGTTGATGACCCGTCCGCCCAGATAGATCGAGCCTTCCGTCGGTTCCATGAAGCCCGCGATCATGCGCAGGATGGTCGTTTTGCCGCAGCCCGAAGGACCGAGCAGCGTATAGAACTTGCCCCGCTCGATTTCGAAATCGATCTTTTTGAGCACGGTGAGCCCGTCGTCGTACTGCTTCGTTACGGACTCGAAACGAATGATGTGTGGATCTGTGATGATGAAACCCCTCCTCTGGCAACCGGATGCCCGGACCCCGATCGGCTCCGGTCTTTTCCCGATATTTAACGGTATCTTTAACTTCTTTCTAACCGCTATTCTATAGAAAAAAACGCATGAAGGCTACATTTCTATGTATGCGGACGTCGCTTTCTTGATTAAAAAGCAGGGAAAAGATCGGCTTCGCGAGCCCGATCTTTTCGGCGCCGGTCAAGTGCGGGTCGCAGCTCCGATTCCGTCAAAATTTATATTTGCGCATGATCGGCACGCCGACCCGGTTGAGCAGCGGCGACAGCAGCGCCCAGCCGGCCCGGCGATGCGGCGGCAGATGCCGGTCATACACGGCGCTGTATTCGATCTCCGCGACCGCGCCGCGGTTGCGCTTGAACTGCGCCGCTCCGGCGCTCTCGTGCAGCAGGCAGCCTTCTTCGGCCGCCAGGCGCAGCAGCACCGCCGACAGCATGCGGTACAGCCCGATCTTCTGCGGCACGCCCGTGTCGTAGCCGAACACGGGCGTCGTCATGATGCCGCCCTGCGCGTAATAGCCGAGCACGGCGTCCAGCCGGCCGCTTGCGCGCGAGCGCAGCGCATGCAGCTTCAGCAGGTTCGACCGCAGCGCCCGCTCGAAAAAGCGCGGCGTAAACGCCGGATTGTGCGCCGAATATTTGTCGAGGTACAGCAGCCGGTACAGCTCGGCCAGCCGCGGCGCGTCGGCTTCGCCCAACTCTTCCGGCCCGCACACGTCGTAACCGTGCTTGTCCAGCAGGCCGTAATCGCGCTTCTGCAGCCAGCGGGCTTTGGACGGAATCCGGTCCGGCGCTTCGTACAGATACACCTGGCGGCTCGGCACGAGCCGGAAGCCCATCTCCGTCAGCGCGTCGAGATAACCGGGCGTCGTGCAGCGGTTGAGCGAACGGAACACGATCGAGCGGTCCGGGAACTCCCGGAGCAGCAGGGCGACGGCGGATGCAAGAGCCGACGCGTCAAGCGGCGGATACAGATTCGTCGACAGCAGCCGGTTGTTGACCTGAACCGCGCGGTTGAACCGCGACGCCTTGAGCAGCCAGCCGGCCGGCGTCAACAGCGCGCCGAGCAGGGCGCGGGCGGCGCGCGATTCCAGCAGCGACAGCTCCTCGCGCGCGTAGCTGACGTAATGCGTGTACGGCGAGAACACGTAGGAATCGCCGTATTCGCGGTCGCCCACGCTCAG
Source organism: Saccharibacillus sp. WB 17 (assembly GCF_008634075.2). Taxonomy (NCBI): domain Bacteria; kingdom Bacillati; phylum Bacillota; class Bacilli; order Caryophanales; family Paenibacillaceae; genus Saccharibacillus; species Saccharibacillus sp. WB 17. The sequence continues at coordinate 42,235 of NZ_VPFK02000039.1, read as the reverse complement.
CGGAAGCGTCACGCCGAGCGCTTCGCAGCGCAGGGCGCGCAGCTTCGTATCGACGTTCGCGATCAGTGCCGATACGCCTTCGCCCTGCATGGCGGACAACCAGCGCAGCGTGGAGGCGTCGTCGTCCGAAGCTTCGTGACAAGAAGATTCATTAAGAGACACTTCGTTATAACAAGAACAAGATTCGTTATAAGACTCTTTATTGTCAGGTTTATTATTGTAAGAAATCTTACTATAAGGTGGCTTATTATTTGCGGATTCGCCGTCCGCAGCTTCGCGGCGGGATTGTTGTTCCGTCAGCCAGCGTTCCAGACTGTCCCCTTCATACAGGTTCCATTCGGTCATTCACCGCAAACCTCCTCTGCACCCGTCTCAATTTGACCGCTCCGGGCACGAAAACGTACGGCGCGAACGCCGTCTCCGGCATGGCCGCGCCGATACGCGCGCACAGCGCGGCCAGCGCATTTTGCACGTCGGCTTCGGTCTGCGCCCGCACTTCCGTTCCGGCTGCCGCGGCCGTGTCCAGTTCGATCTCAAGCCTGCCCGGCGCGTGCAGAACGGCGCGGTAAGCTTCGACCCGCTCCGACGCGCCGATAATCGCCCGCGAGACGTAGTCCGGGAACAGCGTCACGAAGCCCGTCCCGTTTGCCGCAGGCAGCACGAACAGGTCGTCGCTTCGCCCTTCGATCCGCTCGATCGCCGTAAAAGGCGAGCCGCAGGCGCAGCGCTCCGCACTTTCGGTCAGCAGGTCGCCCAGCCGGTAGCGCACGATCGGCTGGGAGAAGCGGACGAAATCGGTCACGATCGGCACGAACGTTTTGCGCTCCGCGTCCACGTATTCTTTTTCGATATGGACGACGTCTTCGTTGAGATGCAGCGTCCCGTGGCTGCACGACGCGCCCAGAAAACCTTCGGTGCACTGGTACACCTGATGGATGCGCAGACCGAAGCTCTCTTCGATCATGCGCCGGTCCAGCGGATCGAGCACTTCGGCCATCGACACCAGATGTCCGGGCGCGATGCGGAGCCGGCCGGAGCGAACTTCGCCCGCCAGCAGGCGCAGCATCGACGGCGGCGCGGCGAGCACGCTCGGACGCTGCGCGTTCAGCCGTTCCACATGCCGCTCAAGCGGATGCAGCAGATCGTAGAACTCGAAGGCCACCCGCCGGCTGCGCACCGATCCGTACAAATTGCTATCGGCCCGCAGGAAAAAAGCGATCCGGTGTCCCTGCAGCAGCGGTCCGGGCAGCACACGCTGCAAAATGGTCCCCGTCCAGGCCAGACGCTCGCGGCGGCTGACGAGAAACAGCCCCCGGCTGCCCGACGTGCCGGATGACAGGCCGATCGTCAGCCCGCCGATCTCCGGCGTGAAATCGCGCGTGCGCTCCCCTTCCAGTGCCAGCTCCATCGCGTCTTCGCGGCGGACGCCCGCTGTATTGAGCGTATCGAAATGCTCCATCATCGCTTTTTTGTCGATCTCCGGGAACCGGCGCCAGTCCCGCGTGTCCAGCCCCTGCCACAGCTCCCGGTAAAAAGGCGAAGCGGCACGCACCCTGTCCAGATGGCGGAGGATGCGCGGCTCCCGCCACCGTTCCAGGGCATCGCGATCCGGCATGGCCGCGCGCCGGCGTGCCGCCGCGTACTGCATAACAATATGTAGGGAATCGGTGTTCATCGGCACGTTCCTCCTGTTTGAAATATGAATGTTCGGCGCAAAAGTTCGAGCGGCGCGCCCGAAGCGGAAAGTCCGGCGCCCTTATAGCGGGCTGCCGCCTATCGCGTAGGCGGCTTCCGCTTCCGGGCAGTGCGAAGCGACGATGCGCAGCTCCGGGAAAGCTTCATGCAGCCCGCGCAGCGCGCGGAAGCTGTCCGCGTAGGCGCGGCGGTCGGGCATGATGACGCCCGCAAGCGCACTCGGCGGGCGGTCTTCCCGGTAAGCCGCCGCCGACCAGGCGGCATCGGCGCACAGCAGCGCCGGTCCGCGGGCCGTGCGCAGCAGCAGCCCGATCTGCCCATAGGCATGGCCGGGCAGATCGACGGCGAGCAGGCTGCCGTCGCCGAGCACGTCGGTCAGGCGCCGCCAGGCAAAGCCGGGCAGGAACCCTTCCGGCACGTCGACGCGCGACTCCGGCGCGAACGGCCGCGCCCGGCGATCGAAATCGCCGGGCAGCAGCCCCGGCAGGAATCCGCGCTTGACCGCGCCGATCCCGCGCAGTCCGCGCATCTTGTCGAGCGCTTCGCGCTCGTACAAAAAGGCCGCCTGCGGAAAATCGCGCAGTCCCGCCACATGGTCGGCGTGAAAATGCGAGATAATAATGCGGCCGACCGCTTCCGGCCGCATGCCCGCGGCCCGCAGCCGCTCGGCCGCGCTCTGCCCGGCTTCGAACTGCACCGGAGTCGTGATCCGGTACAGCCGTTCCGGGAACGGGTCCGTCTCGCGGAAAAAGCGGTCCGAATAGCCCGTATCGAACAGGATCAGGCCGTGCCGCGGATGGCGGATACAGGCGAACAGCGCCGGAATGCGGACGCTGCGCAGCCGGCCGCCCCGGATCGTGACCCATTCCGGATGACGGCAGCTTCCGGTCGGGAACAGGCTCAGTTCCACTCTGGGCACGGGTCCGCCGGCCAGTTCCCAGAGCGAATCGAGCGCGGAAGGAGTCGGGCGCACGCCCGTTTTTGCCTCGTCCGATTTGGTATTCAACTCGATATTCAACGCGATCTCTCTCCTTCCCGCACGTTCCACCATTCGACGAAACGGTCCAGCCCTTCTTCGATGCCGACGAGCGGTTCGTAGCCCAGTCCGCTCCGCGCGGCGCCGATATCCAGCGTTTGGCTGCTGCCGAGCATGCCGACCAGCGCGCGGGTCAGCATCGGTTCGCCGCCCGAAGGCCGCAGCCTGGCGGCGCCCTCCATCAGGGAGGCGAGTGCATAAGCGGCGGCAAAAGACAGCTTTTTGCCGCGCAGCGGACGGCCCAGCTTCGCGAACAGCAGCTCGGCGGCCGCGGCCAACGCGATCGGCACGCCTCCGCTTATGTTATAAATGCGGGCGCCGACCGAAAGTTCCGCGGGGGCGAACGCAGCCAGCTTGAGCGCGCGGACCGCGTCGTCCACGTACGTCAGGTCGATCAGCGCCTCACCTCCGCCGATCAGCGGCACACCCGTCCGGCCGTTGGCTTCGATCAGCCGGGGCAGGATCGTGAGATCTCCCGGCCCGTACAAAGCACGGGGCCGCAGCACGATCGCGTCCAGTCCGAGCCGGCGTACGCGTTCGACTTCCTGCTCCGCCAGCCGCTTGGTCCGGGCATATGCGCTGATCGGCTTCGCGGGCAGCGGATCGTGTTCCCGCACGCCGATCCGGGCTTTGGCCCCGAAATACAGGCTCGGCGTGGAGATATGCACAAGACGGGACACGCCGGCGCGCAGACAGGCTTCCGCCACGTTCGTTGTACCGTTCACGTTTGCCGCCATGAACGTTTCTTCCGGTCCCCACGCAGCGGAATGCGCGCCGCAGTGAATCACGGCGTCGAATCCCGCGCCGATCGCCCGCCCGATAGCTTCCGCGTCGTCCAGTTCCGCGCGGACGAAGCGGATGCCGCTCCGCTCCAGCCGTTCGCCGACCGTTACGTTTCGTCCCAAGCCGGTCACTTCGTGTCCGTCTTGGAGCAGGTTGCGCGCCGCATGCCCGCCCAAAAACCCGGTCGCCCCGGTCACCAGAATCTTCATTTTCCGTCCCTCCCGAGGCTGTCATATTGAATTTTTCCCGCAAATTCCGGTGTTGTGCACAACTTTTTCCAAAACAAATTTTTCATTCATCCACAGAAAAGGGGGGTGGTTATCCACGTTGTCCACCGTTTTTCACCGATTTGGACACAAAATGGCCCAAAATAGTCCTTTTCGACACTTCTCCACATGTGGATAACTTTTTTCTCCCAAAAAGTTGTCCCTCCCTTATACACACACCATGCTCGGTATCCTTTTGGCAGGATCTCTCCGGGACGGACTCTTGATCCGCGGTACCTCGGCGGGCTGCCGAAGTCTCGTCCGGGCCAAGCTGCTTTCGCTTCAATCGTTCGAAGGGGCGGCTCGCCCGTCGATCCCTTCTTCCCCGATCGGCTGGCCATCCCAGCCGATATCGGCTACCGAAGCTTCCGACAGCGAACCTCCGATCGAACGCGCGCGGCGGCGAAGTTCCCGCATCATGCGCAGCGCCTGCGGCAGCACTCGGGCATCGCCGCGCCGCAGCAGCACGTCGCGCGAGCCGCGCAAATCGCGCAGCCAGCCGGCAAAGCGCTTGGGCCGCGTCAGCTGGCCCAATCCGCTGCCGAGCATCGGCAGCAGCAGCATCGGCGTTCTCGCCGGACAGGCCAGAATCACGGCGTCCACCGTATCCGGCCGCGCCAGCGCATCCGTCAGATCCGGAGCGCGCCGACGATCGCCGGACGCGGACAGCTCCGCGCCCCCGAACGAAGTTCCGCCGCCCGCGGCCTGCGGCGCAAGCAGCAGATGCACGCCGCTTGTGGCGCGCGGATTGCATTCGATCGGCAGCAGCTCCCCTTCCTCCGTCCGGATGAAGTCGAACGCCAGCTGACCGCTGAAGTTCGTCCGCTCCACGAAGCGGACCACCCATTCCCGCACCTGCGGATCGGCGTCGGGTTCGAAGCAGACGGACGCTCCGCTCGCCGTCTGCGGCGCGCGATACGCCGCATGCGCGAGCAGCCGCCCTTCGTGCGCGGCTCCGTACGTGCACAGCAGCTCGCCCGCGGCGTAGCGCTGCGCCACCCACGACCCGCCCGCGCGGCGCGCATGCTCGCGCGCTTCGCCGAGCGACCCGTGCCGGGATACCCCGGCCGAGAACCGGGAAAACTCCGGCTTCAGCACATAAGCCGGATCGCCGGGCGCCGTCCGCGGAATCCGCCCTTCGATCCGCTCTTCTTCGCGGCTGCTTGCCCGGCCACCGCCACCGGACGGCGCTTCGCTCCCGACCGCTACGCTTTCTCCCGCGCCTTCACCGCCCTCCTCGCCCCCAGCCCCGTCCGCGAACGTCAGCCGCACCGTCTCCGGCACGGCCAAGCCCAACCGCGCGCACAGCGCGATAAACGCCCATTTGCTGTGCAGTTCGCGCAGCGTCCCCAGCGGAGGCGCGAGCACGCGGCAGTCCGGGCCGAAGCTGCCCCGGTACGCGGAAATGTAGAAGATTTCCTCGCAGGTCGGCAGCAGCAGACCGATACTCTCGCGGCGCACGATATCGCGCAGCGCGGCCGCGTAGCCTGCCGGGTCCTGCGCCGGCGGCGGCACGCGGAAGCTCCGCTTGACCGCGCGCGAAGCCGCGCACAGCGGATGCTCCAGACTCTCGGCGGCATACACCTCCGCGCCTCTCGCCGCGAAAGCGCGCGCCAGGTCCAGCGCGCACGGCGCGCGGCCGCCCGTAATCAGAACGCGCAGCCCGTTCATGACGTCTCCCCCTTCTTCGAACCGTCGCCCCGCGTGTCCGTCCGTTGTCCGCCTCAATAGACCAGCGCGACGCCGCCGAGCGACAGCCCGGCCGACGTGCCGACCAACAGCACGTTGTCGCCGCGCTCCAGCCGGCCTTCGCGCACGGCCCGGTCCAGGCCAAGCGGAATCGAAGCGGCGATAACGTTGCCGTAATATGGCGCGATATAGAGCATCTGCTCCTCGCTAATGCCCAGCTTGCGCTGAAGCAGCCGCATGGCCATCACGCTGCCCTGATGCGGCACGACGAGCTTGAAGTCGGCCATGGACAAGCCGGCGCCGCCCAGCAGTTCCTGCATAAACGCCGGCAGCAGGCGCGAAGCCTGGCGGAAGATACCTTCGCCGTCCATCGAGAACAGATAATCGGCGGCTGCCGCTTCACTGTAGGAAGCAGACGGCAGGCCGCTGCCTCCGCCCCGGATCTCCGAATGGTGCGCGCCCGCGCTGTGCGTCGTCATCCGGGCATGCAGGATGCGCGAAGGCTCGCCCGCGGCGGAGCGTTCCACGACCGCGGCGGCGGCTCCGTCGCCGAACAGCGCCGCGCTTTCCTTGTCGGACCAGTTCAGCCCTTTGGAAGCAATCTCGCTGGACACGATTAGTACCCGGCGATAGCGGCCCGCGTCCACGAGGTACGACAGCGTGTCGAGCGCGGTCACGAAGCTCAGGCAGGTCGCATTGATGTCGAAGCACGGCACGCCGGATTGTTCTTCGCCCAGCGCGCGCTGGATCAGCGCGGCCGTGCACGGAATCGGCTGCTCCATCGTGCCGCTTGCGCAGACGAGGCAGTCGATATCGGCAAAAACCAACCCGGCTCGCTCCAGCGCTTCGCGGGCCGCTTGCGCCCCCATATGCGAAGCGGTCTCCGCCCCGACGAAATGCCGGTTGGCCACGCTCGTCTTGCGCATGACCCAGCCCGGTTCGGTGCCCAGCCTGTCGTCGATCTCTGCAGCCGATATGCCGTCGCCCGGCAAATACCGTCCCGTTCCCGTAATTTTGACATGACGCGCTTCCATAACCATTCCCCCTACCGAATATCTGACCCACCCTCCGGCGTTCGCCGGCCGCGAATTCGTGATCCGCGGCCAGCTGCTTCGGGTTTTGTCTTCCTTATACGACGGACGGTCCGCGCGGTTTCTCATATTCGCCGCACTTCGGCCGTTCCAACCTGCATGCACCCGCCCAAACAAAAAAAATCGCTTCCGGTTCGAGGCTCAAAACGAGCGATTCGTACCGAAAACGATTTGATATTGGGTCTTCAATGAACTCATGTATGGCGCTATACTTTCGACCGGTCTGCCGGTCTTACTTGTTCTGCGCTTTCGGATCTCCGGTCGGATTGGCCAGCACCGGAAGCATTTTCGTATCCCGTTTCATCGAAGACGAGCAGATCGGACACTTCGGTTCATCCTCGAACGAAAAGTTGTCCCTCATCCAGCCCTTGCAGTCTTCCTGCTCGCAAGTCCATACGGCGGTGCTTTCTTTCACAAGTTCCTCGTCCTGTTTTTTACGAAAATACATGCTCGATGCCTCCCCGCATTTGATAGGGGCCGCAGCCGGTCCCGGTATATGTTAACCATTAAAAAGTTGTTTCCAAGTGAAAAAGGACTGCCCCCAACGCATGGTTAAGAGCAGTCCGTTCATTGAGTTCTTACAGTTTAGTTACGTTTTCAGCTTGTGGTCCACGGTTGCCTTCAACGATGTTGAATTCTACGCGTTGGCCTTCGTCGAGGGTTTTGAAACCGTCGCCTTGGATAGCGGAGAAGTGAACGAATACGTCGCTTCCGCCTTCTACTTCGATAAAGCCGTAACCTTTTTCTGCGTTAAACCATTTTACTGTTCCTGTTTCCATGAGAGAAAACCTCCAAAAATTTTGATTCCGGAGCTTTGGAGATGATCCAAGTCCGGTCAACATGCATTTTTTATGCTCCGTGGGGATATAAAAAAATCACACATTGGAAAAGGTTCCATAACCCATACATGACAACCCTTTCCAATATGTGAAATCAGGAGGCATATTCATATTCGCTGTTACCTAAAATATTACCACAGCCTTTCCCCAAAAGCAAACGTTTCCGCTATTTTTTCGATAATTCCGCCCGGAATTTAGCTTGGACGCTCGCTTTAAGCCACGCCGGACCTGGGAAAAAGCCCTGTGCACTTTTTTGGTTTTTGCGGCCGCATTCGGCGGAACCGGCAGGCGCCTGAAGGCATAGCCGTCTCCGCCAGCGCTCCCGATCCGGCGAGGCGGAATTACGAACTCCGGACTTTTCCGTAAGCCAGCGAACTGATGCCGATCCCCGCCTCGTACAGCAGGATGAGCGGCAGCGTCACGATCAGCAGCGACAGCGCGTCCGGCGGAGCGATGAAGCCGGCGGCGACCAGCAGGGCCAAATACGCGTACTTGCGGATACGCCGTAGCGAAGCCGGAGTCACGATCCCGAGCCGGGTCAGCAGCGTCAATAGAAGGGGAAGTTCGAACAGGATGCCAAAAGGGACGACGAGGCGCAGCATGAAGTCGAAATATTCGCGAATGCCGATCACCGGCTCAAGTCCCAACTCCGCCGTCAGCCCGAACATGAAGCGCAGCATGATCGGGAACACGATCTCGTACGCAAACGCCGCCCCGACCAGAAACAACGCGAAGATCGCGAAGATATGCAGCCGGATCGCGCGGCGTTCGGCTCCGTACAGCCCCGGCTTGACGAACTGCCACGTCTGGTGCAGCGCAAGCGGCAGAATCAACACCGCGGCGAACCAGAATGCGGCCTGCACCATAATGGAGAGCGCGTCCGTCACGCGGAACACGTGCAGCGACAGACCAAGCTCCGCGCCGGAACGTTCGAGCAGGCCGATGACCGGAGGCGCCGCGAAGAATCCTCCGACGAACAGCACCAGAAAAACGCCCGCGCATACCAGCAGGCGCCGACGCAGCTCGACCACGTGATCGAGCAGTCCCATGCGCGCCTCGTCAGGGAGAGTCGGGCCGTCCTCCCCCGCTTTCGCCTTCAACCGGCTCTTTGGACAGGGCGACCGTCGGCGCCGCGTCGGCCGATTTGCGTCCGCCCGCGCCCGAATCCTTGGCGGAGTCGTCTCCGAGTCCCCGCGTCGCGCTGCGGAATTCTTTCAGCGTCTCTCCGGCCGCGCGTCCGAGCTCCGGCAGCTTTTTCGGACCGAACACCAGCAAGGCCACCCCTACTACGACCGCAATGCTTCCTGGCCCAAAAGCCATATTCAACGCCTCCGTTTTACATAATTGATAATGATTATCATCCAAGCGAAATAAACTTAGTATAGAGCGAGGCAAAGCCCTTGTCAAACTTAAATCTCTCCCCGGAAACCGGAAAACCGTTTCGGTAAATATTCGGCTGTAATCCTTGCCGTTATGGGCTTTTCCTTCCCGCTCGCCCTGAACGTACCTGCTAATTTTTTGACATTGACAACCTTCTTCCGCGCTTCTATACTCAGAGTTACTTTTAACCAAATGATAATCATTATCAAAACGAAACAAACGAACGAGGCGTTACCCGGAAAGGAAGATCCGTCCATGTCCATCCCGTTTCTGATTCCTGTCCGCGTTCGTGTCCCGGCCGTCCTGCTGGCGCTGCTTCTGCTGCTCGGCATCTTCGGCGGGCACGCTTCGGCTGCCGGCGATGCGCCGGCCGACGCGCTCGCGGCCGTGGACGCGGCCCTGCTTCAGCTCCGCAGCGGCGACGCGGAAGCTTCGAAAGCCAGCTTCGCCCCGGTCAAGTCCTGGTGGGCCCGCAGCAAGCAGGGCGCCAAAGCCGACTCCGCGGCGCTTGCCGCCGAAATCGGCAGCGGGATCGCCGACGTGTCGCTGGCCTACGTCGGCGGCGATGCGGAGGAGATCCGCTCGAAGCTTGAAGCGCTGCGTCTGGCGCTCGTCAGCTACGACGAAGGGGCCTACGCCGACAACGACGGCCGTACCCGCATGACGCTCGGCGCTTACCTATCGAAGCTTGGCGGCGTCAAATCGGCGATCGAAGCCGGCGATCCGGACGGCGCGGCCCGCGGAGCGCGGGAGCTGCAGAACCTGTGGCTGGCCGTCGAAGGCGAAGTCGTCGGCCGTTCGGCTTCCGTCTACGCGAATACCGAACGCGATCTCGTGCTGCTGCCCGCCTACCTGGATGATCCGGACCAGATCGACCGGGCCGTGCCGCTGCTCGACGGCATGATCGCCGCGCTGACGCCGCTCGCGGACGCCGGCTACAGCTGGATCGACGCGGCGCTCATTCCGATCCGGGAAGGGCTCGAAGCGCTGCTCGTCGTCGGCTCGCTGCTCGCTTTCGTCCGCAAGTCCGGCTCCGCGCGCGGACAGCGCTGGATCGTCGCCGGTTCGGCGGCCGGCCTGCTGTTCTCGGTCGCGGCGGGTGCCGGCGTCTCGCTGCTGCTGTCCGCTTCCGTGTTCGGGGCGGGCAACTCGCTGCTCAACGGCTGGACCGGCATCGCGGCCGCCGCCATGCTGCTGTACGTCGGGTATTGGCTGCACCGCAGCTCCGATATCCGGCGCTGGAACGAGAAGCTGCAAGCAGGCAGCCGCCGGGCCCTTTCGGGCGGGCGGACGTTTTCGCTTGCGCTGCTCGCTTTTCTCGCGATCGTGCGCGAAGGACTGGAGACGGTCATTTTCCTGATCGGCCTCGCCGGCCGGATGCCGGGACGCGAACTGCTGCTGGGCATCGCAGCCGGATTCGGCGTGCTGATCGTCGTCGCCGTCGTCATCCTGAAGCTGGGCGACCGGCTGCCGTTGAGACCTTTTTTCCTCATTTCAAGCGTCGTCGTGTTCTATCTGGGCTTCAAATTTCTCGGCTCGGGCATTCACAGCCTGCAGATGGCGGGTCTGATTCCGTCCACGACCGAAAGTTACCTGCCGTCGATCCCGTCGATCAGCCTGTATTCCTCATGGTACAGCACGCTGCCCCAACTGCTGCTCCTGTCCGCCGCGCTGGCCGCTTATGCCGGTCCGCTGCTGACCCGCAGAAGCCGCCGGGCGGCCTGATCCCGCTTTTTTTCCTATTCCATTTACGGAGGTACCCCCATGACCCATCTGTACCCGATCAAAAATAACGAACCGACGCCCCGCCGCAAGCTCCCGTTCGCCATCCTCTCTTCGGCCGCCCTGGTCGCGATGCTGGCGCTGAGCGCCTGCGGCGCCGCCGCGGAAGACACGGCCGCAAGTACGCAGACCGCTCCCGCAGCCGCCGAGGAGCCCACTTCCGCAGCGCCGGCTCCGGCGGACACCGCGGCAGATAACGAAGCCGACGAAGCGGTGCGGCAGGGCGCGCAGAAGATGAAGGACGAGACGACGCAATTCCAGGCGGCGCTCGCCGCCAAAGACGATGCCAAAGTCAAGGAACTCAGCGGATCGATCAACGATTTGTGGCTCTCCTACGAGAACACGGTGCGCGACCGCTTACCGCTGCTGTACACCGAAGTGGAGAAATACGAGATGCCGATCTTTTCCGCTTCCGCCTATGACAAAATGGATTACGCTGCGCTGACCGACAACGCCGGCAAGCTGCAGGGCGCTCTGGACGACCTGCTGACGGCCAAAAAGACCGACGCCGACGCTTCCGAAGTGCTCGCCGAAGCCGTCGCCGGCTACGAGAAATACGTGCGCGAGCAGACGGACCGCTTTGTGGAAGAGACGCAGGTGTTCGCCGACGCGGTCAAAGCGGGCGATATCGAAGCGGCCAAAACCGCTTATCCCGTCTCCCGTACCTATTACGAAAATATCGAACCGATCGCGGAAAGTCTCGGCGACCTTGATCCGAAGATCGACGCGCGGCTGCCGGACGTGGAGAACGAAGAACAGTGGACCGGCTTCCACCGGATCGAACGCGCGCTGTGGGAAGACGGTTCGCTGGAAGGCCAGGGCAAATACGCGGATCTGCTCATGACGGACGTCAAAGCGCTGCAAGCCAAAGTCGCCGACCTCAAGCTCGAACCGGAAGCGATGGTCGCCGGCGCGATGGAACTGCTGAACGAAGCGGCAACCTCGAAGATCACGGGCGAGGAAGAGACGTATTCGCATACCGACCTGGTCGATCTGGCCGCGAACGTGGAAGGCTCCAAAGCGGTCTACTTCGCGATGATCCCGGCGCTGAACGACGGACACCGGGAGTTGGCGGACCAGCTCGACCAACAATTCCGCACGATGGAAGAGACGCTGGCCCAATATAACAAAGACGGCAGCTATGCGCTCTACACCGATCTCAAGACGGAACAAATCCGGGAACTGAGCGATCAGCTGTCCCAACTGTCGGAACTGATGTCGCAGACGGCGAAAATCTTGTAGGCGCCACGGAGCGGAGGACGAAAAGATGAAGCACACAAAGCACGAACCGGCAGACGGCGAACGCGGCACCGAAAGCTTAGACGGGAATCCTTCGGCGCAAGAAGCGAAGGCAGGCGAAGTCGCAGGAGCAAGCGAAGCGGGCGGTTCGGACCGTTCGGGAAAAGGCTATACGCGGCGGGAAATGCTCAAAATGTCCGCAGCCGCGGGCGGAGGGATCGCGCTGGGCGCAAGCGGCCTCGGCGCCATCCTGAAAATGTTCGGAGCGGCGGAAGCCCCGCCGGCCGCGGTCGGCGGAGAACCGGCGGCGGCCGCGAATGAGCGGCTGGACTTCTACGGCGACCACCAGGCCGGCATCGTCACCCCGCAGCAGACCTATATGTATCTGGTCGGCTTCAAGGTGACGGCAGCCGATCGCAAGACGCTGATCGGCCTGCTGCGGGACTGGACCCGCTTTTGCGACCTCAGCACGGGCGGCGCTTCCGCCGTCGAAGCGAACGGGCGCCTGCTGCCGCCGAGCGACAGCGGCGAAAGTGTCGACCTTCCGGCCGCAAAGCTCAGCGTCACGTTCGGGTTCGGCCCTTCCCTGTTCGCGCAGGGCGGACAGGATCAGTTCGGCCTTGCGGCGCGGGCGCCCAAGCATCTGCGCGACATTCCGCGCATGCCGAAAGACCGGATCGACGAAGCGCTGTCCGGCGGGGACATCTGCGTGCAGGTGTGCGCCGAAGACCAACAGGTCGCTTTTCACGCGGCGCGCAATTTGATCCGGCTGTCGGCTTTTACCGCCTCGGTGCTGTGGATGCAGGAAGGCTTCATCAGCTCGCCTCCGGGCAGCACGCCGCGCAACCTGTTCGGCTTCAAGGACGGCACGGCCAACGCGCTGCACGATTCCGGCGCCGGCTACGGCGACGTCGTCTGGTGCGGCGAAGACGAGCCGGACTGGATGCGGGGCGGCAGCTATCTCGCCTACCGCAAAATCCGCATGCTGCTGGAAGTGTGGGACCGTTCCTCGCTCAAGGACCAGGAAGACACGTTCGGCCGGCGCAAAGACTCCGGCGCGGCCTACGGCAAGACGGGCGAATTCGACACCGTCTCGCCGGGCGAACTGCCCGCGGACTCCCATGTCCGCCTCGCCAAACAAGACGGTGCGCAGATGCACCGCCGGGCCTATTCGTATACGGGCGGGATTGATGCCCGGACCGGCAATGTAGACGCCGGACTGCTGTTCCTCAGCTACCAGCGCGACCCGGACAAGCAGTTCGTGCCGATGCTGCGGCTGATGAGCCAAATGGACAAATTGAACGAATATACGGTGCATATCGCGAGCGGCCTGTTCGCCTGTCCGGGCGGCTGGAAGCCCGGCGAATACGTGGGGCAGCGCCTGCTGGAAGGCTAGCCGCTAGGCGCCGAGCAGCGGGCGCAGCGCCTGCACGATCTCGCCCGCCCGCTCCAGGGCGTCGTCCCCGCTTCGCACGATGAGGTCGCAGCCGCTCAAGGCCGCGATCTCTTCGTCGTATCCGGCGAGGCGCGCCGCGATCTGCGCGGCGTCCGACCCGCGCGCCAGCAGGCGCGCTTCGCATTCGGCGCGCGAAGCGGACACGCCGAGCAGCAGCGCGCGCTCGCCGAGCAGCGCCCGGGCGACGCGGGCGCCGCTTGCGTCGAGCACGATCGAACGCAGCCCCGCGCCGCGGGCCGTTCCTTCGATCGAAGCGAGCGACGTACCGTACAGGTGGCCGCGGTATTCGCTCGTCTCCAGCATGTCTCCCGCTTCCTTCATCCGCTCAAGCGTCTGCCGCGGCGCAAAGTGGTAATCGACTCCGTCGATCTCGCCGGCGCGCGGCGCCCGCGACGTCCAGGTCACGATGCGGGGCAGCCCCAGCATCGCTTGAAGCGTACTTTTGCCCGAAGCGCTCGGACCTTGAAAAACAACCAGGGATACGTTCATGTTCCAACCTCCGAATACCGAACTTGCGGGAAGCACGGCTTCTCCGATTCGGTCTGATAAGATGCAACGTGTATTTTCTCACGTTCGGGCGCAATCCGCCAGCCGGGCCGCACTTTTTTCGAAAGCCTTTTTCATGATAAACTAACGGTATGCGCGTGCCCGCCGCATGTTTGCGTGCGAGCCGGGCCGCCAAATCGAAGTGCCGATCCGGTCGGAATGCCCGCCGGAGACGGCCCACGGAAAGAAGGCTTTGCATCCATGAAAAAAGAGCTGATCGAACGTCTCGACCGCTACGCCCGTTTCGATACCCAGTCCAACGAAGACAGCGAGACCTGCCCGTCCACGCCGGGACAGATGAAGCTGGCCGAGCAGCTCGTGCGCGAGCTGACAGAAATGGGCCTTACCGAAATTACGCTCGACGAAAACGGTTACGTCATGGCTTCACTCGAAGCCAATACCGACAAAGGCGACGTGCCGGTCATCGGCTTCCTCGCCCATCTCGACACGGCAACCGAACTGAGCGGCGCCAACGTCAATCCGCAGATCGTGGACCGCTACGACGGCGGAGACATCGTGCTGAACCGGGAACTGGGCATCGTGCTCTCCCCGCGCGATTTCCCGGAGCTTACGCATTACGTCGACCACACGCTGGTGACGACCGACGGCACGACGCTGCTCGGCGCCGACGACAAAGCGGGCATGGCCGAGATCATGACCGCCCTGAATCATCTGATCGCGCATCCCGAACTGAAGCACGGCAAGATCCGCGTGGCGTTCACGCCGGACGAAGAGATCGGGCGCGGCCCGCAGCGCTTCGACGTGGCAGCGTTCGGCGCGAAGTACGCCTACACGATGGACGGAGGCCCGCTCGGCGAACTGGAATACGAAAGCTTCAATGCGGCGGCCGCCAAAGTGACGATCAAAGGCGTGAGCGTCCATCCGGGCACGGCCAAAGGCAAAATGATCAACGCCGCCAAGATCGCGATGGAGTTCCACCGCCGCCTGCCGGAGCAGGAGTCGCCGGAATTCACGGAAGGCTACGAAGGCTTTTTCCACCTGCTCGACATGAACGGCGGAACGGATCAGGCGACGCTGTCGTACATCATCCGCGATTTCGACCGCAGCAGCTTCAAAGCGCGCAAAAAGCTCATGGAAAGTATCGCCGGCGAGTTCCGTCAGACGTACGGCGACGAGAACGTGCTGCTGGAGCTGCGCGATCAGTACTATAATATGCGCGAGAAAATCGAACCGGTGATCGAGATCGTGGATCTGGTCGGCGACGCGATGAAGAAGCTCGGCATCGAGCCGGACATCCGTCCGATCCGCGGCGGCACCGACGGCTCGCAGCTGTCGTACATGGGCCTGCCGACGCCGAACATTTTCACCGGCGGCGAAAACTACCACGGCCGTTACGAGTTCGTCTCCGCCGACAACATGGTCAAAGCGACCGAAGTCATTCTGGAAGTCGTCCAGGCGTTCGAGCGCCGGGCCTAGACGGGAGGCGCCATCGACATGTTCGAATATCAAAATCGCGAATACGAAGACGTCGATTTCGGCTCGCAGGAGATGCGCGACGGCGAACTGGTCAACTGCACGTTCGTCCGCTGCCGCTTCGCCTACGGTTCGATGGAAGAGATTCTGACGACAGGCTGCCGGTTTACCGAATGCGATTTTCGCGGCGCTTCGATGAACGGATCGATCCATACCGATTCGGCGTTCGAGAACTGCAAGTTTACGGAAGCGAATCTGTTCGCGGCCAAGTTCGACAGCTGCAAGATGACCGGGTCCGACTTCGCGGGCGCGAAACTGGACGGCTTCACCGTCGTGCGCGGCGACTGGTCGTACACGAACCTGCGGCAGACGCGGCTGGACCGGCAGGATCTGCGCGGAGCGCGCTTTTTCGAAGCCGATCTGTCGCAGACCAGCCTGCAAAAAGCCGATCTGCGCGGAGCGGACCTGACCCGCTGCGTGCTGGCCGGAGCGAAGCTGCAGGGCGCGGACCTGCGCGAAGCGATTCTCGACGGCGTCGATTTCAAATCGCTGGACGTCAAAAACGTGCGCATGGACCGCGAGCAGGCCGTCTTGTTCATGCGCGCCTACGGGGCAAAAGTCGATTGAGGCGCAGCCACGCTTTTTGAGCGAACGACTTTTTGGGTAAATAAACAGGATACCGGGGAGACGCGGTTGCGACAGCGCGGCGTCTCCCTTTTCCTATTCCCAGTTCCGGAAAGCGAGGTTTTTGCAATGACGAAAGCGGCACACCAGAAAACGACTTTGGGCAAAAGCGGACTTCGGGTCAATCCGATCGGACTCGGCACCAACGCGGTCGGCGGGCATAACCTGTTCCCGAACCTGGACGAAGAAGCCGGCAAAGCTTCCGTGCGCGCGGCGCTCGAGAGCGGCATCGATTTTCTCGATACGGCGTTCATCTACGGTCCCGGGCGCTCCGAAGAATTGATCGGCGAAGTGCTGAAATCGTACGGACGCCGAGACGAGATCGTGATCGCCACCAAAGGCGCGCACAAAATAACGGACGGCGGCGTGGAAATCGACAATTCCCCGGCTTTCCTGCGCCAATCGGTCGAAGACAGCCTCAAGCGGCTCGGCACCGATTATATCGATCTCTACTATATCCATTTCCCGGATGACCATACGCCCAAAGACGAAGCGGTCGGCGAACTCGCCAAGCTGAAGCGGGAAGGCAAGATTCGCGCGATCGGCGTGTCCAACTTCTCGATGGAGCAGCTCCGCGAAGGCAACAAGGACGGGCATATCGACGTGGTCCAGGGCGAATACAATCTGTTCAAGCGCGGCGCGGAAGCCGAACTGCTTCCTTATGCCCAAGAGAACGGCATCTCGTTCGTGCCTTATTTCCCGCTGGCTTCGGGCCTGCTGACCGGCAAATACGGCGCGGACGACACGTTGGACGAGAGCAAGCTGAAGAATCCGCTGTTCCAGGGCGAACACTTCAAGCGCAACGTGGAAAAAGTGGACCGGCTGCGCGAGATCGCCGGCGCGCAGGAAGCGAGCGTCGCAAACGTCGTCCTCGCGTGGTATCTGACGCGCGGGGCGATCGATGCCGTTATCCCGGGCGCCAAAAACGACCAGCAGGTCGCCGCCAATCTCAAAACGCTCGACGTCGCGCTGACGCCGCAGCAGATCGAACAGATCGACTTCCTGTTCCGGGACTGAACCGGAACACGCTGACCGGATCACGCCGGAGTCCGTCGTGATCGTTATCGCTTGGCTGCCTGTTCAAGACCGTTGGCTTCGGCCGGCGGTTTTTTGGCGTGTCCGCAAACCGGGTGGGCGGAAAGCGTCTCTTCGTCCGCACGGACAGAAAGCCGTTTTTTCGAATCGCGGGCCCGGTAAGCGCATCCACTTTCTTCCCGCTGCCGATTCCCGAAATTTTTTCGAAAAAACGTGACTTTCCATATTCATTTCGGCTTTCTTTTCGAGTACAATAGGTCAGTTGAGTTCTACACGGAACGTAAAGCTCCGGGCCTTATCCGCTTTCTATCTTGCATTGTTGGAGGAATAACAGAATCATGAATCACCCGTCCCCTACCCACGTCAAAATCACTACCGCCGATCCCGGCGCCATCGGCTTGTTCGGTCTGGCCATCGTCACGCTCGTCGCTTCGTCGCAGAAGCTCGGACTGACGGAAGGTCTCGGTTACGCCGCGGCCTGGGCCGTTTTCCTGGGCGCCTGCGCCCAGTTGTTCGCTGCGATCCAGGACGCCAAGCACGACAATACGTTCGGCATGACCGCTTTTGCGGCGTACGCGTTTTTCTGGTTCGCGATGGCGGCCAACTGGATGATCAAGCTCGGCACGTTCGGACCGGAACTGGCCGGGTCTGTCGACGGCAAGCAGCTCGGCTTCGCGTTTGGCGGCTATCTGGTCTTCACCCTGTTCATGACGATCGGGGCGATGGAGACGAACAAAGTGCTGTTCTTCATCTTCTGCCTGATCGACGTGCTGTTCCTCGGTCTGACGTTCGACGCGTTCGGCGCTCCGGAATTTTTCCACCAGCTCGCCGCTTACGCGGAAATGGCGATCGGCCTGCTGTCGCTGTACGGCTGCGGCGCCAACGTGCTCAACGCGCACTTCGGCCGCGAGTTCCTGCCGATCGGCAGACCGTTCGGCATCTTCAAGCCCCGTCCTTAACCGGAACAGGCCAACGTTCGACCGTCCCGCTTCGCGTATGTACGCGAAGCGGGATTTTTGCGTTCGGCGTGCCGCGTGCCGCGTGTACGGACTTGCTGCGGCGACGCGCGGCGGATGCAGAGACTTGGCGTCGGAACAGCGTCGGAACAGCGTCGGAACAGCGTCGGAACAGGGTCAGAACAGCGTAGGAAGCCCTTCTTTTCATAAAAAGGCTTGATTTACTTACTAAATGTAACTATAATGATGTTAAGTAAGCAAATCACAGCCATTCCTGCGGAACGCCGCGCGCTGCCCGATCTCCCGAGAATCGCAAGCGCGTCGTCCGCATGCAGCGGCAAAAGGAGTTTTTCCCATGAAAATCGAAGTCTGGTCGGACTATGTCTGCCCGTTCTGTTATATCGGCAAGCGCCGTCTGGAACACGCCCTGGAGCGGTTCCCGCATCAGGATCAGGTCGAAGTCGTCTACAAAAGCTTCGAGCTTGACCCGAATGCCCATGTGCATACCGAAGGCGATATTCACGATCTGCTCGCCGGCAAGTACGGCATGAGCCGCGAACAGGCGATCGCTTCGAACCGCAGCGTCGGCGAAGCGGCCAACGGCGTCGGCCTGCATTACGATTTCGACCGGATGCGCTACACGAATACGTTCGATGCGCATCGCGTCGCGCATTTCGCGGCGGAGAAAGGGCTGTCCCAGGCCGTGACCGAACGCCTGATGCAGGCCTACTTCACCGAAGGCGCCTTCTTGGGCGATCCCGAAGAGATCGCTAAGCTTGCGGCCGAAGCGGGCCTGGACAAGGACGAAGTGCTCGGCGTACTGAACTCGGACGCCTACGCCCAAAACGTCCGGGCGGACGAAGAACAGGCGACGCAGCTCGGCGTGCGCGGCGTACCGTTCTTCGTGCTCGACGGCAAGTTCGCCGTATCGGGCGCGCAGCCGGACGAAGTGTTCGATCAGGCGCTGACCCGCGCCTGGGGCGAACGTTCGCCGCTGACCGTGCTCGGCGCGGACGACGGCGATGCCGAAGGATGTTCGGACGGTTCGTGCGCGGTGCCGCAGGCCAAGTCGGAGTAAGCCCGCTTGCGGACGTGCTGCCGGTTCGGCGCCCGGCAGGCTCAGGCGTTCCGTTTACGGAGCCGGATGCCTGACTGCCTGCCGTCCGGCGCCGTATAAGCCACAGAAAAGCCCCTGATGACCGCAGATGCGGTCATCGGGGCTTTTTTTGGGGTGCACTGCGATATTCAGCTTCGCATCCGCTCGTACAGACGCTCCGTCTGCGATTCCGGCTTGACGCCGAGTTCTTCCTGCAGCAGGCGCTCCAGCGACAGATAATGTTCGCGCGCCTGCCGCTTGTCTCCGGCCGCTTCGCAGGACCGCATCAGCTCCCGGCAAACGTCTTCGGCGAACGGTTCTTCGCCCTGAAGCGCGCTCAGGCGGCGGATCGCTTCCTGCGGACTGCCGCTTTCCCGCTCCCGTTCGGCCAGCTCCAGCGTCAGGCGCAGACGCAGCCTCTTTAACTCGTCGGCCCGGTTCTCGGCCCAGCCGTAGTCGTGCTGCTCCAGGTACCCGCCGCGCCACATGGCGAGCAGCCGCTGCAGGCCGGACATTCGCCCGGCCGCGTCGCGGGGCAGTTGTTCGCTGCCGCGCTCGAACAGCTCGGCGTCGGACGCCGCCCCGCCGCGCAGCAGGCGGTAACTCTCCTGCCGGTATTCCAGCTGCAGCCGGGGATTCCACTCTTTGAGCATCTTGCGCAGCTGGTAGACGGACGTGTGCAGATACGCCGCCGATTTATCGATCGGGGCGTCCGGCCAGAGCAGGTCGATCAGCTCGTCGCGCCGCACCCATTGCTCGCCTTGATGCAGCAGGTAGGCGAAAAGTTCCTGCGCCTTCGCCGTGCGCCATTTGATCGCACGAACGTCGCCGGACTCGGGATCGACCAGTTCCAGGCGGCGAAAAGTCAAGATGTCCGCAGGCGGCCGCTCTTCGTCCGCCGCCGGAGAGACGGGCGCCGAAGGGACACCGGCGGCCTGTCTGGCTTGAACGGAAGGCACGAGCCGGTCGATCGCTTTTTGCAGGCGCGGCGTGCCGATCGGCTTGAGCAGGTAATCGATCGCCTGCAGGTCGAACGCTTCCACCGCGTAATCGGAATAGGCCGTCACGAAGATGATCGCGATGCCGGGGCGGGCCTGCTGGATATACTCCGCCGCTTCGAGCCCGTTCATCTCGGGCATGCCGATATCCAGAAAAACGGCATCCACCTGTTCCCGTTCCAGCCGTTCTAGGCCTTCGCGCGCCGATGTGCACAGAACGGCCGGCTCGATTCGTCCGTCTGTTCGCAGCAGGCGCTCCAAGTGCATCAAAGCCGGCTTTTCGTCGTCGATCAGCATTGCCCGCATGCCTACTCACTCCTGTTGTGTATGACTTGTCTATGTCCGCGAACGCCTAATCGTCCTGGCGCCGCGAAGCGTTTTCGCAGGAATGCCGCAGCCGGACGACCGTCCGCGCCAGCCTTTCCCGCGTCAGGGGTTTGATCAGATAGTCGAAGGCCTGCTGCTCGAACGCTTCGACCGCGTACTCCCGGCTGGCCGTCACGTAGACGACGTGCAGACGGGGGAACTCGCGCAGCAGCCGTTCGGAAGCCGCAAGTCCGGAGATGCACCCGAGCTTCGTGTCGATGAATACGGCATCGGGCTCAAGCCGGGCGACTTCCTGCAATCCCGGGGACGCGTCTCCCGAACAGCCGAGCAGGTCGATGTCGGTATATTCTTCCAACATTCGGGCGGTCAGCAGGGAGGACCTTTCGTCGCTGTCCAATATATAGATCCGCAAATTTCTCAGCCCTTTCCCGGGAACGCGGACGTATCCGTCCGCTGCAACCAGCATAACGGACAGGGCTGAACATTTTCTGAACAAGCCGGAATCCGGCCTTAGAGCCCGGCATCCTTCGGCAGTTCGAAGCCGATCGCAGTGCCTTCGCGTCCGGCAGGCCGCTCTTCCAGGTGCAGCGAAGCGCCGTGCAGCGCGGAGAGGCGGCGATGGATATTGCGCAGGCCGACGCCGCCCCGCCGGCCGGCCATGATCTCGCCGAACTCCTCCGGCCCGAGCCCCACGCCGTTGTCTTCGACGCGGACGGAGACCGACCGGCCGTTGTCGCGAATCTCCAGACGGACGACGCCGCCCGCAGCGCGCTGCATGATGCCGTGGCGGACGGCGTTCTCGACCAGCGGCTGAATGCTCAGCGGCGGCACGAACACGCCGACGAGATCGTCGGTCTCGCAGACGAACGACAGCCGTTCTTCGAAGCGGGCCTGCTCCAGCGCGATATACGAATGGACCAGTTCCAGTTCCTTGTGCAGCGGAACGAGATGGTCCCGATTGCGGAAATCGAAGCTGCCGCGCAAATACTGGCTCAGTTCGATCAGCAGCTCGGTCGCCTTGTCGGGATCGACCGGGCAGGTGGCGATGATCACGTTAAGCGCATTGTACAGGAAATGAGGCTTGATTTGGGCTTGCAAAAAAGCCATTTCTGTTCGGACCGCTTCTTCGGCCGCGCGGCGCATGCCGATCAGCGTGCGCACTCTGGCGCGCAGCTCGCCGGCGTCGACCGGCTTGCCGAGAAAATCGCTCGCGCCCGCGTCGAAGCCGGCCCGCACGTCTTCCGGAAGCCCGCGCGCGGTCAGCAGCAGAATCGGCAGCTCGGCCAGCGAACGGCGGCTGCGCAGCTCCCGGCTGAGCTCAAGCCCGGACATGCCGGGCATCATCCAATCGGTGACGACCAGCTCGATATCGGGATGGACGTCGAGAAAAGCGAGCGCTTCGGCGCCGCCGGATACGGCCGAAACGTCGCAGCCGACCGTCGCCAGCAGGTTGAGCAGCACGCGCCGGTTCACCGGATCGTCGTCGACGATCAGAATCCGGCCCGCGTCGCCAACCGGCGCGGCCGCTTCGTCCGGTTGATCCGCGCCGGACGTATCGGACGTACCGGACGTACCGGACCGGCCGGACAACCCGGAGAATGCCGAAGGTTCGGGCCGCGCCCGCGGCGAACGGAAGAGGTCAAGCGGGTCCGGCAGGCCGGACTGCGCTTCGGGGCCGCTTCCCGCTCTCACCAGACGGTCTTCTTCGCCGCGATCCGGCGTCTCGGCCGAGATCGGCAGCGTGAAGAAGAAAGTCGTGCCCGCGCCGGGTTCCGATTCCAACCAGATCCGGCCTCCGCCCAGTTCCACCAGTTCCCGCGTAATGCTCAAGCCGAGACCGGCTCCCCGCAGCCCTTCCGTCTCTTCAGCCCGTTCGAACCGGCGGAAAATATCAGGCCAGCGCTTGCGCTCGATACCGACGCCCGTGTCGGACACTTCGACCGTCACCCAATCGCCCGACGCCGACGCGCGGACGCAGATCTCGCCCCGCTCCGTATATTTCACGGCGTTGCCGAGCAAATTGTACAAAATTTGCCGCAGCCGGTCTTCGTCCATGCGTACGCACGGCAGATCGTCCGGGCATTCCTGCCGAACCGAGATCGGCTTGCCGTCCAGCGTGTAGGCGACGACCTCCATGACCGACTGCACGACGGAAGACAGGTACAGCGGACGGGCGGCCAGGCGGACCCGGCCTTCTTTGAGGCGGGAGAAATCCAGCAGGTCGTCGACGAGCCGCGATAACCGCTGCCCCGTCGTCATGATGATCGCCAGATTTTCTTTTTGCTTGCTCGAAGCCGGTCCCGCCGCACCTTCCAGCATCGACCTCGCGATATTGATAATGCCGTGCAGCGGCGTTCTCAGCTCGTGCGACGTATCGGCCATGAATTCGTCCTTGAGTCCGTCCAGCGTGAGCAGCCGCTTCGACAGCCGTTCGACGTCGGCAAACGCCCGGACGAACCGGCGAATGATCAGCACCGTCTGCGCAAGCACGAACAGCACCAATTCGTAGATCGCCAAGCGGCTGATGTCCAGCCCCGTCACCTGCCCGATGACCATCAGCAGGATGAACATGGAGATGGCCAACAGGCCGAGCCCGACCAGATTCGCGTCTTCCGGCTGCCGGCTGACCCAGCGGAACGTGACGAGCATCGTGTACGCGATACTGATCAGCGCGGCCGTGAACAGCGTCGCCTCGACGTGCGAGAAGATCGCCATCGGCAGCACGAGCGCCGCGAACGCGCCGCCGAACGACAGCACCGCGTAAGCCCGCAGCATCGTTCGGTGCACCGTCCCGGGCATGAGCACGTACATGTAGGCCACCAGCATGAGATAGATGAGGTTGGACGATACCGCCTGCAGCTTCATCACGGCCGCGTAAGGCAGTTCCGGCAGCAGAAAACCGATCATTTTCTCGCCGTGGGTCAAAATGTACAGCACCGCCAGCATGCAGAACAACCCGAGAAAAAGCTGGGGCAGCTCTCTTTTATGCAGCACGTACAGCAGCAGAAACAGCAGGCCGGGCAGCAGAAATCCGCACAATACGACGAAGTCCCGGATCCAGTCGCTCTGCTCCTCGCGCAGAATGACGTTCTCGGGCCCGAAATCGATCGTATCGACGATTCCGCCCGAAGCGTAACTGAAATTCGCGGCCTGCACGATCAGTTCCGCCTGCGAACCGGAGAGGCGCGTGAATCCGGTATACGGCAGATTGGCCTGAATGCCCGCTTCCGGCGTCGCGGCCGGTACGCCGCTCGAACCGATCTCTTCGCCGTTCAGGTAAGTCCGGCTCGCCATGCGCACGTTGGCGACGCGCAGACCGTAATCCTCGTTCGTCTCGCGGCCCAGCTCGACGACCAGCCGGTAAGTCCCGATCCCGATCGCCCCGCCGGGCATGGCCCGATTCCAGGCAGACGGAACGCGCAGAATCGTCCGCCCGGCTTCGGTGCCCGAAAAATCGCCGGGACCCAGCAGGACGCCGGGATAAAATTCCCATTCGCCGCTTAACGAGACGGCTCCGTAGGACGCGTAATCCCAGCCGCCCAGATCGAGCCTGCCGTCCGACGCTTCCGGCGCGCCCTGCTGCGCCGAAATCGTGTTGAACAGACCGATCGCCGGCACGACCAGAACCAAAAAGAAGCCAAGAAGCAGGATCAACCATTTTTTTAGCATGTATTCGTTCTCTTTTCCTTGCGGAACGGCGCTGAAGGTCCGGACCGTTATTTAAAAAACGTCTGTTTCCCTTTTTTCGGAAGCGGGGCTTTTTTTGTGAATACCCCGGCGAAAATTCGTTGGGGCCGCTGCCGTTTCCCCGTGTTCGTCCGAGGTCCGCGCGCCGGATTGCGGAGCGGCAGACGACCTGCTAGGCTAAATGCAGCGAAGATTCGGGCTATAAGGAGGAACGGCATGAGAGAAAATCCGAGAAAAAAACAAATCGTCGAAGCCGCGGCGCGGGCGATGGCGAGCCGGGGCTATTCGGACGCGTCGATCAAGGAGATCGCGGCGGAAGCCGGATTGGCCGCGCCTGGATTGGTTCATTACTATTTTAAGACCAAAGAAGAAATTCTGCACGAAGTCGTGCGCGAAAGCTGCCGGCGGTACGAAGCGGAATTCGGAGGGCTGTCCGCCGAGCGAGATGCCGGGCCGGACGCCGCCGCGCAGCCGCTGCCGGAGACCGGCGAAGACGCGGACACCCACCGGCCGGAATGGTACAAGCTGCGCTACGAGCTGTTCGCGCTGGGACTGCGCAGCCCGGAGCTGGCCGGAGAGATCGCGGAGCTGCTGCGGGTCGGGCAGGGCGGCATCTCCGGCGTGCTGCAGGCCGCGCTGCCCGTCATCGAGGCGGAAGAACGCGAAGCGCTGTCCGCGGTGCTGCTCGCCTGCTTCGACGGCTTGGCGCTCCAGAAAATGCTTCGGCCGGAGCTGGATCTGGAAAAAGCGTATGCGCTGCTGGAATCGATGATCGTCGAGCGCTTCCCGCCCGCGGAATGAAGATGGATCGGAGCCGCGTTCAAGCTGTTCTGATCCAAAAAGCGTTATCAAAAAAGCGAACGGCGCGATGCTCGCGGCCGTTCGCTTTTCTTTTGCCGCATCGCTTCCGTTGGGCTTCGGTTCAGTACCGCTGCAGCATGGATCGCAGTTCTTCGCGCAGCTGCTCTCTCAGCTCCGGCGGTTCGATTACTTCGGCGGAAGATCCGAGCGAGAGCAGCAGCGGCAGCAGGTCCTCGGTCCGGCGCATGCGAAAATGCAGCCGCCAATCCGCTCCGTCGGCTTCGGCGCTCTCCAGGTAATACGGCCGCTGCTCCCGGACCGTCCGGGCTGCCGCGGCGTTCGCCCGGACGACGGCCCGCATCGAGCGATCGTCCGGCGCCCGGTAATCGGACAGCCGAAAATCGTCGGGCAAGCGGAACGTTTCGTCGAGCACGGCCAGCCGCTCCATCCGCGACACGCGAAAATGCCGGATCGCTTCGCGCGCATGGCAGTAGGCGATCAACATCCAGGCGCCCCGCATCCAGACCAGGCCGTACGGGGACACAGTACGCGAAGCGGATGCCGCTTCCGCGGATGTCGGCGCTTCGTCTCCCGCTCTGGTGTAGCCGAACCGGACGTTGCGCCGCTCCAGCACCGCGCGGCGCAGCAGCTCCGTGCGCTCGAATTCTTCTTCGTCCGCCGCCGAGACATTTTCGATCAGGAGCCGCGTCGTTTCGCGCAGCTGCTCCACGTCCCGGCGCAGGTCCGGCGGCAGCACGGTTTCGATCTTTTCGCGAAAAGAACCCGAACCGAGACGCACGCGCCCGCCGAAATGCCGCGCGGTGAAATCGGCGCCGATCAGCGCGGCTAGCGCTTCGTCCGCAGTCAGCATCACCGGCGGCAGGAAATAACCTTCCATCAACGAGTAGCCGCTGCCGGGCGTGCCCAGCAGCGGAACGCCCGCCTCGCTCAAAGCCTGCATGTCGCGATAAATCGTTCTGACGCTCGTCTCGAACGTTTCGGCCAAATCTTCCGCCCTAAGCGTTCCGCTGCGCTGCAGCCGCAGCAGAATCGCCAGCATGCGATCGGTCTTGTTCACACGGGGTTCCTCCTTCGCCAAGCCGGAAATGTCACGATCGGGCGGCTTGCCTTCCCTGTCTGTTATACCCGATTGCGACCAAAAGGGCGAGCGCCAAAAATCGGCGCCGCCCTTATCCCCTTATGCCCTTATCCTGTTCGGCCTGTCCGCCGGAACCCCGCACACGGCTATTTGAAGTGGTGCAGCCGCTGCGCGACCGCTTCTTCTTCGCTGCGCATCCGCTGCGCGCGATAGAACTGGCTTAACTGCCGGGCATGCGCCATCCAGAGCCGCCGCAGCCGCTCGCGCTCGCTGTCTGCCCACGCGTAATCCAGTTCGGCCAGATAATCGCCCGTGTAGCCGCGCAGAGACGCTTCGTGCAGACTCACCGTCTCCGGCCCGATCGGCGGCAGCGCCGCAAGCCCTTCTTCCCAGTCTTCGACGTCGAGTTTGACCGGGCCCGTTTCCAGCCGGTAGCCCGCCGCCGGACCGCCTTTGGACAGTGTAAGGTCAAGCCCTTCGTCCTTCAGTACCGCCCGGACGGTATAGATCGTATTGTACAGTTGGGACGCCGCCCGGTCCGGCTGAAATCCCTGCCACAGCAGCTCGAACAGCGTGTCCCGGCCGACCATCCGTCCCCGGTTGTGCAGCAGGTAAGCGAACAGTTCCTGCGCTTTGGTCGTTCGCCATTTCGGGTAACCCGGCCCGCGCCCGGGGCGCTCGACCTGCAGCGGTCCCAGGCAGCGCAGTCCGGGTTGTCCGGCCGCGCCGGTCGCTTCCCGGGTCTCCGCCGTCAAGCGATGCCGGGCCCGGTCGAGCGTTCGGCTGAGCCGCTGGCGATCGATCGGTTTTCTCATATAATCCAGCGGATAATATTCGTACGCTTCGACCGCATGCCGGATCGAGCCGCTCGTGAATACGATATCGACCGACGCGTCGGCGGCCCGAATCCGGGAAGCCAGTTCCAATCCGTCGATCTCGGGCATACCGATATCGAGAAAGACGATATCCGGTGCCGTTTCCCGTATCCCTTCCAGAGCCTGGCTGCCATCGCTGAACACGCCGGCGATCCGCACCCCTTCCTCCTGCTCCAGCATGCTTTTCAACCGCAGCAGCGCCAATCTTTCATCGTCGACCAGCAGCGCTTTCATATGACCGCTTCCTTTCTTTCGTTTCCTGATATCGAATTCGTTAAAAAGACCCTGCCCGGAAAGTTCCGGACAGGGTCGTCAATCTTCAGTCGGCAGCCACCCAATCTTCGCCTCCGCCGCTGCGCTTGGCATAATCATGGTCCAGCGAAGCTTCCATCAGATCGCCGTAAGCCCAATGCGCAGCCGATACGTCCGGCCATGTCGCGCCTTCCGCGCCGTGCAGCGGTCCGCGGTCGAACAGCCGGTTCAAGATCGTGACCGCTTCGGCCCGAGTCAGCGCCTGCTGCGGACGGAACGTGCCGTCCGGGTAGCCGGACATGAGACCTTCGCTCTGCACGGCGGCGATGATGCCGCCGGACCAGCCGTTGGCCCGGACATCCGGGAACCCGCCGGTCGAACTTCCTGCCTTCAGACCCAGATAGTTGAACGCGATCGAAGCCATTTCTTCGCGGGTAATCGCGCCGTCCGGCTTGAAGCTGCCGTCCGTGTACCCTTTCATCCAGCCCGCTGTCGTGACCTGACCGACGTAATCGCCGGCCCAATAGCCGCTCCGCAGATCGGAGAAGGCGGACGCTTGCGTGCCGGAGGCCGCTTGCAGTTGGCCCAGACGGCTCAGCATCGCCGCCATCTCGGCCCGGATCACACCTTGATCCGGACGCAGCGTGCCGTCGGTGTACCCCTGGATATACGCGTCATGATGCGCCGCTTCGGCCAGATGCACGATCGTGAACGTGCTGAACTTCTGGATGCCGAAACGCAGGCCGAGCTTGCCGCCCGCCGCCGCGTCCATCGTCACGACTTCGCCGCGTACCACTTCCTTGGTGCCGTCGCTGTGTTCGATATACACGCCCAGTTCCCGCAGGAAGTCGGCGCGCTGCGCCGCGTTCGCCGGCAGTTTTGCCGCGTCCAGCGGCAGCACGAGCGTCACCGGACGGCTCGACAGATTGGTCTCGATCGTCATCGGACGCGAGGCGACCGTCGCCGCTCGGTTGCCGCTCAGCTCGCGCACGACCTGTTCGGTCACGGCGCGATTCTCGACCTGCTGCCGCTGCTGCGGCTGCTTGATCGGCACGAGGCGGAAGTACAGGTCGCCCGCTACCCCTTCGAGCGAAGAGGCCGGCACGACGACCGTGCCGTTCGGGTTGTGGATCTCCAGATTCACGCCGCTGCGGGTCAGCAGCGCGATCGTCGCCTGCGGCAGATTGACGTTGACTTCGCCGATCGCGTCGGTCGGATCCGGAATAAGAATCCGCGCGGTCGGATCGTTTTTGGCCAGTGCTTTGCCGATCGCTTCCTGCGCTTTGGCCGGTGTAAACGTCACCTGGTCGCTCAGCGACCCGTCTGCGTTCGTCGTGCGTTCCAGCTCGACCCGCGTCAGATCCGTCAGACCTTCCGAGCCGGCTGCCACGTCTACCGAGATGATCTGCTTGTTCGGCGCCGCAGGTACAGGCGTCGGCGAAGACGGAATCGGAACGGACGGCGGCGGCGTAACCGGAGTCGTCGGGTTGGTCGGATTCGTCGGTTCGACCGGTACTGGCGTCAGCCCGGAGCGGGCCGCGTTCAGACGGTTCAGCGCGGCATCGATCCGGGCCTGCGTCGCCGTCTTGTCGCCCAGGACCTGCGCTGCTTCGTCCAGCGCCCCTTGCAGTTCGTTCCACGTCGAAGGCGTGTAGGCGGAACCCTTGAGACCCTCGCCGACGATGGCGTCGCGGCGCTGCTGAAGTGCCGTTTTGTCGACGACCGTGAACGTGCGCGTCTTCACCGCGACCTGCCCGTTCTTCTTCGCGGTCACTTCAACCGTGTACGTGCCCGGCGGCAGCGACTGCTCCGAAGCCAGGTTCCAGGCGCCGGTCGACGGGTCGATAACCGCCGCGCCGCCCGCGCCGGCGACGATTTGGCCCTGCGCGTCGCGAACGACGACGTCGAGCGATTCCGTGCCCGGCTCGGTCATGCCGCCGAAGGCCGGCTCGCCGCCGTAGACGACGCCCGTTACCGTATCCGGCTGCGCGATCGTCAGCGCCGCGCCGAATCCGCTGTGGGCCGGTTCATTGAAGCTGCCGACCGTTCCGCCGTTCAGTCCTTGCAGGCTGCCCGTCGCCGAATCGTAGGACACGCCGACCGTGTCAACGTTCGACAAGTCGAGATCGGCCGGCAGATTGATGCGTACCCGCGTCGGATCCTGCGGATCGACGCTGATATTCGAAGGCAGAAGCGGCACGTCGGTGCTGCCGACGCGAACCGTGAAGCCGGCCGGCACCTGGCCGCCGAACGTCACGCCGCGATCCAGCGTCACCGTCACGCTGGAACCGGAAGATCCTTTTTCCAGCACCGCCCGGTCAAACGAGACTCCCTGAAGCTTCAGGCCGTCGTAGGCATCGGACAGCGCTTTGAGCGCCTGGTCGATTTGAGCCTGCGAAGCAAGCGGATTGCCGAGTTGAAGCTTCGCCGCGGCCTGCTTCTCCACCAGGACGGACCAGCTTGCCGGCGTATAATCGTTCTCTTTGAGCTTGCCTGCGGTCAATTCGCCGTCGATCAGAGACACTCTGGCGTCGAGCGCCGTCTTGTCGACATGGGCGAACGTGAAGAACTCTCCGTCGGCCAGTTTATCGCTGCCGAGCGTGATGCTTCCCGACGCATCCAGAGGCAGAAATCTCGGGTTCTGCAAATCTTCCCGGGAGCTGACGACCAGATAATGCTGTTCCGGCTGCGCGGCATTGCGCGGCGCAAGATCGAGCTGCAGCGTGACCGCTTGATTGCCCCAGTTGGTCGTATCCGTTTTGTGGATACGCTCCATCCGCTTCAACGAGACGTCCTGTGTCTGGGCAATGGTCTGCGTGTAGTTCGCGTCGGTGCCGTTATCGCCGAAAATGAAAAACGACAGGTCAGCGGCGAATTCGTTGAGGTTGGCCGAGTTGGTCTCCTGAACGGCCGTGCCCAGCGCCGCCGTCACGACCGCGCCCGCTTCCTGCGCTTTGGCCTGCTTCTGCTTCAGGCCGCTGCCCGAATCGCTGCCGATGCTCGTGATTCGGTGCGTGTACGAGCCGTTGAGTACGGAGTCCCACACTTTATTTTCGCCGGAATCGAGGTAGGAAGCGTCGTAAGTGTCCCCCGGACTGATTGTATATCCGTTCTTGATCGCCAGGTAAGTGCTCACCTTTTGGCGCTCCAGATCCGTCAGGGCGCGATCGTATACGATGATATCGAGGATCTTGCCGTCCCAATACCCTTCGGCTTGACCTTCCGGAATGACTTTGCCGATGGCCGCACCGTGCGTGTCGGTCGTATTCCACATCTTGGGCACGATTTGCCCGAATCCGTTCGGTTTATTCTCTTCGACAGGTTTCATTTTGCTGTACAATCTGGCAATATTGTCGTTTCCGCTTTCTCCGCCGGTCCAAGTCAGGAACTGCTCATGCGGAAATTCAACGTTAACCAGATTGTCGACGGAATACATCGTTTGGGTGCGGTCCGTCGAAGAGTTCATCGGAGTCAGTCCCAATTTGCTTCCGTTTCTCAGCATGCCCGCGGCCGTATTGACGCTGTTGGCCGTTCCCCACGCAATCACATAGCTGATCCCGGACAACGTATCGGTTTTGGCCGCGATCGCGACCGTTCTGGCCTTTTTGCCAAGCGGCAGCGTATTGATGCCAAGCGACAAAAAGTCCCGATCAAAATCCAGCACCGGATTGAAGTTGATATTGTGCGCCGAATCATTCCAATACGTCGGCTGTGACGCCGCCGCGGTCTGAGCCGCATTATTGGCCGACGCGCTCTGATCTTTCCAGGCCGCCACGGATTCTCCGTTCATCGAACCGGCGTCCATATCCGATCTCATCCACAACACCGGTCCGGCCACGCCGCCCGGATTGATCGTGACCGCGGCATGCGCCGTGCCCATCGCTCCGAAAGCCCCTTCGGCCGTACCGATCACGACGGCCACCACCAGCAGCGAACGGAAGCCCCGTTTCACGCCGTAACCCCATTTTTTGAATTCCATAATTCCCCCACTTTCCGATTTGAATAGCCATCCTCTATTTCTGCTCCAGCCTACCAAACGGACATGTACAAAAAATATACAAGTCCCGTGTAGGTGCGCCGCAGACGGGTTCGAGCAGGTTTTTTGGACGTCGGAAAAATCCCTATTTTAAAAAAACCTCTGTCTGCCGACATATATAGTAAATTTTATTCACTTTCATTCCGTGCATCCAATCGCTTGGAACGAAACCCGTGATCGAACAGGAGGAATATCCGGCATCATGTTAATCGGCGTATATCATCGTACCGACCCGTTCGAGGCCATTGGACGAGCGCGCATCGACGCGCTGCTCGCGGAAGCGGAGCGCCAGAACGTCTCGCTCTGCTTCTTCGGCCTGGACGGCATCGATCCCGAAAGGGAAACGATCAAGGCGCTTCACCCCCATCACGACCAATTCCACCTGCGCGAGACCCCTTATCCGGACGTCGTGCTGAACGAAGCTCCGGAGCTTGCCGCCAAGCGGCCCGAAGCGGAAAAAGCGCTGCGCCAAAAAGTTCCTTTCGCCGTTCACCTGATCGGAGACAAAGAGGCGGTGGCTTCGTCCCTTCAAGCGGAGTTTGCCGAGCTTCTGCTGCCGACGGAGCCGCTCGACTCGGCGCAGCGCGCGCTGGACATGCTGGCGCTGCACGGCGACGTCGTCATCAAGCCGGCCGCGGGGCGCCGCGGTCAGGGCCTGCTGCGCCTGCGCCGCGAAGCGGACCGCTACCGGCTGGACGAGAGCGGCGGCGCTTCGCGCCTGCTCGGCCCAAGCGCGCTGAACAAACGGCTGCGCCAAATCGCCTCCGACCCGCGGCGCCATCTGGTTCAGGCCTGCCGGCCGACTTTGACGCTGCAGGGCGAGCCGATCGATTACCGCGTGCACGTCCAGCGCGACGAGCACGGCGAGTTCCGCGTCACCCGCACGTATCCGCGCGTCGGCCGGCCCGGGTCGTTCGTCAGCAATCTCGGGGCGGGCGGAACGAGCCCGGATCTCGAAGAGACGCTTCGATCCCTGCACGGAGAAGACGCCGGAGCGCTGCGGATCAAGCTGGAACAGACGGCGCTGCGGCTGGCGGAAGCCGTCAATCGGCCGTATCCGTTTTTGTGCAACGAACTCGGGATCGACCTGCTGCTCGGCGAGCGCGGCGAGATCTTTTTCCTCGAAGCCAACGCTTCGCCCGAGACGCGCGACCACGAAGAGCTGCGCGCGGTGCGGCTGCTCGGCTTCTGCCGGCATATGCACGCCGTGCGGAGCGGTCAGATTCGCACGCGGCAGACGCTCGGCATGCTCGTATCCGAACGCGACAACGAAGTGCGGCTGCACGACGCCATGGCTTTTGCCAGCGCCGCGCACGATGCCGATTTCTTCTGGTTCCGTCCGGTCGACGCGGCGTTCGCTTCCCCGCTGCTCAAAGCGCAAGTGTTTGAACGCGGCCGCTGGACGGCGCAGTACCGGCGCCTGCCCGACGTCGTGTACGACCGGCTCAAGGAACGGGGGCTGCGGCGCTCGGAGCAAGCTTACCTCAGGCTCGAAGGCATCCCCAACACGCATTCGCGCCCGGCCGGCAGCTTCAGCAAGCTCAAAGCCTACGAACTGCTCTCGGGCGATCCCGAAGTCGCTCCGCACCTGATTCCGTACGCCGCGCTGGATTCCGCCGCGGCAGCGAAATCGTTTATCGACGACCACGGCCAGACCGTGATCAAGCCGAGCGGCGGGACGAAAGGTTCCGCGATCATCGTCGTCCGGCGGGAAGGCGAGCATTATCGCGTCGACGATCCGCTGTACAGCCATCTGCTGCCCGAAGACCGGTTATCCGAGCTGCTCGGCGGATTGGCCGCAAGCAAAGAGATGGTCCTGCAAAAATTCGTCGACAGCGTGACTCCGGAAGGACTGCCTTTTCATATTCGCGTCCATCTGATCCGGGGCGAAGACGACCGGTTCCACATCATCGGCCATATGCCGTACATCTCCACGCAGCAGCGCCACAAAGTCGTCAACCACCATACCAACCTGCGGGCTTTTACCCAATGGAGCTGGTTCCTGCCGTACCAGTTCCCGGGCCGCGAAGAAGAAATGGACGCCCGCGTCCGCCGTTTCGCTCTTGCCGCCGCAGATCGGCTCGAAGACCAGCTGGAACACAAACTGTGGGAAATCGGGCTCGATCTCGGCATCGAACGCGACGGCTCGATCTGGCTGTACGAAGCTAACATGAACAAAGTCGGAGTCATCAGCCGCGAACTGGAAGCGTCCAAGATCCTGGTGCCTTCCTGCCTGCGGCTGATACGTCCGTAGATCCATAGATCCATAGATCCATAGATCCATAGATCCATAGATCCTATTCGATAATCAGGAGCGTGCCTTATGAACAACAAGAAGAATGCAGCCCGCAGCAAAAGCAAAAATAAAGCAAAAGTCATGCTCCGTTCCGCCGTGCTCACGACCGGCTTGACCGCCCAGCTGTTGACGGGTTCCTCCGTCGCGGCCCACGCCGAGCCCGCAACTTACGAAGGCGATTCGTTCGCCTATCTGAGCCAGTACCTCGGCCTCGGCGCCGCTTACGCGGAACCTGCGGACGACACGCTCTCCGACCAGCCGTTCGAAGCGCTGGGCGAATCGGGCGGCGACACGGGCGGCGGCAGCTCGGGCACCGAAATCCCCGAAGCCGACCTCGCCTGGCAGAGCCTGACGGCCGAATCCGGCGACCAATCGGCGACGCTTCGTTATACCAAGCCCCGGAACTTCGAAGACGGCCGACTGGAAATTTCGGGAGACGACGGCATGAATTACGAAACGGTCAACCCGTCGAACGTTTCGAACCTCACGGACACGTCGCTGACCGTCACGGGCCTCGTTAACGGGAAAACGTATTATTTCCGCTTCGCGATCAAAAGCCATTCGAACGTCGGCTACTCCAACTTCGTATCGGCTACGCCGAAAGGCACGCTTCCGCCAACGGAAACGCCGCCTCCGGTCGAGACTCCGCCTGCCGCTCCGGCACCGGCGCCTACGTTCGAAGTTCCGGCACCGACGACTGCAACGACTGCACCGACGACTGCACCGACAACCCCGGCCGCAGGCGCGGAAGAATCGATCCAGGTGCTCGCCGTCTCGGCCGGCAACCTGACGACCCGTTCGGCCAGCCTGACCCGTTCCACGGCGGAGGACGGCTCGTCGCGCGCGGAACTCCGGCTGACTCCGCAAGGGATCTCCCAGGCTTCCGAGCAGGCGGCACGCGGCGAGACGCTCGCTTATCGCCTGCCGCAGCTCAGCGGTACCGCCATGCAGATCCTGTTGGACGGCAGCACGCTTGCGCCGCTGTCGAGCAAAGCGAATAGACTCTCGGTTAGCACGGCCGACGTCGGCATCACGTTCCCGGTCGAACGCCTGCGCCTCTCCGAAGCCGCGCAGCGCCTCGGCGTGACGTCGGATCAAGTCTCGATCCGGATCGAGATCGAGAAGACGCCCGTATCGACGACTCCGGGCGCCTGGACCAAAGCGGTCGGCGCCGTGCCGGTCGGCGACGCGTACGCGTTCCGCATGATCGCGAGCAGCGGTTCCAAATCGACTGACATTAACGGCTACGACCGCCGCTACGGCGAGCAGACGATTCCCGTTCCCGCCGGTTCCGACCTCGCAAGCCTCGGCGCCGTCATGCTCGTCGACGGCAAATACGTGCCGATTCCGGTCACGTTCAAGGACGGCCAGGCGATCCTGCACACGACCGGCGGCAATCCGGTCCTGCTCGTTCGTTACGACAAACCAGCCGAATCCGGCAAATGGTTCGATAGCGCGGTCAGCGCGTCGACGACCAAAGGCATTCTCGAAGGCCGCGAAGTCGCCGCGCCGCTAGACCGCGAAGCGTTCGCCCGCATGACGGTACGCGCGCTCGGCCTTGAGTCGTACAGCACGAACGCCGCTTCGTCGCTGGCCGCGCTGCGCAGCGCGGGCTTGTACGAAGGGCTGCCGGCCAGCGTCCAGTCCGACGGAGCGATCACCCGCGAAGAGATGATCGCGATCCTCGTGAACGCCAGCCGCCAGTTCGACCTGCAGCTGAACGCCCTCGCCCCGGCTTCGACCACGGCGAAAAACGCGTTCGGCGATGCCGGCGACGTCTCCGAATGGGCCGATTCGTACGTCGAGACCGCGTACGCGGCGGGCCTGTTCCGCGGCGACAAAGGACAGATCATCGCCGCGCAGCGCCAGGGAACGGCCGGCGAAGCCGCCGCGCTGCTGGTCAACCTGCTGCGCAGCACGGGACTGGCCGATCCGGCCGGCAAGTAACATCATTTTGCAAGAAGCGATTTTCAGAGCAGCTCCATTGGAAAATCGCCGGCAAGCAGCGAGGCGCGCCAGCGCTGCGCAATCAGAACGGCAAAAAGAAGCGGAAGGCCCCGGGGCCTCCCGCTTCTTTTTGTGCTTGCCGTGCGCCGTATGCGCGGCTCGGCTAGGCATGATACATCCTGCGTCAGTCGGCAGCCACCCAATCTTCGCCTCCGCCGCTGCGCTTGGCATAATCGTGATCCAGCGAAGCTTCCATCAGATCGCCGTAAGCCCAATGCGCCGCCGATACGTCCGGCCATGTCGCGCCTTCCGCGCCGTGCAGCGGTCCGCGGTCGAACAGCCGGTTCAAGATCGTGACCGCTTCGGCCCGCGTCAGCGCCTGCTGCGGACGGAACGTGCCGTCCGGATAGCCGGACATGAGCCCTTCGCTCTGCACGGCGGCGATGAGGCCGCCGGACCAGCCGTTGGCCCGGACATCCGGGAACCCGCCGGTCGCACTTCCTGCCTTCAAGCCCAGATAGTTGAACGCGATCGAAGCCATTTCTTCGCGGGTAATCGCGCCGTCCGGCTTGAAGCTGCCGTCCGTGTACCCTTTCATCCAGCCTGCTGTCGTGACCTGACCGACGTAATCGCCGGCCCAATAGCCGCTCCGCAGATCGGAGAAGGCGGCCGCTTGCGTACCGGAGGCCGCTTGCAGTTGGCCCAGACGGCTCAGCATCGCCGCCATCTCGGCCCGGATCACGCCTTGATCCGGACGCAGCGTGCCGTCGGTGTACCCCTGGATATACGCGTCATGATGCGCCGCTTCGGCCAGATGCACGATCGTGAACGTGCTGAACTTCTGAATGCCGAAGCGCAGGCCGAGTTTGCCGCCTGCTGCCGCGTCCATCGTCACGACTTCGCCGCGCACCACTTCCTTGGTGCCGTCGCTGTGTTCGATATACACGCCCAGTTCCCGCAGGAAGTCGGCGCGCTGCGCCGCGTTCTCCGGCAGTTTTGCCGCGTCAAGCGGCAGTACGAGCGTCACCGGACGGCTCGACAGATTGGTCTCGATCGTCATCGGACGCGAGGCAACCGTTGCCGCTTTGTTGCCGCTCAGCTCGCGCACGACCTGTTCGGTCACGGCGCGATTCTCGACCTGCTGCCGCTGCTGCGGCTGCTTGATCGGTACGAGGCGGAAGTACAGGTCGCCGGACACCCCTTCGAGCGAAGAGGCCGGTACGACAATTGTGCCGTTCGGATTGTGGATCTCCAGATTTACGCCGCTGCGGGTCAGCAGCGCGATCGTCGCCTGCGGCAGATTGACGTTGACTTCGCCGATCGCGTCGGTCGGATCGGGAATAAGAATCCGCGCGGTCGGATCGTTTTTGGCCAGCGCTTTGCCGATCGCTTCCTGCGCTTTGACCGGCGTGAACGTCACCTGGTCGCTCAGCGACCCGTCCGCGTTCGTCGTGCGTTCCAGCTCGACCCGCGTCAGATCCGTCAGCCCTTCCGAGCCGGCTGCCACGTCTACCGAGATGATCTGCTTGTTCGGCGCCGCAGGTACCGGCGTCGGCGAAGGCACCGACGGTTGGAACGGCGGATTGACCGACAGAACGGTCAGCGCCGAGCGAGCCGCGTTCAGGCGGTTCAGCGCGGCATCGATCCGGGCCTGCGTCGCCGTCTTGTCGCCCAGGACCTGCGCCGCTTCGTCAAGCGCCCCTTGCAGTTCGTTCCACGTCGAAGGCGTGTAGGCCGAACCGTTCAGATTCTCGCCGACGATGGCGTCACGGCGCTGCTGAAGCGCCGTTTTGTCGACGACCGTGAACGTGCGGGTCTTCACCGCGACCTGCCCGTTCTTCTTCGCGGTCACTTCAACCGTGTACGTGCCCGGCGGCAGCGACTGCTTCGAAGCCAGGTTCCAGGCGCCGGTCGACGGGTCGATGACCGCCGCACCGCCTGCGCCGGTGACGATTTGGCCCTGCGCGTCGCGAACGACGACGTCGAGCGATTCCGTGCCCGGCTCGGTCATGCCGCCGAACGACGGCTCGCCGCCGTAGACGACACCCGTTACGGTATCCGGCTGCGCGATCGTCAGCGCCGCACCGAATCCGCTGTGGGCCGGTTCATTGAAGCTGCCGACCGGCCCGCCGTTCAGCCCTTTCAGGCTGCCCGTCGCCGAATCGTAAGCCACGCCGACCGTGTCGACGTTCGACAGGTCGAGATCGGCGGGCAGGTCGATCCATACCCGCTTCGGATTCTGCGGATCGACCTTGATGTTGGCTGCCGGGACGACAACTTCCGCGCCGCCGACACGAACCGTGAAGCCGGCCGGTACCTGGCCGTCGAACGTCACGCCCCGATCGAGCGTAATCGCGATGCGCGAACCGGACGTTCCTTTTTCCAATACCGCCTGATCGAACGCCGCTCCCTGGGGCTTGAGTGCCTGCCGGGAATCGGACAGTTCCTTCAACGCCCGGTCGACGGCGCTTTGCGAAGCGTTGACGTCCGACAATACGGCGCTTGCCGCTATCCGTTTATTTTGCAGGTCGTTCCAGCTGTCGGGCGTGTAATCTTCCGGCTTCAGCGTTCCGCCGGACAATTCGTTGTCGATCGCAGCCGCGCCTGTCGTCAGTGCCGTTTTGTCGACGCGGGCGAACGTGAAGTAACTTCCGTCCGCCAATTCGCTGCTGTCGAGCGAGATTTTGCCGTCTTTGTCCGCCGGATAGAACTTCGCGCCCGCAAAAGTTTCGTTGGCGCTTGCGACCAGGTAATACTGCTGGGAAGCCGATGCCGTTTGGGCCAGATCCAGATCCAGCGTCACGACCCGATCGACCCAGTCCGTTTTCTCCACTTTGAACGTACGCTCCATGACCGGGAACGTACCGGCCTGCGTGTCCGTAACCGTGCCCGTGTACGAAGCGGCTTTGCCATTGTCGCCGAACGTCAGGAAAGACTGTTCGTTCGTGATCGCATTCGCGTTGTCTTTGTTCGACGGCGCCACTTCCACGCCCAGCGCCAACGTTACGAGCGCGTCTTTATCTTGCGACTTGGACTGCTTCTGCTCCAGTCCGCTGAGAGCGTCTCTGCCGATGCCCGTAATCCGGTGCCCGTAGCCCGCATTGTCGCCGGCGTCCCACATCGAGCTGCCGTCGCTTGCGATATAGTCGACGTTCTCCAGATTGCTGCCCGTCAGCGTCATTCCGTATTTGAGCGCGAGGTAACTGTTCACCTTTTGGCGTTCCTGATCCGCAAGCTTGCGGTTGAAGACGATCATCTCGGAGACGCTGCCGTCCAGCACCTGATTATGCGCCGCCCCGAAATAGTAAGCGCCCGACGAAGGCACCTGGCTGACAAAGTCGACGGTGTTGGTATTGTCCAGCGTCACCTGTTCGCCGTTCAGGGAAGCCGCCCACTCGCCCGGCATACTGTGCATGTTCAGCAGGGTCCCCTGCGTCAGGTCGCGCTGCTTCAGATCGACCGTTCGGGTCTGGGACGAACCGAAGTAGGTAGACAGGCTGGAAGGCAAATACCGGGCGCCCGCCGCGGAATAACCGCCTCCGAGTTCCCACGGATACCCTTTCGAAGCGGTCGCTTGCACCCGCTGCACCGAGAAGACTTCGACGGTATCCGTAATTTTATTTTTGAATCCCGACGCTGCCGGTACCTGGAAATAACCGTAACCGGCATACGCCGGATTGAAATTCAGCGCGGCGGCATCGTACGTTACCGCGCCCGATGCCATCCAATCGAATGGCGAAGACAAATCTGTCAGCTTGGGAATGACCTGTCCCTGCGACTGCTGCGAACTTCTCGCGATGTCTACCCACGAGACCAATCCGCTCTGGATGCCGCCCGCGTAGACATTTTCGGTCACCGATGCCGCAGCGGCGTTCGCTGCTTCAGCGGCCGCGCGGCCCGTACCCGGGCCGATTCCCGCCAAGCTTCCGGCCGTCAGCACCCCCGCCAACGCCAGTCTGAGCATCCTGCCCGACCCTGCCGGATTTTTCGTTTTCAACAATTGTTCCATCCCCCTGTCCTTGGTTCGAACCTTTTCTTCGCCTTGCCGTCATTGCGTTCTTGTACACCCTAACAGACCGACATCTACAAAAAATATACAGCCGTCCGACCGCCTGCGCGCCCGACAAAACCGGCACCGGAAAGGTCGGGCGGAGGCGGCCAAAATCCGGTATCTTGAAATCAAGGAGGGGAATGCGGTGAACGTACTGGAAAATATGAACGAAGCGATGGCCTATATCGAACAGCATCTCGGCGACGAGATCGACCTGAAGGCGGCTGCCCGGATCGCTTTGTGTTCGGAGACCCATTTCAGGCGGATGTTTTCGTTTCTCGCCGGGGTCACGCTGACCGAATACGTCCGGCGCAGACGACTGACGCTGGCGGCCTGGGAGCTGCAAAGCGGCGGCGCGAAGATCGTCGATCTCGCGCTCAAGTACGGATACGACTCGGCGGATTCGTTTGCGCGGGCGTTCCGGTAGCTGCACGGCGTGACGCCGTCCGAAGCGCGCCGCAGCGGCGCGAAGCTTCAGGCGTATCTGCCCATGACCTTCCGATTGACCGTTGAAGGAGGAGAGCGCATGAAAGTTCGTATCGTGGAAAAAGAAGCTTTTCGCATCGTCGGCATCATGAAGCGGGTTCCGATCGTGTTCTCAGGCGTGAACCCGGATATTGCCGCGATGTGGCACAGTCTGGACATGGACAAAATCGGCCTGATGAAAAAAGTGTCGAATATCGAACCCGGCGGCCTCGTCAGCGCTTCGACCCGGTTCTCGGAAGAGCGGATGCAGGAAAAAGGCGGGCTCGACCATTACATCGGAGCCGCGACCACCCTCGCGGTTCCGGAAGGCTTCGCTTCGCTGGAAGTGGAAGCTTCGAGCTGGGCCGTGTTCGAAGCCGTCGGCAAATTCCCGGACGCGCTGCAGGAGACATGGGGCCGCATCTATTCGGAGTGGTTCCCTTCTGCCGGCTATGAGCAGGCGGAAGGGCCGGAGCTGCTGTGGAACGAGCAGCGCGACCAGAGCGCGCCGGATTACCGCAGCGAGATCTGGATTCCGGTCGGAAAGCGGAAGGACGGAACGAAACCGAACAGAACGGAGTCGAACACAACGGAGTCGAACACAACGGAGTCGAACACAACGGAGCAAGCTTGAAAAAGACCCCGAACGGAAGCCGGGCCGCGAGGCCTGCGCTTTCGTTCGGGGTCTTCGAATGTACGGTGAAATATAAGGATTGAAGTCATGGGGCTGCCGATGATAAAAAGGCATTAACGATCATAAAAAGGTTTTTTCCATGATTCCATACTGTATGAATGCTTATAGTATGAATACTAACTATAAATCCTCTAAGAAAAATTGGAATCATCCTGAGAACGGCGTGAAGTTCTCCCTCAAGTTCCCGGCAGCTCCGCGCCCGTTCCGAACGCGCAGCCGCCGGTCCCCTGTCAGTCGCGCCACTTCATAAAGCGGCGCTCGAACAGGTCGACCAGCGCGAACAAGGCGAATCCGGCCGCGCTGAACAGCAGGATGCCGGCGTACATTTCGGGGTAGTCCAGCCGCAGCCAGGCGTCCATGATGAAGTAGCCCAGGCCGTGCTCCGTGCCGTAGATTTCCGTGAAGAACAGGACGGAAAAAGCCGTGCCAAGCGAGATCCGCACCGTGCTGAGAATCGGCGACAGCGCGCCGGGCAGCGTGACGTACGCGAAGCGCGCCAGGCGGCCGGCCCCGAGCGTGGTCAGCACGTCGTACGCGGCGGCCGGAATCGCTTTGACCCCGTCGCGTACGGAGATGATGACCTGGAAAACGAGAATAAGCGCGATCATGGCGATCTTCGACGCTTCGCCGAGACCGAGAAACAGCATCGCCACCGGCAGCAGCGCGATCTTCGGAATCGGATACGTCAGGTACACGACCGGATCGAGCAGCCGGTTCCAGCGCGGCGAGCGGCCCATGAGCAGGCCGAGCAGCAGCCCTCCGGCCAGCGCAAGCGCGAGGCCGGCGAAGACGCGGCCCAGACTCGTACCGATATGGAGCGCCATTTCGCTTCCGTCCAGCGCAAGCAGCGCGCGGTACACGGCGGCGGGAGACGGCAGCATCTCCCGCTTCAACAAGGCGGACAGCAGCGCCCACAGCCCGTGCAGCGCGGCGAAGACGGCCAGCAGCCGCAGCAGCGGCTGCGCGTGGCGTCCGTTCATGGGGCGCTCACCGCCCCGCCGCCCAGCAGCCGGCGCAGCGTGCGAACCTGCGCGTAGAAGCGTTCATCGTCGCGCCGGCTGTCAAACGGCAGCGAGCAGATCGCTTCGTTGTCGATCACGCGCACGCTGGCGGGCGCGGCGCCGGAAGTTCCGGCCGCGGTGCCCGAAGACGCCGGGGCCGGACGCTTCGCTGCCGCCAGCAGCACGATCTTCCGGCCGAGCAGGACGGCTTCTTCCACGTCGTGCGTGACGAACAGCATCGTTGAAGGCTGCGTGAGCCAGCTGCCGAGCAGCAGGCGCTGCAGCCCTTCGCGCGTCGCCGCGTCGAGCGCGGAGAACGGCTCGTCCAGCAGGAGCAGGTCCGGCCGCACCGCGAAGGCGCGTGCGATCGCCACGCGCTGCTGCTGCCCGCCGCTCAGCGCGCGCGGATAGCGGCGTTCCAGGCCGCCGAGGCCCATAAGGCCGAGCCAGCGGAGCGCGGCCTCTTCGCGCTGCGCGCGAGGCTCCGCCGGACGCGCGATGCGCAGCGCGGTCCGGACGTTCGCGAGCGCCGTCTGCCACGGCAGCAGGCCGTAGTCCTGCGGCACGAAGCCGACGCGCACCGCCGGTCCTTCGGCTCCGGCGGCGCCGGCCGCGCGCCCGCCGCCAAGCGGGCGGCTGCCCAGGGCGAGACGGCCGCCGAAGCCCGGCAGCAGTCCCGCGGCCGCCCGCAGCAGCGTC
>NZ_VPFK02000038.1:0-58507 GCF_008634075.2 Saccharibacillus sp. WB 17 | reverse complement strand
AAGCCTAGGTTTGGTGGTGATGGCAGAGGGGTTCCACACGTTCCCATCTCGAACACGACCGTTAAGCCCTCTAGCGCCGATGGTACTTGGACCGCAGGGTCCTGGGAGAGTAGGAAGCCGCCAAGCCGTTCGCGACTCCTCTGGAGTCGCACAATTTTCCCTGATAGCTCAGTTGGTAGAGCACTCGACTGTTAATCGAGTTGTCACAGGTTCGAGTCCTGTTCGGGGAGCCATTTGCTCTCATAGCTCAGTTAGGTAGAGTGCATCCATGGTAAGGATGAGGTCACCGGTTCGAGCCCGGTTGAGAGCTTGTTACAAGGCCCGTTGGTCAAGGGGTTAAGACACCTCCCTTTCACGGAGGTAACAGGGGTTCGAATCCCCTACGGGTCATACATATGGAGGCTTAGCTCAGCTGGGAGAGCATCTGCCTTACAAGCAGAGGGTCGGGGGTTCGAGCCCCTCAGCCTCCACCATATGTACTCTCTTGTTGGGGGTTAGCCAAGCGGTAAGGCAACGGACTTTGACTCCGTCACGCATAGGTTCAAATCCTATACCCCCAGCCATTTGAGAGCCATTAGCTCAGTTGGTAGAGCACCTGACTTTTAATCAGGGTGTCGAAGGTTCGAGTCCTTCATGGCTCACCATTTACACCATTCGTACTTTGCGCGTGTGGCGGAATTGGCAGACGCACTAGACTTAGGATCTAGCGTCTTACGACGTGGGGGTTCAAGTCCCTCCACGCGCATTATCGTGTTTTTGCGGACGTGGCTCAGCGGTAGAGCATCGCCTTGCCAAGGCGAGGGTCGCGGGTTCGATTCCCGTCGTCCGCTCCATATTTTTTGCGCCCTTAGCTCAGCTGGATAGAGCGTTTGACTACGAATCAAAAGGCCGGGAGTTCGAATCTCTCAGGGCGCGCCATTTTTACAAATCAATAACGGGATGTAGCTCAGCTTGGTAGAGCACCTGGTTTGGGACCAGGGGGTCGCATGTTCAAATCGTGTCATCCCGATTGTTTTTGCGGGTGTAGTTCAATGGTAGAACTCCAGCCTTCCAAGCTGGTAGCGTGGGTTCGATTCCCATCACCCGCTCCATTTCTAAAAAGCAGAGACCGGAAGCGGTCTTTTTTGTTATATTCCCGGCGTTCTCTGTGGACGCCATTTTGTTGTATACATTCGCTTTTGCTCTGCGCAGTTTTAAAGCGGGAATTCTGTATTCCATACATAGGTTTCACCCGCTTTCATTCATAAATCAAGTTCCTGTTTCAGCTGATTGTTACTCGAAATACCCGGTCGCTTTTTCGCTATAAAGTGAAGATTTATCAAATGAATTGTTGTATGATGTGATGAAGATGTCATATCGGCAAGCATGCGATGCAGACAGATAGGAGGAGTAAAATGACTGAACTGATGGTAACCGCAAGCAAAGGCAGTTCCAACAATCTGCTCAGACGCGATGTGCGGTTCCTGGGAAATATTCTTGGTGAAGTGCTCGTTCATCACAGCGGACAAGAACTCCTGGATAAAGTTGAGAAAATTCGCGAACTGAGCAAATCGCTTCGCGCTATCTATTTGCCCGACCTGCACGAAGAGTTCAAACGGGAAATTTACTCGCTCGATCCGGAGATCCGACATCAGGTGATTCGGGCTTTCGCCATTTATTTTCAACTCGTCAACATTGCGGAGCAAAATCACCGTATTCGCAGAAAACGGGATTACGAGCGTTCTGCCGGCGAAGCCGCGCAGCCGGGCTCGATCGAGACCTCGGTTCAGCAGTTGAAAGAACAGAACTTCTCCTATGAAGACGTACAGGCTTTTTTGCAAAACCTGTCGCTTGAACTTGTCATGACGGCGCATCCGACAGAAGCGGTCCGC
Source organism: Saccharibacillus sp. WB 17 (assembly GCF_008634075.2). Lineage (NCBI taxonomy): Bacteria > Bacillati > Bacillota > Bacilli > Caryophanales > Paenibacillaceae > Saccharibacillus > Saccharibacillus sp. WB 17. The sequence goes on along the minus strand of NZ_VPFK02000038.1, from coordinate 56,636 downwards.
CGGGTCATTCTGGACATTCACAAACGCATCGCAGCGGACGTGATGAAGCTGGACGATCCTTCGCTGACGTTCCGCGAACGCGAACAGCTGCGCGAGAAACTGCTGAACGAAGTCATTACGCTGTGGCAGACCGACGAGCTGCGCGACCGCAAACCGACCGTGCTCGACGAAGTCAGAAACGGCATGTATTATTTCCACGAGACGCTGTTCCACGTGCTGCCGGACGTATACGGAGAACTGGAACGCTGTCTGGACATCTACTATCCGGGTCATGACTGGCATGTGCCGAACTATTTGCGCTTCGGTTCCTGGATCGGCGGGGACCGGGACGGCAATCCTTCCGTAACGGCGAACGTCACGTGGCAGACGCTCCAGATGCAGCGCAAGCTGGCTATTCGCGAATACCACGCCATTCTGGTGGAACTTATCCATATGCTCAGCTTCAGCGGCAGTATCGTGAACGTCACGGACGAGCTGCTGGAGTCGATCGAACGCGACCGCGAGACGGTCACGGTGGAAGCCAAAGCGAATTGGCATAACGATAACGAACCTTACCGCGTCAAGCTGACTTATATGATCCGCAAGCTGGACAACGTGTTGGACGAAGATAAAAAAGGACAGCCCGACCGGTATGCGGACCCGTCCGAGCTGATCGAGGAACTCAAGATCATCGACCGGAGTCTGCGCTATCACCATGCCGACTACGTGGCCGACAGCGCGATCAAGAAGCTCGTTCGACAGGTCGAACTGTTCGGCTTCCATACGGCTTCGCTCGATATTCGCCAGCACAGCCAGGAACACGAGAAAGCGATGACCGAGATTCTTCACAGCATGAACATCGTCTCCAACTATCCGGAACTGTCGGAAGACGACAAGGTCAAGCTGCTCGTCGGCCTGCTCGAAGATCCGAGACCGCTCACTACGCCGTACCAGACGTACAGCGACGGAACCGAAGAATGCCTGCAGGTATACCGCACCGTGTTCGAGGCCCAGAACGAATTCGGCCGCAACTGTATCGGCAGCTATCTGATCAGCATGGCAGAAGCTTCCAGCGACATTCTGGAAGTCATGGTCTTCGCCAAAGAAGTCGGGCTGTTCCGCAAGCATTCGGACGGCACGGTCGTCTGCACGCTGCAAGCGGTACCGCTGTTCGAGACGATCGGCGACCTGCAAGCCGCAAGCGGTATCATGAAGCGGCTGTTCGATATTCCGATCTACCGCGAAGCGGTCAAAGCAAGGAACGATCAGCAGGAAATCATGCTCGGTTATTCCGACAGCAGCAAAGACGGCGGCGTGGTCGCCGCCAACTGGGAACTGCGCGTGGCGCTGAACGAAATTACCGAGATGGCGTCTTCGTACGACGTCAAGCTCAAGTTTTTCCACGGCCGCGGAGGTGCGCTTGGCCGCGGGGGCATGCCGCTTAACCGCAGCATTCTGGCCCAGCCGCCGCATACGGTCGGCGCCGGCATCAAGATTACCGAGCAGGGCGAAGTGCTGTCTTCGCGCTATTCGCTTCGGGGCATTGCCTACCGCAGTCTTGAGCAGGCCACTTCGGCGCTGCTCACGTCTGCGGTCGCCGCGACGGATACCTCTTATATGGAGGAAGAGCGCCAGTGGGAAGACATTGCCCGCAACATTTCCGAAGCTTCGCTGAATAAATACCAGGATCTGATCTTCCGCGATCCGGATTTCCTGTCCTTCTTCAAGGAAGCAACGCCGCTGTCCGAAATCGGCGAACTGAATATCGGGTCCCGTCCTTCGAAACGCAAAAACAGCGACCGGTTCGAAGATCTCCGCGCTATTCCGTGGGTGTTCGCCTGGACGCAGGGACGTTACCTCGTGCCGGCCTGGTACGCGGCGGGAACAGGCATCCAGAGCTTCTACCAAGGCAAAGCGGAAAATCTGGAAGTGCTGAAAAAGATGTACGCCAGCTTCCCGTTCTTCACGTCGCTGATCGATTCGCTGCAAATGGCGATCGCCAAAGCGGACTTGGTCATCGCCAAGGAATACGCTTCGATGTACGGGGACGAAGAAAGCCGTACCCGAATCTTCGGCTTGATCGAGGAAGAGTTCAAGCTGACGAAGCAGCTCATTCTCGATATTACCGGCCAACAGGAGATTCTCGATAACGTACCGGTTATCCAGGAGTCGATTCGTCTGCGGAACCCTTACGTGGACCCGCTCAGCTATTTGCAGGTGCAGTTGCTGAACGAACTTCGCACGCTGCGCGATTCCGCGGAACCGGAAGACCAGGAGATGCTGCGCGAAGTGCTGCTGACGATCAACGGTATTGCCGCCGGATTGCGGAACACGGGCTGATCGACGGTCCGCTTCCCGTTTGTGGCAGGCATGTCTCACGAAAAACCGCGTCCTTTCATACGGAAAGACGCGGTTTTTTCGTTCGATTTTCCGGAAAAAGAAAAAGATCGGGGATTGTTGCCGAACGCTGTCAAGGGTTGGAAGAAGTTACAGCAGCAGTGTTGCTTTTTGACGCCGCATGAATTACGATTTGAACATACGCATAAAACGGCAATTCCGCGTGGTTTGCGCTGCGGTTCGGACAAGAACGAGCCAGGCGGCGCACCGCGTCGGGACGTCGGAAGGAATGCTTGCCTTCAGTTGGTAAGGGAACCCCGGAAACGGAGCGACAGGGCGCTTCAGGTTCCCGATTCAGCAGGCTTAGTCTGGGGGAGACACGGTGGACAATCTGGAAACGAGATTGGTGAAGCTTGCGCTCAAAGGTGACCAGAGGGCTTTTGCCGAAATCGTTGATCTCTATAAAGATCGAATTTTTCATCTCGCCTATCGCATGCTGAGTAATCGGCATGAAGCGGAAGATGTCGTGCAGGAGACGTTTCTGCGCGTGTACCGCAATCTGGATCGGTACGATCCCGGTCAGAAGTTCTCGACCTGGATATACCGGATCGGCACCAACCTGAGCATTGACCGTCTCAGAAAAAGAAAACCTACATATTCGCTCGACGCGGAGATCGGCGATCAGGACGGCGCCGACGGCTACGCCCTTATTCCGGGCGATAACCGCACGCCGGAGACCGAATACATGATCTCCGAGACGCGAACGACGATTCACGAAGCGATCGACGGGCTGCCTCCGAAGTACAAGACGGTAATGATTTTGCGCTATTTGCAGGAACTGTCTCTTCAGGAGATCAGCGAAGTGCTCGACATGCCCGTCACGACCATCAAGACCCGCGTGCACCGGGGACGGGAATTTTTACGAAAAAAACTGGAATCGCCGCAGCGCTGAGCGATTTCGGTTTTTTTATGCCCCGAAACCGCGAAATTTTACGAAAACCTGAACAAGATTTAATAAAATCGGATTAAAGTCCGATTTTGTCGTTTCGAATTGAAACTATCGCCGATCGAAGGCGTATTAAGTAGGGCATAATAAGGCCCATCACCAATTTCACCGAGTTTTCACGAAAGGATATGGCTCATATGGAATGCAAACAAGCCGTCTCGTTTATGCACGATTATCTGGATGGAGACCTGCCTTCGGAGCAGGCGCGCGAATTACAAAGTCACCTAGACGCCTGTCCGGAATGCCGATCGGCTTTTCGAAGTCTCGAAGAGACGGAGATGATGCTGTTTGCCGCAAACCGCAAAACGGAGTCCGTCGCGTTGTCCGAGGACGCAACCGATCGCATCATGAGCTTTCTTCCTCAGCCCAAAAAGCACAGTCCCGTATGGAACTGGGTGCGCAGGCATCCGGCTCTGACCGCGGCTGCCGCCTTTATCCTTATTATGCTGGGCACATCGATCGGATTCTGGAACGCGGATACGCAGCTTGTCGTCAAAGGCAGCGATCTCAATCGCGTTCAGGTGGAAGGTAACACCGTGATCGTTCCGGAAGGGACGGTCGTGACCGGGGATCTGACCGTTGAACGCGGCGAACTGAAGATCTACGGCGATGTAGAAGGAAACGTGACGGTAATCGACGGTTCCGCTTACCAGGCTTCGACGGCTCACGTCGCGGGCCAGGTGAAAGATATCAACCAAGCTTTCGACTGGGTATGGTACAAGCTCGGGAATATCTTTTCGGAAGTCGCTTACCGGTAAAGGGTCGGCCGCCGCGATCGTGCGGACATCGGTTCGAAAGACCGCCGGAATCCGGCCGGCGCACGGAATTCCGCTTATCTCGCAGTAGAAGCGCGGCGCCTTCGCCCTTATCGGGCGGCGGCGCCTTTTTTGCCTCGCGCAGCATCGGCTTGCAACAAAAGCATGAACGTTATAACCTATAGATATCAATCCGAACTACAATCCGAACCGGCAGTCGGTTCCGAAGCTTGGACGGCCGGCGGACATACATAGATGCCAGCAGCCTGAGGAAGACGGAGATAACGGGGGCTTGGGTCATGATGGATTATTTTACGAACACGGCTTGGACAGATCGGGTCAAAGACGTCGCGGACGTTTTGATCGTTACTTATATTGTGTATCAATTGATTTTGCTCGTGCGGGGAACCCGGGCGGTACAGCTGCTCAAAGGAATTCTCGTGCTGGTCATCATCTGGGCGATCAGCAGTTGGCTCGACCTGTACACGCTGAAATGGCTGATGGACCGCATGTTTACGTTCGGGGTCGTCGCCATCTTCATCATCTTCCAGCCGGAACTTCGCCGTGGGCTGGAGCAGATCGGACGCGGCAAGTTCGTGGGCAGGAGCAGCGCGGACGAAGCCGAGATCGGTCAGATGATCGGCGAATTGATGAAATCGGTCGCTTATTTGTCCCGGCGCAAAATCGGGGCTTTGATCGTGTTCGAGCGCAATACCGGACTTAACGAATATACGGAATCGGGCATCCCGATGAAGTCCGTCGTGACGTCGGAGCTGTTGATCAATATTTTTACGCCGAATACGCCTTTGCATGACGGAGCCGTTATTATTCAGGAACGCACGCTGTCCGCGGCGGCCTGTTATCTGCCCCTGTCCGAAAATCCGTTTATCAGCAAAGAACTCGGAACGAGGCACCGCGCGGCGATCGGAATCAGCGAAGTGGCGGATTCCGTGTCCGTCATCGTATCCGAAGAAACGGGACAAGTCTCGCTTGCCCTGGACGGAAAAGTCGTCCGCGATATCAGCGAAGAAGCGCTGGTCTCGAAACTTTACGAGCTGTTGAAGCCGAATCCGTCCGTCAAGGACAAGAAGAGCCTGTTCTCGAGAAAGAAAGGGGACGAGCCGAATGGATAAGTGGTTGGCCAACAATACCGCTGCCAAAATTATCGCGCTGGCCGTAGCCTTGATTCTGTGGGCCATCGTTCATGTCGATACGGATACGCCGACCATTACGCGCAATACCCAGGGGAATCAGACGATAGCCAATCTGTCGATCGAACCTTACGGGCTCGACGATGCCAAATACGTCATGCAGTCCGTCGTGCCGCAGCGAATCAGCGTCGAAGTGTCCGGCCAGCGCTCGCAAATCACTTCGCTGCTGCCGAGCACCGAATATCAGGTGAAAATGGATTTGAGCCGGGTGACCGAACCCGGGCAGTATACCGTACCGCTGCAGTTCGATCCGCCGGCCGGCGTGGAACTGCTGTCGATCGAACCGTCCCGGGTGACGGTGACGATCGAAGAGAAAGTGACGCAGGAATTCAATGCGGTCATCCTGACGACCGGCGTGCCGGAGAACGGGTTCACGGAACTCGATCCCGTCTTCGCGGAAGGCAGCGCCGTGCAGGTGACGCTTCCTTCGAGCCAGATCAAGCAGGTTCAGAAGATTCAGGGCGAGATGAGCGTGGACGGGGCAAGCGACAATATCTCCGGCCGCGTCAAGCTGGTCGCCTACTCGAACAACGGCGAAGTGCTGGACGACGCCGTCATCAATCCATCGTCCCTCAAGGTGCAGATTCCGATCTCGTCCAACGTCTCTTCCCTGTCGTCGAAGACGCTGCCGCTCAACGTGAGTTACAGCGGCGAACTGCCCGACGGGCTGATCTTGTCGGGCGTCGAGGCCGGCGCGCAGCAGGTGACGCTGTACGGTCCCGACAGCGTGCTGCAGCGGCTGGACAGCTATCCGCCCGTGACGCTCGATCTGGGCGAAGTCAAAGCGGAAGGATCTACCCGCTACAAGGAAGCTCTCGCCGCGCCCGAAGGGATCGAGCGTATCGAGCCGTCTTCCGTCGAGTTCACGGTGAACGTCGTGCCTTACGAGCAGCGGACCATCGAGAACGTGCCGGTGACCTTGACCGGGCAGCCGAGCGGAGCCGAAGCGAAGATTACCGATCCGTCCTCCGGCAAGATGAATGTCACGATCGAAGGCGCGCCGGATCGCCTGTCCACAATCACGGCGGGCGATATACGGCTGACCGCCGATCTGAGCGGCCTGCAGGCCGGTTCGCACAAGGTGCAGCTGAAGGTCGAGCTGCCGGATTACATCCGCGCGGGCGGCGCTTCGGCGCCGTCGGTGACGGTCGAGATCGGCGAGGCGTCCGAAGACGCCGCGGCCGAGCCGCCGGCGGATACCGAACCGGAACCGGCTCCGGACGCGGCGACGCCTTCGGCGCCGGGCACGACGGAAGAAGAACCTGCGCCGGAACCTGCCGCGCCGGACGATCCGGCCGTCGTGCCCGAACCTTCGGACGGCGGCGGGACGACTGCGCCGGAGCCTGCGGCTCCCGAAGAAGAGACGCCTCCGGCCGTCGAGGAGACGCCCGATTCGGGTCAAGCCGAACCGGGCGATCCTGCCGTGCCGGGAAGCGAGAATCCAACGCCCGACACCGGCGAGGAACCGAGCGGCGGAACTTCTTCGCCCTAAATCGAAAGTCAGACAGATTGAACCATCATCATATTCGAATACGTCGCATCGGGGTCTTGATCGGTCCGCATTTTACGGCAACCTAAAATACGGTGGATACGGCCCGCACGTTTTTGAAATAAAAGGAGAACGAGAATCGATATGGGAAAGTATTTTGGAACAGACGGCGTACGCGGGGTAGCGAATAAGGAATTGACGGCGGAATTGGCGTACAAAGTCGGCCGCTGCGGCGGCTATGTGCTGGCAGGCAAAGTGGAGAAACCGACCGTACTGATCGGCATGGATACGCGGATCTCCGGCTTGATGCTGGAATCGGCATTGATTGCCGGCCTGCTGTCGATCGGCGCGAACGTCGTCCGTCTCGGCGTCGTCTCGACGCCGGCGGTCGCTTACCTGACCCGCACGCTGAAGGCGGACGCGGGAGTCATGATCTCGGCTTCGCATAATCCGGTCGAAGACAACGGCATCAAGTTTTTCGGCGGCGACGGCTTCAAGCTGTCCGACGAGACGGAACTGCGTATCGAAGCGCTGATGGATGCCGAGACCGACGAACTGCCCCGCCCGGTAGGCGCGGCTCTCGGTACGGTCGTGAACGACGAAGAGTCCAAGTTCGTCTACCTCGATTACCTGAAGACGACCGTGCAGCAGTCGTTCCGCGGTATCAAGGTCGTGCTGGACTGCGCGCACGGCTCCGCGTACGAACTGGCTCCCCGCCTGTTCCGCGAACTCGGCGCGGAAGTGATCGCAATGGGCGCCGAGCCGAACGGCCTCAATATCAACGACGGCGTCGGCTCTACCCATCCGGAGACGCTGCGCGAAGAAGTGCTGAAGCACGGCGCGCAGATCGGCCTTGCTTTTGACGGCGATGCCGATCGCCTGATCGCGATCGACGACCAAGGCGAAGTCGTGGACGGCGACTTCATCCTGTGCATTTGCGGCGACGCGATGAACCGCGCCGGCAAACTGAACGGCAGCACGATCGTGACGACGGTCATGAGCAATATCGGCTTCTACAAAGCGACCGAGAAGCTTGGCCTGAGCACGCTCAAAACGGCGGTCGGCGACCGCTACGTCATGGAAGAGATGCGCAAAGGCGGCTACAACCTGGGCGGCGAACAGTCCGGCCACGTGATCTTCCTCGATCACAACACGACGGGCGACGGCATGCTGACCGCTATTCAGCTCGTCGATACGCTTGCCGCTTCCGGCAAGCCGCTGAGCGAAGTCAAAACGATGATGCGCCAATACCCGCAGCTGCTGGTCAACGTTCGCGTGCAGGACAAACGCAACTACGAAGGCAACCGGGCGATTCTGGCCGCCGTCGAAGCGGTGGAACAGGAGCTCGGCAGCGAAGGCCGGGTGCTCGTGCGTCCGTCCGGCACCGAAGCGCTGATCCGCGTCATGGCCGAAGGCCCGGACAAAGACCAGCTGGACCGCGTCGTCGGACAGATCGCCGACGTCGTGCGCAGCGAGCTCGTCTAAGCCGCCGTTTGAGCGCTCGCAAACGCGCGAGTTGTAAAGCGGGGTCGAATATCATATAATGTTGAAGTGCCCGCTTGCGTTCAGGCGGGCCTTTTTATATTTTCGCGGCCAGGACTCCGTACAAAGTCCGACTTTGAGACAGAAAGCGAGGATCGTGAGGTAGGGATTCAACAAGCGCCAGAGCTTGGCCGCCGGACCGGAACGCCGAAGGACGACAGTCCGACGGGGATGCGCGGCTCAAGCTGACGAGGTGGAGGTGTTCGAAATATTCGGCGGGGACCTCCCGGTACTGCATCACACCGTAAGCGAATTTCGAAAAACGGACAGGCGACTGGCCGCACAAACGAGTTCGCGGATGCTCCATCATCGGGCTTTTCGTAGGGAAGACAAGAACGCGAGAGCTTACGCAGCCGAAAATCGACGCGCAGCGGCCGCATTTTTCGGTATGCTGATTTTGAAAAAGCCTTCTGTCCGAAGGGCGAAGTCCGCCTTCCGGACCGGATTTAACGATTCCGATTTTGGCGCGCCTGATGCGCCATACCGTTTTCTTTTCAAAAAAATAGCTCTGCCCGCGTTCCCTCGACCGCTCGAATGCCGATGATCCAACCCAAATCATGAGCGGAGGAACAATATATTATGTGTGGAATCGTAGGTTATATCGGAGCAAGAAATACGCAGGACGTCCTGATCGAAGGTCTCTCGAAGCTTGAATACCGCGGGTACGACTCGGCGGGTATCGCCGTATACACGGACGGAGGCCTGCGGGTCACCAAAGCGCTCGGACGCCTGGTCAACCTGGAGAACAAGCTCGAAAGCGCGCCGCTGACCGGTTCGGTCGGCATCGGTCACACCCGTTGGGCGACGCACGGCAAGCCTTCGGACGTGAACTCCCACCCGCACACGGACGCTACGCAGAAATTCTCGGTCGTGCATAACGGCATCATCGAGAACTACCTGGAACTCAAGGACGAGCTGATCGCAAGCGGCGTCGAATTCGTCTCCGAGACGGATACCGAAGTCATCTCCCACCTGGTGGCGCGCGAATACGACGGCAACATCGTGGAAGCCGTTCAGAAAGCGATCAAGCATCTGCGCGGCGCGTTCGCGCTCGGCGTATTGACCGAATACGAACCGGACCGCATCGTAGCGGTTCGCCAAGCGAGCCCGTTGATCATCGGAATCGGCGAGAACGAAAACTTCATCGGTTCGGACATCCCGGCCATCCTGAAGTATACGCGCAACGTCTTCATTCTGAACGACGGCGAAATGGCGCTTCTGACGCGCGACAGCGTGCAGCTGATGACGATCGAAGGCAACGCCATTACCCGGGAAATGACGTACATCGAGTGGGATGCCGTAACGGCCGAAAAAGGCGGCTACGAGCATTTCATGCACAAAGAAATTCACGAACAGCCTAGAGCTTACCAGGATACGATGCGCGGACGCGTGGACGAAACCGGCAAAAAAGTCGTGCTGCCGGACTTCCACATGACGGACGAGCAGATCAAAAACATCCGCAACATCCAGATCATCGCCTGCGGCACGGCTTACCACGCGGGTCTGGTCGGACGCACCGTTATCGAACGCCTCGTACGCATTCCGGTCGAGACGGACGTCGCTTCCGAATACCGTTACCGCGCGCCGATCATCACGCCGGAGACGCTCGTGATCGTCGTCAGCCAATCGGGCGAAACGGCGGATACGCTGGCGGCTCTGCGCGAAGCGCACGCCAACGGCGCGCACGTGCTCGCAATCACGAATGTGGTCGGCAGCTCGATCGCACGCGACGCGGACGACGTGATCGCAACGCTGGCCGGACCGGAAATCGCCGTGGCTTCGACCAAGGCGTACACGTCGCAGCTGATCGCGTTCTACCTGCTCGGTCTGTACTTCGCGCAGGTGCGCGGCACGCAGACGGAAGCCCAGGTCGCCGAGACGCTTGCGGCCATGCAGGCTCTGCCGGAGCAGGTCGAGTCGATTCTGGCCCGCGAAGGCGAAGCGAAAGTGCATGCGGAGAACTTCTCGGACCAGAAGCACCTGTTCTTCATCGGACGCGGCCTCGATTATGCGGCAGCCCAGGAAGGCTCGCTGAAGCTCAAAGAAATCTCGTACATTCATTCCGAAGCTTACGCGGCGGGCGAACTGAAGCACGGGACGCTTGCCCTGATCGAAGACGGCGTGCCGGTCATCGCGCTGGCGACCGAACAGGCGCTGATCGAGAAAACGGTCAGCAACATCAAGGAAGTCAAAGCGCGCGGCGGCGTCGTGCTGACGATCTGCTACGAAGAAGACGCGCAGGAACTCATGAAGTCGGTCGATTCGGTATTCACCATTCCGAAGACGCTGCCGCTTCTGACCGCTTCCCTGTCCGTCGTGGCGCTCCAGCTGCTGTCGTACTACGCTTCGCTGTCTCTCGGCCTGGACGTGGACAAACCTCGTAACCTCGCGAAAAGCGTAACGGTTGAGTAAACCAAACGCGGCTTGACGCAAGGAAGAACGGAATTTTGCCTATCAAAAAGACGACCTCGGTAATCGCCGGGTCGTCTTTTTTGGCGTTGGAACGCATTAACGGGAACGTGGAACGGTGGCTTGAACAGAACGGTTCTTTTTTACGGAGTCGGGGAGATCGCTTTTTCTTTGTGCACGCTTTCCGTGCCGGCGGCCAAAGCCGCTTCGTAGTAGTCGCACTTGTGCCGGATCACTTTCATCGTCTCGACCAATTCCGCCATATGGGCTTCCACGACGGCTTTGCGTTCTTCGAACATGTCACGCCGCTGCCGGAGCGTCGAATCGCCGTCGGAACACCAGTCGATAAACGTCTTGATTTCCTTGATCGGCATGCCTGTCGCTTTGAGACATTCAATGATTTTGAGGGAGGCGATATCGGTGTCCTTGAAAAAGCGGGTGCCGCTTGCGCTGCGTTCCAAAAACGGCAGCAGCCCTTCCTTGTCGTAGTAACGCAGGGCGTAGGGAGTCAGGTTCAACAGTTGGGCGGCCTCGCTGATCGAATAAGAGGTCATGGTCATTCTCCTGTTCTATAAGGATAGACTTCGAGTTAACTCTAGGTTGGGTCTGATCGAAATCTTATCATCGGCATGATCGGCTGTCAAAAGTAAGGTGCCTTTGCGAAAATAGAACTTGACTTAGAGTTAACTGTAAGGCTTAGCATGGGAAAAGAACGAACACATCTTTGAACTTACAGGAGGTTTTTTATGATAACCGCTCAAGCAAAAGCTGTGCACGGCGCGGACCAGTCGTTTAAGAGCACGGAAATCGAACGCCGGGATCTGAAAGCCCAGGATATCTTGATCGAGATCAAATACGCGGGCATCTGCCATTCCGATATTCATAGCGCCCGCGGCGAATGGGGACCGGTGCAGTATCCGTTCGTGCCGGGACACGAAATTGCGGGCATCGTCTCGCAGGTCGGACCGGAAGTGACGAAATATGCGGTCGGCGACCGCGTCGGCGTCGGCTGCATGGTCGATTCGTGCGGCAAATGCGTACACTGCCACGACGGCGAAGAGCAGTACTGCCTCGAAGGCATGACCGGCACGTACGGTTCGGTCGACCGTTACGGCCAGTATACGCAGGGCGGCTATGCCACCCATATCGTCGTGACGCAGGATTTCGTCGTACGCATTCCGGACGCGCTGGAGCTTGACGCCGCCGCTCCGCTGCTGTGCGCCGGTATTACGACGTATTCCCCGCTGCGCCACTGGGGAGCGGCTCCGGGCCAGAAAATCGCGGTCGTGGGCCTTGGCGGCCTCGGACATATGGCGGTCAAACTGGCTCATGCGATGGGCGCCGAAGTGACGGTGCTGTCGCAATCGCTGAAAAAGAAAGAAGACGGCCTCAAACTCGGCGCGAGCCACTACTATGCGACGAGCGACGAAGAGACGTTCAAGACGCTCGCCGGTTCGTTCGACCTGATCATCAATACGGTAAGCGCCAAAATCGACATCAACGCCTATCTGTCGCTGCTGGCGGTAGACGGCACGCTGGTTAACGTCGGCGCTCCTTCGGAACCGCTGCCGGTTCAGGTGTTCTCGCTGATTCCGCAGCGCCGTTCGTTCGCGGGTTCGTCGATCGGCGGCATTCGCGAAACGCAGGAAATGCTGGACTTCTGCGCCGAGCACGGCATTCAGCCGGAAATCGAAGTCATCTCGGCCGACCGGATCGACGAAGCGTGGGAACGCGTTATGGCTTCCGACGTCAAATACAGATTCGTGATCGACATTTCGACGCTGTAAACAGCGGCAAGCCCGGCAGCCTTTCGCGCTGCCGGGCTTTTTTGGCATGCAGGCCGTTATAATAAAGCTGAAATCCAAATGTAAAGCGGGTATAATGAAACGGGCATAGGATTTACAAAATAACCCAGTAACCAACCTCATATCGCACAAAGGAGCGACCCGATTGAACATCAGCAAGTCCTCTGCACGCAAACGCCGATTCCGATCGGGCGTCCGCGACGCCGTGCGTCCGTCCGCTTGGTTGACAGCCGCTGATGCTCGTCCGCAGCCCGGCGGGAGCCGGACCGGAGCGCACCGGATGCCGGGCGGACGGTTCTGGCTCGTCCTGCTGTTAGTGGCGGCGACCGTCCTGATGGCGGCGCCCGCGACGGGACGGATGAACGTCGGCCTGACGCCGATCGGTCCGGACGATCCCCATATCCGGTATACCGGCCGTTGGGACACTTCCGATGCTGTCGCCTACCGGGGGTATTGGTCGGGGACGTCGCTTACGACCGGCTTTACCGGAACCGGCGTCCGGCTGCGGCTCGGCTATACGGCGCCGCCCGCCGGCTCCGATCTGTTCGTGTCGATCGACGACGGACCTTACAATTTGTACAAAAATGCTTCCGGCATCGTCAACCTGACGCCCGAGCGGCTGCCGGGCGGCGAGCATACGCTGACGGTGGTGACGCGCAATATCCGCGACGTCGCCGTGTTCAAAGGGCTGCTGCTGGACGAAGGCGCCCGGACGTTCGCGCCGCCCGAACGCGGGCGCCTGATCGAGTTTGTGGGCGATTCGATTACGGTCGGTTACAAAACGCCGAACGTCTCGATCGAATCGTACGCCTGGATGGCGGGCGAACGGCTGGAGGCGGACCATACGCAGATCGCCTATACGGGCATCTGCCTGACCGACGGCGTCTCCTGCAACGGCCTGCCGCCCCGCGGCATGAGCGAGCAGTATTTCAAGCTGCAGCCGCTCGATTACGCCGATTCGCCGGCATGGAACGTCCGGACGGCCGCGCAGCCGGACGCCGTCGTGCTCAACCTCGGCACGAACGACGCGCGGGCGAAGATCGGCGGCGCCGCATTCCGCAAAGCTTACGTGCGCTTTCTTGAGCGGCTGCGCGGCGCCTATCCGGCGGCGCAAATCTTCGTCATCCGGCCGCTGAACGGCTATATGGCCGAAGAAGCGCAGGAAGCGGCCCTGATCCGCCAGAAAAGGGGCGACGCACGTCTGCATGTGATCGCGACGGACGGCTGGCTGACGGCGGATACGGGCGACTATACCGACGCGCTGCATCCTTCGGTGCAGGGCAACGAGAAGATGGCCGACCGTCTCGTGCCGGAGCTTGGGCGTGTCATGGGCTGGTAAACGGGCTTGGGGAAAAGGGTTCGGGAACCTTTCCCCAAGCCTTTTTTGCCGGGAAGGAAGAAAGAGGCGCTTAGCGGTGGTATAATAGCGGATACCGTCGTATTCGGGCAGAACGTGCCCGCTGCGCGGCCGAGCCGCGATTTGCGGCGGGGAATTCGCTCGAAGGCCGCGCACCCAACTTACATCCAAAGGAGAACAACCATGATAGCCAAAACGGAACAGGACATCGAAGGATTGAAAAAAATCGGACGGATCGTCGCGTTGATTCGCGACGAACTGAAACAAATGACCAAGCCCGGCCTGCGCACGATCGATCTGGATCGCCGCGCCGCCGAACTGCTCGAAGAACACGGGGCGATCTCGGCTCCGAAATCGACCTACGATTTCCCGGGATACACGTGCATCAGCGTGAACGAAGAAGTCGCGCACGGCATTCCGGGCGAACGCGTCATTCAGGAAGGCGACCTCGTGAACGTGGACGTGTCCGCTTCCTGCGACGGCTACTTCGCGGATACGGGCGTCTCGTTCGTCGTCGGCGAAGGCGATCCGCGCCTGGTCAAGCTGTGCGAGGCTTCGGTCGAAGCGTTCGAAGCGGGAGCGGCGAAGATCAAAGCCGGCTCCAAGCGCAACAATGCCGGCAAAGCGTCCTACAACGTGGCGCGCCGCCACGGCTTCAACATCATCGAGACGCTGACCGGACACGGGATCGGCACTTCGCTGCACGACGAGCCGGAGTACATCCTGAGCTACTTCGATCCGACCGATACGGATCTGTGGAAAGAAGGCTCCGTCATCGCGTTTGAACCGTTCGTGTCGACGAACGCCCGAGAAGTGTTCGAAGACGCGAACGACGGTTGGACGCTCCGCGCGGACGACGGCAGTTTCGTCGCCCAATACGAACATACGATGATCATCACCAAGGGCGCGCCGATCATCCTGACGAAGTAGGGGCCGGCATGGAGATCATGACGGCAACCCGCCTGTTCAACGAAGCGCTGCGTCTGCGCGAGGCGTCCGGTGCGGAAGCCGCTTACTGCTTCGTGCGCGAACAGGCCGGCAGCGACCGGCAGTCCGGGCAGGCCGATGCCCGGCAGATGAACCTGCTGTACGCGCTGGCCGCCGCTGCCGGCCGCGCGGACGAAGCGTTCGCGCTGCTGCGCGAAGCGGTCGAAGCGCGCGGCTTCTGGTATCCGGCGGACTACCTGCTGGAAGACGGGGATCTGGACGCGCTGCGCGGGCGCGAAGGCTTCGCCGAGCTTGCGGAGCTGTGCGCGCGGCGCGAAGCGGCGGCGCTGGAAGACGCGGCGCCGGCGCTTGCGGTGCTGGAGCCGGAGCCGGGAGCGCCGGCTTACCCGGCCGAAGCCGCTGCTCCGGCCGCCAGCGAGGCGGCTTCGGCGGCGGAAGGGCAGGCAGCCCCTCACGGGCCGCTGCTGCTCGTGCTGCACGGCGACCAGGAGAACGAACGCGATGCCGAGCCGTTCTGGAGCCCCGCGCTTGCGGCCGGCTGGACGGTCGGGCTCGTGCGTTCGTCGCAGATTCGCTTCCACGATACGTTCGGCTGGGACGATATCGACCTGGGCGCGGCCGAGCTGCGCGAGCATCTGCTTGCGCTGCGCGGGGAAGACGCCGGGCAGGGCGGCGCGCCGGTCGTGCTAGGCGCTTTTTCCGCGGGGGCGGAAGTGGCGCTGAATGCGCTGCTGCACGACGAGTTTCCGGCGGACGGCTACGTGTTCGCCGCACCGTGGCTGGACGACCCGGACGAATGGGCGCAGGCGCTGGACCGGCTGGAAAGCCGGACGCCGCGCGGCGTCTGGATCGCGGGCGAACTCGACGCAGAAGGCCGGGCAGGCGCCGAGCGGATCTCCGCCGCGCTGCGCGAAGCGGGACTTGAAGCCCGGTTCGAAGTCGCGGCCGGCACGGGGCACGATTACCCGGCCGACTTCGGCGAACGCCTGATTGCGGCGCTTGAGTGGATCGACGGTTCAATGCGGTGAAGAACCAAAATAAAGATTGACACGGCAAGGGAGCTCCCGGTATATTGGGATGAAAATCTTGGGTTCCGGCGCAGATCTTCGAAGGGCTACAGGGTTTGAAGACCTGTCCCGACAACCAGGGGTTCACAAGGCGTCTTCAATACGAAGACGCCTCTTTTGCGTGCGGACCGAAAGGAGCAAATACGGATGGATCAAAAAAACGGCGGGAATTTTCAGCGGAAAATGGAAGTTCGGCACGTCGTCATGCTCTCGCTCGGCGGCGTGATCGGAACGGGGCTGTTCCTGAGCTCGGGGTATACGATCCAGCAGGCCGGGCCTGTCGGAACGATTCTGTCGTACGCGGTCGGCGCGATCGCCGTCTACCTGGTCATGCTCTGCCTCGGCGAGCTGGCCGTGCAGATGCCGGAGACCGGCGCGTTTCACAGCTATGCCGCCAAATATATCGGACCCGCCACCGGATACACGGTCGCCTGGCTGTACTGGCTGACCTGGACCGTGGCGCTCGGTTCGGAATTTACCGCGGCGGGACTGCTGATGCAGCGCTGGTTCCCGGACATCAACGTCTGGATCTGGAGCGCGCTGTTCGCGGCGCTGATCTTCGGTCTGAACGCGCTGACCGTGCGGCTGTTCGCGGAGTCGGAGTTCTGGTTCTCGCTCGTCAAAGTGCTGACGATCGTGGCCTTCATCCTGATCGGCGCGGCGGCCGTGTTCGGCATCATGCCGATGGAAGGGCGCGAGACCGCGCCGCTGCTGTCGAACCTGACAGCGGACGGCTGGTTCCCGAACGGGGCGAGCGCGATTCTGCTGACGATGCTGGCCGTCAATTTCGCTTTTTCCGGCACGGAGCTGATCGGGATCGCGGCGGGGGAGACGGTCGATCCGGCCCGCACTATTCCGAAAGCGATCAAGACGACGCTCGTGCGCCTGATCCTGTTCTTTATCGGCACGATCGTCATCTTGTCGGCGCTGCTGCCGATGAACGAAGCCGGCGTGCTGGAGAGTCCGTTCGTGGCCGTGCTCGACCGGATCGGTATTCCTTACGCGGCGGACGTCATGAACTTCGTTATTTTGACAGCCATTTTGTCCGCGGCGAATTCCGGTCTGTACGCGTCTTCGCGCATGCTCTGGTCGCTGGCGGACAAAGGCACGATCCTGCGTTCGCTGGCCCGTCTGAACAAGCGCGGCATCCCGTTTAACGCGCTGCTGCTGAGTATGGCCGGAGGCGCGTTGGCGCTGCTGTCGAGCATCATCGCGCCGGGAACGGTCTATATCGCGCTCGTCTCGATCTCGGGCCTTGCGGTAGTCGTCGTCTGGATGAGCATCAGCGCTTCGCAGTTCATGTTCCGCCGAGCTTACCTCAAAGCCGGGCATTCGGTTGGCGATCTCGGCTTCCGCACCCCGCTGTACCCGTTCGTGCCGATCGCTTCGTTCCTGCTGTGCCTGCTGTCGTGTATCGGCATCGCGTTCGATCCGACGCAGCGCGTCGCGCTGTACTTCGGCGTTCCGTTTATTCTGCTGTGTTACGCGGCTTATTACCTGACCGCCCGCACCGGGCGGCCCGAAGGAGAGAAACAGTCATGAACGAAGATTCGCAAAAAGAGCCTAATCAAAACGACCCGGCCGGAGCGCCCCGCCAAGATCCGATCGCGGACCTGCTGAGCCGGCATCCGGTCTTGATCCTCGACGGAGCGATGGCGACGGAACTTGAAGGCCGCGGCTGCGACCTCGACGATCCGCTCTGGTCGGCCCGCGTGCTGCTGGAGCATCCCGGGCATATCCGGGACGTCCATGCCGATTATTTCCGCGCCGGCGCGGACTGCGCCATTACGGCGAGCTACCAGGCGACGGTGGAAGGCTTCGCGGCGAGAGGAATCGGGGAAGAGGAGGCGCTTCGGCTGATCCGCCTGACGGTGGAACTTGCGGCGCAGGCGCGCGACGAGTTCTGGGCCGGCGGCGAACATGGCGATCGGCCCAAGCCGATCGTGGCCGCTTCGGTCGGTCCGTACGGCGCTTATCTGGCGGACGGCTCGGAGTACGTCGGCCATTACGGGGTGAGCGACGAGCGCCTGGCGCAGTTTCATCGGCCGCGCATGCGCGCGCTGATCGAAGCGGGCGCCGACCTGCTCGCGTTCGAGACGATTCCGTCGCTGCAGGAAGCGCTCGTGCTCGCCGATCTGCTGGAAGAGTTCCCGGGGACGTTCGCGTGGATGTCGTTCTCGCTGCAAAACGGCCGCCAGATCAGCGAAGGCACGCCGCTCGAACAGTGCGCGCTTGCGCTTGCGCTGCGGGCGGGCATCGCCGCGATCGGCGTCAACTGCGCGCCCTCTTCGGCAGCGGCCGAAGCGGTTGCCGTGCTCGCCGCGCATACGTCCAAGCCGGTGCTCGTCTACCCGAACTCCGGCGAGTCGTACGACGCCTCGACGAAGACGTGGCACGGCGGCGAGTCCGCGGCCTGCGGCGACATGGCCGACTCGGCGCGCGCCTGGCACGCCGCCGGCGCCCGGCTGATCGGCGGCTGCTGCCGCACGACGCCGGAGCAGATCGCGCGGATCGCGTCGGTCTGGCGCGCTTAGCCTTCATAGCGCCAAACGCGCCGAACGTTCCGCTGCACCGCCCGCCGAACGTCCCGAAAAACTTTTTTAAAAAAATTCAAAAAAAGTGATCCAACCCGGAATCTTTTGCGTTTTACCCGGTGAGAGCACCACAGAACAACAACTGGTACGGCCCCATCGCCCGCTTAGATTTTCAACCAACCGTGGGTGCTCTCTTCTCAACTTTCGGCACAGGCCGGTCGATTTCCGCGGCTCGTATCTGCAGCTTCTCTCAACGATACAGCCTATACAACCAGAGTACGTTCACGCTTGCGATTTTCTGCCTACGGCATTTTGACCCATACCTTGTTTATTCGCAGCACTATTCCCCGCTTGCCGGCAGCCGCGGAAACGACGAAAAGCCCCGATTTGCATCGGGGCTTTTTGCTGCATGCATACGGCCGCTGCCGCGCCGGGCGGGAACGGAGCCTAGGCTCCGCCTCCGGTCGTGCTGGCGAGCAGCGTATCGACGTTCAGCACGAGGACGAGCCGGTCGCCGTGTTCGAACACCGACGGCAGGAAACGGCGGCTGGCCGCTTCTTCGTTGTCCGTCAGCGCCGAATCGGGCACGGACGCCGTATCGTCGAGCGAATCGACGAGCAGGGCGACTTTTTCGCGGCGGAGCAGGATGAACTTGTCCGTATCCTGCTGGTCGTCGTGCGAGACGTTCAATTTTTTGCGCAGATTCAGGATCGTATAGATTTCTTCGCGGATCTTGACTACGCCCTCATGCCAATTGGAAGAGAACGGAATCGACGTGCCGGGTTTGGAGTTCTGGATCTCGTCGATCTCGTGAAAAGGAATTCCGTAAGTTTTGTCGGCCAGTTTGAATAAAATAAAGTCGCTCATCGTATACGCCGGTCTCCTTCGTTTGCGGATAGAATCTTTTTGTACCCCTTCCAAAAGAAGGCATGCAAAAGGATTGGCTTACCGTCATTATAGGCGATAAGGCCGCGGCTTTCTACCCGCATTGCGGAAAAGACGCATGCTTTTTACCGGTGCAGCGCTGTTCAGGAGAGCAAGCGCGTGGTACACTTAACACGTGTCGTCCGTTTTTGCACGGAAAGTACGACGCACCTCAAAATTAGGACCAGATCCTAAGCCCATGAACAAGCGGAATACGGAAGGAGCAGTCGACGTGTTGTATCAACCCCTAGCTAAATTGGCCAGACTTGTACTGCGTGGATTCGGGAAGTTCGAAGTGATCGGAGCGGAGCGGCTGCCGGCAGAAGGCGGCTATGTGATCACCTGCACGCACCGGGGCTGGATCGACGTCATCGCGCTCGGAAGCTCGCTGCTGCCGACCGAAGTCCACTTTATGGCCAAGAAGGAATTGTTCCGAAAAAAGATTGCCGATAAATTTTTGCGCGACATCAACGCCTTTCCGGTAGACCGGGAAAATCCGGGGCCGAGCAGCCTGAAAGTACCGATTCAACTGCTCAAGCAGGGCAAGACGATCGGGATTTTCCCGTCCGGCACCCGCTCTTCGGAAGACGTGCCGCTCAAGCGCGGCGCGGTGACCATCGCCAAGATGGCGAAAGTTCCCGTCGTTCCGGCGGCTTTCTCCGGCCCGACGACGTTCAAGGGACTGCTGCGCGGCGCGAAGACCCGGATCGTGATCGGCGACCCGATTCCGACCGTGTCGAGCGAACCGTCGGAAGGCAAAAAAGATCTCGGCGAACTGGTCGACCGGCTGGCTCTGGCCATGAATACGCTGGAGACCGGGCTGGAACGCCTGGACAAAGGTCACGCACCCGAATAACGGCAAGGCCGCGCACACGGCGGCGCACAAGCTCTCCCCCAACTTCATCACATCGACAACGGGAAAAGCGAAGGAAGTGCCTGCGCGGCGCGATCGACGCTTTTTCCGTTTTTGCCGATAAAATCACACAACGAGGAGTCATACATCCATGAAAACTTTAACCGGACCGCAGCGTCTCGGCATGATCGCCGCGCTCGTCCTGATCTGGGGCGTCTCCTGGTCGATCTACAAAGTCGCGCTCGACTACACGCCGCCGCTGCTGTTCGCGGGTCTGCGCACGCTGATCGGCGGACTGCTGCTGATGCTGTTCCTGCTGCCCAAGCGCAGCCGTATCCGCTGGAAAGAAAACCGCAAAGTCTATCTCGTCTCGGCGCTGCTTAATGTCGTGCTGTTCTACGGCCTGCAGACGATCGGCCTGCTCTATATGCCGTCGGGGTTGTTCACCGTGCTCGTCTATTTGCAGCCGGTGCTCGTCGGACTGCTCGCCTGGGTCTGGCTGAACGAGCGGATGAATCCGCTCAAAGCGGTCGGGCTGCTGCTCGGATTCCTGGGCGTGATCTCGGTCAGCCTGGGCGGATTCTCCGGCCATGTCGCCGTGATCGGCGTCGTGCTCGCTATCGCGACCGCGATCAGCTGGGCGCTTGGGACCGTCTTTATCAAAAAAGCGGGCACGTCCGTCGACTCGCTCTGGCTCGTCGCGTTCCAGTGTACGCTTGGCGGAATCGTGCTGACGCTGTCCGGTTCGCTGACCGAAAGCTGGAGCGATATCGTCTGGAACGGCGCTTATTGGACCGGACTGCTGTTCGGCGTCTTTTTCGGGATCGCGCTGTCGTGGATTCTGTACATCACGCTGACTCAGGCCGGAGAAGCGAGCCAGGTCGCGTCCTATACGTTCCTCGTGCCGCTGCTGTCGGTGCTGATCGGAACGCTTGCGCTGCACGAGCCGTTCAGCCGCTTCCTGCTGCTCGGCCTCGTGCTGATCGGAACCGGAATCTATTTGGTCAACCGCAAGGTGAAGCCCAAACCGGCCGTTTTGGCCGGGTAGCCGTCAGCTCTCTTCAATAAGCACTCTCTGAAGCCGCGAAGGCGCGGTCGACCGAAGATTTCCCGTTATGGGGAACGTTCGGCCGGCCGCTCCCCGCGGCTTTTTGCGCTGCCGGAACAGTCGAACGATCGCTGTTCGGCTGCAAGATGATGACCGCGCGATACGATGTGTAAAAATGGGTATATAAATACGACAACGACGCGGTTCGCGCAGGACCGACGAATGCCGTGAAGGAGGTGTTCTCCGTTTCGGTTCGCCGCGGGCGGCCGGAGGCGGGGGAACAGTGTGGAAATCGTAAATATATTGATCGTCATTTTGCTTATCGTGCTCACGGCCTTTTTTGTCGCATCCGAATATTCGATTATCCGGGTGCGTGTCTCGCGCATCAACCAGCTCGCGGAGCAGGGCAGCAAAAATGCGCAGGCCGTCAAACGCATACTGTCGCGGCTCGACGAATTTCTGTCCGCCAGCCAGCTCGGCACGACGCTGACGTCGCTCGCGCTCGGCTGGCTGGGCGAATCGACGGTGGAAGAACTGCTGGCGCCGGCGTTTGTCTGGCTGCATATTCCGGAATCGGCGACGGGCGTGCTCTCGTTTCTGCTGGCGTTCCTGATCCTGACCTATTTCGAAGTGCTGATCGGGGAGCTGGTACCCAAAACGATCGCGATCCAGGTCGCCGAGCCGCTCGCGCTTGCGCTCGCCCGCCCGCTTATCGCGTTCTACCGCCTCACGTACCCGTTCAACTGGGTACTCAGCCGTTCGTCGCGCGTCATCAGCGGGTTGTTCGGGCTGAAGCCGCTGACCGAAGGCGAAGCCGCGCAGAGCGAAGCCGAACTGCGTCTGGCGCTGTCGGAAGGATTCAAGAGCGGGGAGATCACGCCGACCGAATACCGCTATCTCAACAACGTGTTCGACTTCGACGAGCGCGACGCGCAGGAGATCATGGTGCCGCGCACCGAGATTCGGCATATTCCGCAGCAGGCGGACGTGCGGGATCTGGTGAAGCTGATCGAACCGAAAGCGTACAGCCTCGTGCCGGTATCGCTGGACGGGGACAAAGACCATATCGTCGGCATGGTGAACGTCAAGCAGGTGCTGAGCGATTACGTGCGCAGCGGCGGCGGGCAGCCCAAGCCGATCGCGGCGTATATCCGGCCGGTCATTCAGGTGATCGAGACGGTGCGGGCGCGCGACCTGCTCGGGCGGATGCAGAAGGAAGGCATTCATATGGCGGTGCTGATGGACGAATACGGCGGCACGTCGGGACTGGTCACGCTCGAAGACCTGCTGGAAGAAATCGTGGGCGATATTCCGTCCAGTTCTTCGCCGGACGGCGAAGGCACGCCGACGCCGCTTATTCGCGAAGACGGGAACGGACGGTTCCGGCTCGGTTCGAACGCGCTGCTGCACGACGTGAACCGCACGCTCGGCACCGATATCGATTCGGAAGAAGTGTACACGATCGGCGGCTGGCTGCTGTCGGCCAAGTTCGATCTCAAGCCGGGCGATACGCTGCACGAATCGGGCTGGGACTGGAAAGTGCTCGATATGCGGGACGGCCGGATCGGACAGATCGAAGCGGTGCGCGCGTTCGGACGGGACGGGGAAGAGCGGCCGACGGATTGAGAGATTTGTGGATAAAAAAACCTGTTAATTGGAAAAAAGGAGCAAGCTTTCAACAGGTTGGGGGTAACTTGCCGATTACTGGGGATAAGGTTGTGGAAAAGCGCGGCATAACTTGTGCATAGCCAGCAAGTTATACACAGGGCTGCCGGGTTCCTTTCCCGCGGCGTGCGCCGTATAATAAAGAGATACAGGTTCCTTCCGCAGGAACCGCGATCACGAGGGAGGAAAACAACATGGCTGCCAAGAAAAAACAGCCGGCCGCCCGTCCGGCACCTTCGGACAAGCCGGCTACGCTCAAAGATATGCTGAACCCCGAAGTGCTGGCGAAGCTGCAGGCCCAGGCGAACGAACTCAAGGCGACGGAAGAAGAACGGCGCCAGGCCGAGCAGCGTCAGGCGCTCGAAGCGAAGCAGGCCGAACGCAAACGGCTGGAGAACGATTTCGAATATTTGCTCGGCCAGAGCGAAGGCAAGAAGATTAACAAGTTCGATTGATCGGCAGTTCCTGATCCGCAGCCCGGTTCGCGCCGGGTTTTTTGGCGTTTCCGGATTTCTTTTTCCAATAGAACGTTGACAGGATTGCAAAAAGAGGCGTATAGTACGATTTATTAATCGTAATAATTACTATTTGTTCAAGGAGCGGTACACATGCCTAGCGAGAAGATTCCCGTTACCGTCCTGTGCGGTTATTTGGGATCGGGGAAGACCACCCTGCTCAATCATATCCTTCATAACCGTCAGGGTCTGAAAGTGGCGGTAATTGTGAACGATATGAGCGAAATCAACGTGGACGCGGGACGGGTAGCGGGCGAAGCCAGCCTGTCGCGCACCGAGGAAAAATTGGTGGAGATGTCGAACGGCTGCATCTGCTGCACGCTGCGGGATGACCTGCTGCGCGAAGTGGAGACGCTTGCGGCCGACGGCCGGTTCGATTACATCCTGATCGAGTCGACGGGCATCAGCGAACCGGTGCCGATCGCGCAGACGTTCACATATGCGGACGAGACGACCGGCGTCGATCTGACGAACCTGGCGCGGCTGGACTGCATGGTGACCGTCGTGGACGCCTACCGGTTCTGGCACGATTTCGAGTCGGGCGAGAGCCTGCTGGCCCGCGGACAGGCGAATGACGAGCACGACCTGCGCGACGTCACGGATCTGCTGATCGACCAGGTGGAGATGTGCGACGTGCTGCTGCTGAACAAGTGCGATCTCGTTGCGGAAGAAGATTTGCAGCGCCTCGAAGGCGTCCTGCGCAAGCTTCAGCCGTCGGCCCGGATCATCCGCACCGTGCACGGTGAAGTCGACCTGGCCGAAGTGCTGAATACGAACCGGTTCGATTTTGAAAAAGCGAGCCTCGCGCCGGGTTGGATTCGCGAGCTGCAGCGGGAAGAGCATACGCCGGAAACGGAAGAGTACGGCATAGGCTCGTTCGTCTATCGCCGCCGCCGTCCGTTTCACCCGGAGCGGCTGGCGAACGTACTGGCCGAATGGCCATCCGAGATCGTACGCGCCAAAGGGCTGATGTGGATCGCCGTCGAGCAGGATTGGGCGGCCAACTTCAGCCAGGCGGGTCCTTCGATCCAGTTCGGTCCGGCCGGAAGCTGGCTTGCGGGCCTGCCGGAGAGCGAACGCGCGGAACTGTTCGCCGAGCAGCCGGAACTTGCGGACGGCTGGGACGAACGCAGCGGCGACCGGATCAACGAATTCGTGCTGATCGGGATCGATATGCAGCGCGAAGAAATCGAGCGGGAGCTGGATGCGTGCCTGCTGGGCGAAGAAGAGATGGAGGCGGACTGGAGCGGGTTCGACAATCCGCTGCCGTGGACGGTCGCCGAACAACTGCCGGTCTGAGGAACGATCCGCCCAATAGAAGCAAACATACCGAAGGAGAGATAAACATGGCTAAAAAGTCCAAAGTGGTACGTCAGCAGCAGCGCGAGGCGATGGTAGCGAAATACGCCGACCTGCGCCGCGAACTCAAAGCAAAAGGCGATTATGCCGCCCTGCAAAAACTGCCGCGCGATTCGTCGCCGACCCGGCTCAAAAGCCGCTGCGAGATCACGGGCCGTCCGCGCGCTTACCTGCGCAAGTTCAAAGTGTCCCGGATCATGTTCCGCGAATTGGCGCACAAAGGCCAGATTCCGGGCGTCAAAAAAGCGAGCTGGTAACAGCGGGTCACGACGCAGGCACTGTTGACAAGAGATCGACGAATACGTATAATTTCATTTATTCGTAATCATTACGATAATAAGCGGCACAGCATACAGACCGTTATGCGGCCGCGTTCAAAAAAATGGGAGGGTTCCGATCATGAGAGTCATCATTACGTTGGCCTGTACCGAATGCGGAGACCGCAACTACACGACGACGAAAAACAAAAGAAATCATCCGGAGCGTCTGGAATTGAAAAAATATTCCCCGCGACTGAAAAAGTATACGATCCATCGGGAAACGCGCTAAAACGAAAACACGATAAAACGGAAAAACGAAAACCGGAAAGAGGCAAAATTTTTTGCCTCTTTTTAAATCGTAATCATTACGCAAGGGGTGTCCGGCATGATCTTGTCTTCCATGCAAAACGTCGTTTTCGGCTACGGGGAAAAGCCGGTCGTGAACGGGGTATCGCTCGACGTGCACAAAGGCGAATTTTTGGGCATCGTCGGTCCCAACGGCACGGCCAAGACGACAGTGCTCAAAATTTTGCTCGGCCTGCTCAAGCCCTGGAGCGGCAGCGTCGAACTGAACGCGGCCGCGTTTGACGGAGAGAAGCCGGTCATTGGCTACGTGCCGCAGCATGCGGCGGCGTTCAATTCCGGCTTTCCGAGCCGGGTGATCGAACTGGTGCGTTCGGGCTGCCATGCCCGGGCAGGGCTGTTCGGCCGCCTCGGCGCGAAGGAAGAGCGGCTTGTGCGGGGCAGCCTGGAACAAGTTGGCATGTGGGAGCTGAGAAGCCGCCGGATCGGCGAGCTGTCCGGCGGACAGAAGCAGCGCGTATGTATCGCCCGGGCGCTCGTGCAATGCCCGAACGTCATGATTCTGGACGAACCGACGACCGGCATGGACGTTAACAGCCGCACCAAGCTGTATCGCCTGATGCGGCATCAGGTGCGGCATCACGGCGTCACGGTCGTGATGGTCACGCACGGCCTTGAAGAAGCGGGTCGGTATCTGGACCGGGTCGTTACGCTGGAGCGGTTCGACACGGAATCGGTTGAGGCTTCGCCGCGCCCAAGCGAAGTCTCGACCGGCGACCGCTGGGAAAAGGGGTAACGGTTATGCTGGCTTACGAATTTATGCAGCGCGCTTTTCTGGCGGGAGCGCTGATCGGACTGATCGCGCCGGTGCTCGGCATCTACCTGATGCTGCGCCGTCAGGTGCTGATGGCCGATACGCTGTCGCACGTATCGCTTGCCGGGGTGGCGGCCGGCGCCCTGCTGGGCGTGAATCCTTCCGTCGGAGGCTTTGTCGCGGCGGTCGTCGCGGCGCTGCTGATCGAACGGCTGCGGCGCGGGTACCGCACGTATGCCGAAGTGCCGGTCGCGATCATGATGATCGGCGGGCTGGCGCTTGCGGTCGTGCTGATGAGCTTCGGGAAGACGCTGTCCCAGAGCTTCAATGCCTATCTGTTCGGCTCGATCGTGGCCGTCAGCGAGACGCAGCTCTGGTTGATCGGGAGCGCCGCGGTCGCGGGCCTTTTGTTTTTGTTCGTGTTCCGGCGGCCGATGTACGACCTGACTTTCGACGAAGAGACTGCGGGGATCAGCGGGGTGCCGGTGCGCGCGTTATCAATCGCTTTCTCGGTATTGACCGGAATGACGGTGGCCGCCGCCATGCCGATCGTGGGCGTGCTGCTCGTCTCGGCGCTGCTGGTGCTGCCGGCCGCTTTGGCGCTGCGGATCGCGCAAGGCTTTTTGTCGGCCATCTTCATCGCCGTCGTCGTCGGGCTGACCGGCATATTCGGCGGACTGACCGTGTCGTACTTTTACGACATGCCGCCCGGCGGGACGATCGCGCTGATTCTGCTGGCCCTGCTGCTGCTCGGGACGGCGCTGCAAAAAGTCGGGCTTCTGTTCCGGCGCAAACGTCACGGCCGGGTCGGTATTTCAAATACCGGCAGCCGCAAAAAAGAGATCAAACAGATCGTTTGAACGGAGAGGACTGAACAAAAAGATGCAGGCAAAAAGAAATACAAAGAACGTGAAGACCGCAAGCGCCGTCGGCGCTTCGCTGCTGGGTTTGATGTTGGTACTGGGAGGATGCGGGTCGAACGCGGCCGCGCCGGCCGGTACGGCTCCGGCTAACGGGTCGGCGGAAAATGGCGGCACATCCGGGCAGGCCGCCGCGCCGGCGGACAAGCTCAAGGTCGAGGCGAGCTTCTATCCGATGTACGAATTTGCCCGCCAGGTCGGCGGAGATCTCGCGGACGTCGAACTGCTCGTGCCGGCCGGAACGGAGCCGCACGATTGGGAACCGACGCCGAAAGATATCGCCAGGATCTCCGAAGCGGATCTGCTCGTCTACAACGGGGCAGGCATGGAGAGCTGGGTCGATCAGGTGTTGAACGCCACGTCGGGCGACGCGCCGGCGGTCGTGGAAGCGAGCGCGGGAATCGACATTATGGAAGGTTCGGAAGACGAGCATGACCATGAACATGGACACGAACATGACGCGGCAGCCGAAGAAGGTCACGACCATGACCACGGCGGACTCGATCCGCACGTCTGGTTGTCGCCGCGTCTGGCGATCGAGGAAGTCCGCGGCATCGAAGCGGCTTTCGCCAAAGCGGACCCAGGCAACGCCGACCGCTTCAAGAGCAACGCCGACGCCTATGTCGCGAAGCTTGAAGCGCTGGACAAGGAATTCGCGAGCGGCTTCGCGGACACGAAACGCAAAGACTTCGTTACGCAGCATGCCGCGTTCGGCTATCTGGCCCGCGATTACGGGCTGACGCAGGTGCCGATCGCGGGATTGTCGCCGGATCAGGAGCCGTCCGCCCAGGAAATGGCGGAGATCGTCGAGTTCGCCAAAGCGAACGACGTCAAGACGATCTTCTTCGAGACGCTCGTGTCTTCCAAAGTCGCCGCCACGATCGCGACCGAGATCGGAGCGAGAACGGCGGTGCTCAATCCGCTCGAAGGCTTGACCGAAGAAGAAACGGCCGCAGGCGCAGACTATTTGTCCGTGATGCGCACCAATTTGCAGCAGCTTCAGAGCGCCCTGAACGAATAGACGGTCCCGTACGAATCTTGCCTGCACCCGTTCTCCGGACTCGCGCAGGTCAGGTGGCCTGTCCCGTCATCGCGAACGCATGCCGCCTTTCGCCCTATCGGCGAAAGGCGTTTTTGCATTTTGGTCCGGCATGGCGCTATGTTATGATGAAGGAAGCAGACCAAGAAGGAGAGATTGTCATGAACGGAAAGAACCGCTCCAACATTCGACCGGGCCTCACCGTCGATATTATTCTCAAAAAAGACCAGCGGACCGGCGCGCTGACGCGCGGCGTCGTCAAAGATCTGCTGACCAATTCCGCCACCCACCCGCACGGAATCAAGGTTCGCCTGCAGGACGGCCAGGTCGGCCGGGTTCAGCAGATCATCGAATGAATGCCCGGTTCGGCGGGGCCGGCGATTAGAGAAGGAATATTCGCGTTTATATAGTAGAGTAACGGCGTCATCTTCATTAGCTTCCGCCGCAGCGCCGGGCACGTCCGCGGCGGTCGGGATAAGAAGACAGGAGGAACGTAGGATGAGCAGTATGTCTCAGGGTACGGAGCCGAAAGTGGAGCTGAAGTTTTTCCGTCCGGAATACGAAAAAGCTCTGTTCGAGGACTATCAGGTATCCGCGGAGCAGGAGAAATATACCGCGCTGCCGGTCCGGGCCATCCAGTTGTGCAGGGAAGACCGGGATCGCCACCCGATCGTGATTTTGGCGGACAAGAAGCCGGTCGGCTTCTTCGTGCTTCACCGGGGAGACCGGATCAAAAGCGTGACCGAATCTCCGCGCGCGATGCTGGTGCGTTCGATGTCCGTCAATCTTCCCGAACAGGGCAAAGGGTACGCGAAGCAGGCGACAAGCATGCTGCCCAAGTTCGTCAGCAATTATTTTCCCGACATGAACGAGATCGTGCTGGTCGTTAACCAGCACAACGAAGCGGCGCTGCGCGTCTACGCACAAGCCGGCTTCGAAGACCGCGGCCACCGCAAGCAGGGTCCCGTAGGGCCGCAGGTGCTGCTGCATTACCGCATGAACCGGAAGTAAAAGGCCAAAAGAACCCCCTGTCCGATCGAGAAGATCGGACAGGGGGTTCTTTTGGCTGGATACGGCCCTATTCGGGCCGACAGGCGGCAGACCGGCGTCAGATCGGCAGCAGCACCAGAATGATTGAAGACAGGCTGAGGCAGACGCTGACGAGGCACAGGACGAACAGCACCTGCTTCGGATTCATCCCGCTCGACAGCAGCCGGTAATGGATCTGCGAAGCATCCGCTTCGTAGATCTTCTGTCCGTTCTTCAACCGCTTCAGCACGACGAAGATGTTGTCGAAGATCGGCACGCCGAGCGCCAGAATCGGCACGAGCAGCGACAGGGCCGTCGCCTGCTTGAACGCACCGTCCAGGGCGATGATCGCCAGGATAAAGCCGAGGAAGGTCGCTCCCGAGTCACCCATATACACTTTGGCGGGCGGCTTGTTGTATTTGAGGTATGCAAGGCCAACGCCGACGAGGCTGATCGCCATGATCGCCGAATTGCTCTCCTGCTGGGCGATCGCGACAACGAACAGCGTGCCGGCGGAGATGGTGGCGAGACTGCCGGCGAGGCCGTCCAGACCGTCGGTGAAGTTGATAACCGTCGTCACGCCGAAGATCCACAGCAGCGTAAGAACGAGCTGGAGCCATTCGGGCAGGACGACGTAGCTGTCCGTGAACGGGTTGGAGAAGCCGGAGAAGCGGATACCGGCCATGTAGACGAGCAGCGCGGCCAGCAGCTGCACGATCAGCTTGGGCAGCGCCGGGAATTCGCGGCGGCTGACTTTGTACCAGTCGTCGACGAGGCCGATCAGCAGGATCAGCAGCGAACCGCCCATGACGGCAGCCGATTCCATGGCGCCCATATCGTTGAACAGTATGTAAGAGACGGCGAATCCGGCGAACAGCGCGATTCCCGCCATGAGCGGAATCGGTTCGCGGTGCAGTTTGCGTTCATTGTCCGGTCGCGGTTTGTCGACGAAGTCGAGCCGGACGGCCAAATTCCGAAGCAAAGGAATCAGAATCAGGGCAACGGCCAAAGACAATACAAAAGCGGCTAAATAATACATAGACCCTCCTTGAACGGACGGCATGGCCCGTTGGTCGATCGAATACGAAACGTGGCGTCGCGGCAGGCGGGCCGGCGCTTCATCCTGTTGTCAGTATAGTCCGCTTCGGGCGAATTCGCAACGGATGAAACGGGTAGCCGGCACGTGGATGAACAGCGGCTTCTTTCTGTGTTATGATGAAATGGGGCCGCACGTCGGCCGATACGGCGAACGGCTTCGGCAATCGCCCGATGTTCGGAGGATGAAACGTGTGATGAGAAGGTTGACAAGAAGGTTTGTCCGATGGCTGAACGATATGAAAATACGCAACAAGTTGATCTTTTTTTATGTAATCGTTGTCATGATTCCGGTGCTGATCGTCGGCCTGATCGTGATCCAGTATTTCAGGCAGGACGCGCTTGAGAAAGCGACCGAGCAGACCGAGAACAACGTCCAGCGGATTAAGACGCAGATCGAGAACCAGCTCAACGTGCCGATCAGCGTCTCGAACCAACTGCTGCTGGACCGCGACATGGAGCGGGTCGCCACGACGGTGTATCCGCCCGACGATCCGATCCAGCTCGTGAACGCCTACCGCAGCTATACCGATTTCAGCGATTATCTGCGTGCCTACAGCGAAATCAAAGGCATCCAGCTGTTCACGGACAATCCGACGCTGCTCAACAACCTGCAGTTCATGAACGCGGACAGCGCGATCCAGTCCGCCGAATGGTACAAGAAGGCGATGGGCAAACGGACGATCTATTGGATGTATATCGAAGACATGAACAATCCGGGCGCGGTGTCCGGCAAGCAGCTGAGCCTCGTCCGGCAGATCTTTTTTCCCAATACAGGCAAACGCAGCGTGCTCGTTGTGCAGGTCGATACCGATTATCTGAACTCGCTGCTCAGCCAGGAACCGTTCGACACGATGGTCGCCGACGAAGACGGCTACATCGTCGCGGCCAAAGACCGGTCGACGATCGGGCGCACGCTCGGCGATATGGGCTTCGAGGTAGCGGTCGGCGACCGGGAGCAGGAGCGGACGTTCGAGCGGGCGATCAACGGCCTGGATTATCAGGTGTCGATCAATACGCTCATTCCGGACTCCAGCACGAGCGGACTGACGATCGTGTCCGCATTCGCGTCGTCCAGCATCGTGCACGACGCGAACCGGATCGGCCTGATCGGAGCGGAGCTGATCGTCTTCATCCTGCTGACGGCGCTGCTGGCCGTATATTTCAATTCGCGGCTGATCAGCTCCCGTCTGCTCAAGCTCAACCGCAACCTGAACCGCGTAGCCGAAGGCGATCTGGGCACGGTGTCCCGGATCGACGGGCACGACGAGATCGGGCAGCTGTCGGAACAGTTCAACTATATGGTGACCAATATCAACGAACTGATGAGCCAGGTGTACGAAGCGAGCGAGACGAACAACCGGCTCGAAGTGATGCAGCGCGAGATCAAGCTCAAGATGCTCGCCAGCCAGATCAATCCCCACTTTCTGTTCAACGCGCTCGAATCGATTCGGATGCGCGCCCATATCCAGGGGGAAAAAGAGATCGCGCGGATCGTCCAACTGCTCGGCAAGCTGATCCGCCGCAATCTGGAACTGGGCAATCGGCATACGTCGCTCAAAAGCGAACTGGACATGGTCCGGTCGTATCTGGAGATCCAGAAGTTTCGCCACGGGGAAAGGCTGCATTACGAGCTGGCGGCCGAGCCTGATACGCTTTCGGTTCTTTTGCCGCCTCTTATCGTACAGCCTTTAATCGAAAACGCTATCGTGCACGGGTTGGAAAACAAGGAAGCGGAAGGCATCGTCTCGCTGCATGCGGTACGGGTCGGCGACGAGGTGCTGATCGACGTCATCGACAACGGAGCGGGCATGACGCCGGAACGGCTGCGGCAGGTCGAAGACTCGATCCGCGACAAGGAAGAAAACGAAGAAAGCCGGATCGGGCTGCGCAACGTGCACCAGCGGCTGATCATGACGTACGGAGAAGAGTGCGGGCTGCGCATTTCGAGCGAGCTCGGCAAAGGAACGCAAATCTATTTCAAGATACCCGCCGGGAGGGACGAATGATGTATAAAGTGCTGATTGTGGACGACGAGCCGATGATTCGCGAAGGCCTGCGCACGATCGTCGATTGGGGCGCCGAAGGGTACGAAATCGTCGATACGGCGTCGAACGGCAAAGAAGGATTGGAGAAGTTCGGCCGGCTCGAACCGGATCTCACGATCGTCGATATCCGGATGCCGGGGATGACCGGGCTCGATTTGATCGAACGGGTGCGCAAGACGAATTCCACGGCGCATTTCCTGATCCTGAGCGGTTACGCGGAATTCGATTACGCGAAGCGCGCAATCGTGAGCGGCGTCAGCGGCTATCTGCTCAAGCCGGTCGACGAGGAAGAACTGCTCGACGAGCTGCGCCGCGTGCGCGAGCTGCTGCAGCGCGAACGTGACGCCCGCAGCGCCCGGATCGAGCAGGAAGCGTCGCTGCCGAAGGCGCAGCTTGTCGAAGAGCTGCTGTTCGAGGAAGACGCGGACGACGCGCACCAGAACAAGCTGGCCGACGCGCTGGGACTGTCTGCGCCGGCTTACCGGATCGCGCTGCTCGACGCGCACGGAGGCGCGGATACGGAATCCCGCCAGCATGCGGTGTTCCGGCAGCGCCTCAAGGAAGTGTTCGAAGAACGCGGCGGCAACGTGCTGTTCTCGGCCGGCTCGCATATCGGCATGCTGCTCGTGCGGCAGAGCCACGTGGAATGCGGCGACACGCTGCGCGCCCAGCTGGCCGACGCCGCGAGCGGCCTTGAGTTCCATGCGGCCTGCGGCCCCGTCGTCGACAGTCTGACCGGGATCGGCGAGTCGTTCCGCGAAGCCGAACGGCTGCTGCACGCGCGCTTCTTTTTCGAGAACGGCTCGGTCATCGACCGCTCCGCCTACGAAGCGCTGTTCGACGGCGCGCAGACGCCGGCAGACGGCGAAGCGGCCGAAGACGGCCCGCAGCTGGGCGACAAGCTGTATTACGCGCTCGATATTCGCAGCCGCGACGCGGTGTACAAAGTGCTGGCGGAGCTCGAACGCGCGGCGGTCGGCCGGCGGATGGACGAAGCCGCGGTCCGCGGCGAATACTCCCGCACGCTGTCGCTCGCGATCGGCAAGCTGTCTTCCGGCGGTTCCGCTGCGGCGGAACAGGCCCAGAACTACCACAGCCTGCTGCTCTCGGACGTCAACCAGGCGCAGAGCTACAACGAGCTGAAGCAGCGGGTGCATGCGCGGCTCGGCGAACTGGTCGACCGCTTCGGCGGCGCGAACAAAGATACCGTGCTCAAGCAGATGATCGATTTTATCCGCCGCAATTACAGCGAGAACCTGAAGCTTGAACTGCTGGCGGAAATGTTCGGCTACAACAGCGGCTATCTCGGCAAGCTGTTCAAAAACTACACCGGCGAATATTTCAACGCGTTCGTCGACAAGGTGAGAGTGGACAAAGCGAAAGAGCTGCTGGCCCAGGGACTCAAAGTGCACCAGGTCGCTTCGAGGGTCGGCTACTCCAACGCGGACTATTTCCATTCGAAATTCCGCAAATACGTCGGCACTTCGCCTTCCGCTTACCGCAGCGAGGCGCACGGCGAGCAGCAAAGCGGAGAAAGATAACGGTTGCAAAACAAAGTTCGACGAAATATCCTTTTATTTTTACGAAAACGGGCGAGGATTGGAGAGCGATCTCTAATTTTCACCCGTTTTTTTGCGAATTGTGAGAGAGTTTGATTTTGATGTCTAATTTTCGCATGATTTTGTCCAAAATTCGTAGGGTATGCGCTTTCAAAGAAAACGCTTATCATTAGGTCATAAAGGAAATCAGGAGGGGTTATAGAAATGGGAACGCTCACACCAGGCGGTACTTCCAAAAACCCGGGTACTCCTGCTGCCGATCCAAACGCTGGTAAGCGCTTTAAAAAGCAAGGTTTCTGGCGTACTGCTCTGCAGCAAAGGTATCTGTATTTAATGTCGTTACCGTTCATCATTTGGGCTTTTGTGTTCAGTTATTTGCCGTTATGGGGCTGGACGATGGCCTTCCAGGATTTCAAACCGGCCAAAGGATTCTTCGATCAAAAATGGGTCGGATTCGAACACTTCGTGGAACTCTTCAGCGATGATCGGTTCTATCTCGCTTTGAGAAACACCCTGGCAATGAGCGTTCTCGGCCTGCTGGTCGGTTTCGTCATTCCGATCATCTTCGCGATGCTGCTGAACGAACTGCGCGGCATGATGTTCAAAAGATTCGTGCAAACGGTCTCTTACCTGCCCCACTTCGTATCGTGGGTCGTTGTGGCCGGTCTCGTAACGAAAATGCTTTCGACGCAGGATGGAGCGATCAACGACCTGCTGCTCGGACTTCACATTATCAATGAACCGATCCAATTTATGGCCAAAGGCGAATGGTTCTGGTACATTGTAACCGCTTCAGATGTATGGAAAGAAATGGGCTGGAACACGATCATCTATCTGGCGGCCATTACTGGTATCGATCCCGAGCTGTACGAAGCTTCCCGGGTCGACGGCGCAAGCCGTTACAGACAGATGTGGCATATCACGCTTCCGGGTATCCGGACGACGATCTCGGTTCTGTTCATCATGCAGATCGGTCACCTGCTGCAAATCGGTTTCGAGAAACAATTCCTCCTCGGCAACAACTTGGTGCAGGAATACTCGCAGGTGCTGGAACTGTACGCGCTGCAGTACGGATTGCAGATGGGACGCTTCTCGTACGGTACCGCGATCAGTATTTTCAACTCCGTTGTCAGCGTAATCCTGCTGTTCACGGTAAACGGCATCTTCAAGAAAATATCCAAAGAAAGCATCATGTAAGGGGGGGAACGTCATGGCAGCACCTAAAGCTTTCAACGCCACACGCGGCGATAAAATATTCGACGTCGCCAATATCGTCTTCATGTCGCTGGTCCTGATTGTTACGCTGTATCCGTTCCTGAACGTACTGGCGATTTCGCTCAACGAATCGTCCGATACGGTCAAAGGCGGAATTACGATCCTGCCGCGGGTATTCACCTTCGAGAACTATCAGCAGATCTTCCAATATGAAGGTCTGATCCGCGGCCTGTGGGTTTCGATTCTCCGTACGGTCATCGGTACCCTGTTCGGCCTGGTCAGTGCCTCGATGCTGGCGTACACGCTCAGCAGACCGGACTTCCAGGCCCGCAAATTCACTTCGACGTTCCTGGTCGTGACGATGTATGTCAGCGGCGGCCTGATCCCGGTCTACATCCTGTTCCGCGATCTCGACCTGCTGGGCACGTTCTGGGTGTACGTCCTGCCTACCGTCGTCAACGCTTTCAACGTTATCGTCATCCGTTCCTTCATGGACGGCCTGCCGTATGCGCTGCAGGAATCGGCGAAGCTGGACGGTGCGAATGATTTGACCATCTACTGGAAAATCATCCTGCCGCTCTGTAAGCCGGTACTGGCCACGATCGCCCTGTTCCTCGCGGTCGGCCAGTGGAATTCCTGGTTCGATACGTACCTGTACAACGGACGCCATCCGGAATGGACGACGCTCCAATACGAGCTCATGAAGGTGCTGCAGAGCACCCAGCAGGGCGGCAGCGGACAGCAGATCAACGCGAACGACATGGCGCAGAAGATGACTCAAATCTCGCCGGAATCGATCAAAATGGCGATCACCATCGTCGTTACCGTGCCGATCCTGATCGTGTATCCGTTCCTGCAAAAATACTTCGTCAGCGGTATGACGCTTGGCGCGGTAAAATCGTAAGAGTAAGCACGTAACGTCAAGACCGCAATCGCTCCCGATCGGGAACGGCTGCGAGCAAGTATTCCTTAGGTATCTATGGGAGGCTTCGGCCTCCCGATATACAAAGGGCGCTTTGCGAAATTCGCCTGAAGCTGTTTTTCGGACATTTTGACAAAGAGCTCCATACAAATAAAGAGATTAAATTCTCAGGGTGAAATTGAATAGGGAGGTTTTTACAAGTGGTAAGCAAAAAAGTGAAATGGGTAGCTCCTGTCGCACTGGCATCGATCGTCGGTCTGACGGCATGCGGAGGCGGCAGCGCAAGCGATAGCGAAGCAGCAGCAGAGACGGAAAGCGGACCGATCGACTTCACGTTGTTCGGCGCCGATACGAATACGAACTGGGTCAACATGCAGGACGAAGTCGGCAAAGTCATTACGGAAAAAACGGGCGTTACGCTCGATGCCGAATTCGCAATCGGCGGCGACACGCAAAAAGTCTCGCTGATGATCGCTTCGGGCGAATACCCTGACCTTATTATGCCAAAAGGCGATACGAGCAAGCTGGTCGATGCCGGCGCGCTGGTCGACCTGACGGACCTGATCGACCAATACGCTCCGAACATCAAGAAACTGTATTCCGAAGACATGAACCGTCTGAAATACAGCAAAGAAGATCCTGCGATCTACATCATCCCGACGTATACCGGCGTAGGACAAACTTCGTTCGACGCGGGCGGCGGTTTCGAACTGCAGCTTGAAGTGCTGAAGGAACTGGGCTACCCGGAAATCCGGACGCTCGAAGATTACGAGAACGCCATCAAGGAATATTACGCCAAAAACCCGACCATCAACGGCCAGCCGACGATCCCGATGTCGCTGAACGCG
The DNA here is from genome assembly GCF_008634075.2 of Saccharibacillus sp. WB 17. NCBI lineage: Bacteria > Bacillati > Bacillota > Bacilli > Caryophanales > Paenibacillaceae > Saccharibacillus > Saccharibacillus sp. WB 17. Next base: position 19,781 of record NZ_VPFK02000038.1, on the reverse strand, counting down.
GATGACTGGAACATCATGATCGGCGTGACCAACCCGGCCTTCATGGCGACGGGCCTGCCGGATAACGGCGAGTATTACATCAATCCCGAGACGTACGAAGCGATGCTGCACTACAAACGTCCGGAAGAGAAAGAATACTTCCGTTGGTTGAACAAAATGAACAGCGAAGGCCTGCTGGACAAAGAAACATTTACGCAAAAAAGCGACCAATATCTGGCGAAAATCTCCAGCGGACGCGTACTCGGCACGATCAACCAGGAGTGGGGCTACTCGGAAGCGGAAAACGCGCTTAAAGGTTCGAGCGACGCAACGACGCAAAACCGCATCTTCGGCCACTTCCCGGTTACGCTGAGCGAAGAGTACAAAGACCACTCGTTTATCGACGTAGGCTTCCCGGGCGGCTACGGCGTCGGCCTGACGACCAACCTCAACGAAGCGGAACAGATCCGCGCGATCAAGTTCCTCGACTGGCTCGCTTCCGACGAAGGCCAAGTGCTCGTGCAATGGGGCGTCGAAGGCAAGCATTACAACGTCGAGAACGGCAAACGCGTTATCCCGCAAGAAGTGCAGGACCGCAAAACGAAAGACAGCGCGGCGTTCACCAAAGAAACGGGTATCGGCATGTACACGACGATGTCCCCGCACTACGGCGACGGCGTAAAAGACACGACCGACAACTACTACACGACGAACTTCCCGGAACAGATTCAAGCCGCTTATACGCAGCCCGAAAAAGACGCGCTCAAAGAATACGGCGCGAAGACCTGGAAAGACCTGTTCCCGCAAGCGGACGAACTGGGCACGAGCGACTGGGGCGCGGCGTACAACCTGCCGGCACCTAACGATTCTTCGTACTCGGTAGCGTTCCAAAAATCGCAGGATATCGTGCGCAAGCGTATTCCGGAAGCGATCCTGGCGACGCCGGCCCAATTCGACGCGGTCTATGACGGCATGTTGAAAGAGCTGGAAGACCCTTCGATCCTCGAAATGGAAAAAACGTTCACGCAGCAAATCAAAGATACGGTTGACCTGTTCAACGGTAAATAAGCGATTAGAATATCAAACATTTATAAGAAAAACTCTCCTGATAAGGAGAGTTTTTCTTTTTGAGTAAAAAAAGAACATTTATATAGACAAAACGTTTTCGGTCCGTTATACTCGGACTGTAAGCACTTACAATATTAGATGAAGGTTTATTTTCAGCCTATTTCGAAAACGCTTTATACAGAAGGCCATATTTTATATGAAAAGCAGGCCGAAGCGCGGAAACGAAGCTGCATTTTTTATTACATGTGCAAGCGCTTTATAAGTAAAACGAAGTTGGAATTGTCAAAAATACATCCTAAGGGGGATGCAGATCCATGCGCAAACAGACAAAGAAAATGGCGGCTCTGCTTATGACGAGTACGCTGGTAGTGGCAGCAGGATGCGGCGGCGGCGACGCGGCCAACAATTCTTCGGGTGCCGGAACATCAAGCGAGACGGGAGCGCCAAGCACGGAGCCGATCGAATTCTCGTTCTTCGGCGGCGACGCCAGTCCGAACTGGACCGGCATGCAGGACGCGGTAGGCAAAGCGATTACGGAAAAAACCGGCGTGACGCTGAATGCGGAGTTCGCGGTCAGCGGTACCGACCAGCAGAAGATCGCGCTCATGATCGCTTCGGGCGATTACCCGGAGATCATCTTCCCCAAGGGCGAGACGAGCAAGCTGGTCAGCGCGGGAGCGATGGTCGATCTGACCGATCTGATCGACAAGCACGCCCCGAACATCAAGAAGATCTACGGACCGTATATGAACCGCCTGAAATTCAGCAAAGAAGATCCGTCCATCTACACGATCCCGACGAACAGCATGGTCGATAACACGGCGTTCGACGCCGGCGGCGGATTCGAAGTGCAGCTGGCGGTGCTGGAAGAACTCGGCTATCCGGAGATTCGCACGGTCGAAGACTTCGAGAAAGCGCTCAAAGATTATTACGCAAAAAATCCGACGATCGACGGGCAGCCGACCATTCCGCTGACGCTGAACGCGGACGACTGGAAGATCATGATTACGGTGACGAACCCGGCCGTATTCACGACGGGCGGCGGCGATGACGGCGAGTTCAGTATCGATCCCGATACGTACGAAGCGAAACTGCACTACAAACGTCCGGAAGAGAAAGAATATTTCCGCTGGTTGAACCATATGTACAACACCGGCCTGCTGGACAAAGAATCGTTCACGCAAAAAGACGATCAGTACAAAGCGAAGATCGCAAGCGGCCGCGTGCTCGGTCTGATTGACCAAAGCTGGGGCTACGGCGAAGCCGAGAACGCGCTCAAGAGCGCGGGCAAACACGAGCGCACATACGGTCACTTCCCGGTTACGCTGACGGAAGAGTACAAAGATCCTTCCTTCACCGATATCGGCAACGGCTCCGGTTACGGCGTCGGCCTGACGACGGCGCTGAGCGAAGACCAGCAGGTTCGGGCGATCCAATTCCTGGACTTCATGGCTTCCGACGAAGCGCAGGTCCTCAACAACTGGGGGATCGAAGGCACGCATTACAACGTCGAAGACGGCAAAAGAGTCATTCCGGCCGACGTGCAGGAGCGCAAGACGAACGACAATGCCGCTTTCCAAAAAGAATCCGGCGTCGGTCTCTATGCTCCGCTGTCTGTCCGTTACGGCGACGGCGTCAAAGATCCGAGCGACAACTACTACACGACGAACTACCCGGAACAGATTACGGCGAACTACAGCGAGCCGATGAAAAAAGCGTTGGCCGCGTACGACGCGACGACGTGGAAAGACCTGTTCCCGGCCAAAGACGAATTCCCGGTGAAAAAGTGGGGCGCCGCATACAACCTGCCTTCGCCTAGCACGCCGGACTTCACCGTACCGTTCCAAAAATCGCAGGACATCGTCCGCAAAGCGATTCCGGCCGCGATCGTGGCGACGCCGGAGAAGTTCGATGCCATTTACGATCAAATGCTGAACGATCTTGAAGGTTCGGGCATTCCGGAGATGGAAGCTCTCTACACGCAGCTGATCAAAGATACGGTCGAACTGTGGAACAGCGAGACGGCCGCCCAATAACATAAGCCTTTTCAGACGAAAAACCTTGTCCATTCGGACAAGGTTTTTTGCTTGAAACCAGCCGTCTGCGAAAGACCGAAAACGTTGAAAAAAATTCGTGTCGATTTAAGCGATTGGTTATTGACAAAACGTTTTCGGAGCGTTATATTCTTACTGTAAGCACTTACATTATTAAATGAAGCAATTATTCAAGCTTCGCTCGAAACGGCTTTATCCCAGAGACTTTCCTGCTTCGAAACAGTTTGGAAACCGGCCGGATAAAGCTTAATTATTCATTAATAATGTAAACGCTTTATATGACAATCAAAGTCGGGAAATGTAATCTCTTTTTGGCAGGATCGACAGAAGTTCAGCATCGGTATAACCGGGTCAGCGCCCGTTGTACGACTATAAAATCCGTCCTAAGGGGGATGTAGATTTATGAAGGGGAAAACAAAGAAAATGGCGGCTTTGCTCATGACGAGCACGCTGGTTGTGGCAGCAGGATGCGGTGGCGGTGGCGGCGGTACGACAGCCAGTACCGACCCGGCCAAGACAACGGATACCGGAGGCACAACCGAGACGGCAGCACCGAGCACGGAACCGATCGAATTCACGTTCTTCGGCGGCGACGCCAGCCCGAACTGGACCGGCATGCAGGACGCGGTAGGCAAAGTCATTACCGAGAAGACCGGCGTGACGCTGAATGCGGAGTTCGCGGTCAGCGGTACCGACCAGCAGAAGATTGCCCTCATGATCGCTTCGGGCGATTACCCGGAGATCATCTTCCCCAAAGGCGAAACAAGCAAATTGGTTGACGCGGGCGCTATGGTGGACTTGACCGACCTGATCGACAAGTACGCCCCGAACATCAAGAAAATCTACGGACCTTACATGAACCGTCTGAAATTCAGCAAGGAAGATCCGTCCATCTACACGATCCCGACGAACGCGATGGTCGACCAATCGTACTTCGACGCCGGCGGCGGATTCGAAGTACAGCTCGCCGTGCTGGAAGAACTCGGCTATCCGGAGATCCGTACGGTCGAAGACTTCGAGAAAGCGCTCAAAGATTACTACGCGAAGAACCCGACGATCGACGGACAGCCGACCATTCCGCTGACGCTGAACGCGGACGACTGGAAGATCATGATTACCGTGACGAACCCGGCCGTATACGCGACCGGCGGTCCGGATGACGGCGAATACTATGTCGACCCGGAGACGTACGAAGCGAAACTGCACTACAAACGTCCGGAGGAGAAAGAATATTTCCGCTGGTTGAACCATATGTACAACACCGGCCTGCTGGACAAAGAATCGTTCACACAAAAAGACGACCAGTACAAAGCGAAGATCGCAAGCGGCCGCGTACTCGGCCTGATCGACCAGAACTGGAACTACCAGGAAGCCGAAAATGCGCTCAAAGGCGCAGGCAAACACGAGCGTACGTACGGTCACTTCCCGGTTACATTGACTGAAGAATACGAAGACCACTCCTTTGTGGACATCGGCAACGGCTCCGGTTACGGTGTCGGCCTGACGACCGCTCTCAGCGAAGAGAACCAGATTCGCGCGATCCAGTTCATCGACTGGATGGCTTCCGACGAAGCTCAAGTCCTCAACAACTGGGGTATCGAAGGCACGCATTACAACGTCGAAGACGGCAAGCGAGTGATTCCGGCCGACGTGCAGGACCGCAAAACAAATGACAACGCCGCCTTCAGCAAAGAATCCGGCATTGGTCTGTACAACCCGCTGTCCGTCCGTTACGGCGACGGCGTCAAAGACCCAAGCGACAACTACTACACGACGAACTACCCGGAACAAATCACGGCGAACTACAGCGAGCCGATGAAAAAAGCGTTGGCTGCGTATGACGCAACGACGTGGAAAGACTTGTTCCCGGACAAAGACGCCTTCCCGGTCAAAGCATGGGGCGCCGCGTACAACCTGCCGGCTCCGAGCGGTTCGGACTACACGGTTGCTTTCCAAAAATCGCAGGATATCGTCCGTAAAGCGATTCCGGCCGCGATCGTGGCGACACCGGAAGAGTTCGATGCCATCTACGATCAAATGCTGAACGATCTCGAAGGTTCGGGCATTCCGGAAATGGAAGCGACGTATACCCAACTGATCAAAGATACGGTAGAAGCCTGGTCGGCCAAATAATTCCGTACCCGGATTCTGCACGCAGCGGCAAACAGCCTTCATCCCCCGCGGATGAAGGCTGTTTTTACGTGAAGGGAAAGGTTCGTACAAGCCGCCGCGGCAGAGCGGGACACAGGACCGGTACAGGGTCAAATTTGCATGAAGGAATTGACGCTGTTTGGCGGCTGAATTATACTGAATACGTATGTGTAAGCATTTTCAGCGGGCCAATTCCGCGATGTACCTAAAACGTTTTCCGGAGACGGGGGTAAGACGCAATGGAGCACAACCGAACGTTCAAATTATGGTATAAACAGCCGGCGCGGCGCTGGGAAGAAGCGCTGCCCGCGGGCAACGGACGCCTGGGCGCCATGGTGTTCGGCGGCGACCGCCGGGAGCGATTGCAGCTGAACGAAGATACGCTGTGGTCTGGCTTTCCGCGGGACAAAGTCAACTACGACGCGCAGCGTTATCTGAAGCCGGCCAGGGAAGCGATCTTCGCCGGCCGGTACGCCGAAGCCGAGCAGCAGATCAACCAGCGGATGCTGGGGTGGAATACGGAAGCGTACCAGCCGCTCGGAGACCTCTACATCGACCGGATTGGCGGCGGTGAAGCTTCGGGCTACGAACGTGAACTGGACCTGTCCACGGGCGTACTGACGACCGTGTTCTCGGCGGACGGCGTCCGCCATACGCGCGAAGTGTGGATCAGCGAACCGGATCAGGTGCTGGCCGTCGTGCTGAGCGCCGACCGTCCGGGAGCGATCGACGCGGACGTGTCGCTGGAGAGCCTGCTGCCTTACGAGACGGCTGCGTTCACGGATGGACGGCTGTCGATCAAAGGCATGGCGCCGAGCCATGTGGAATCGAATTATTTCCGCGACCATCCGCAGGGCGTCCTGTTCGAGGAAGGGCTGGGCATGCGCTTCGAAGCGCAGCTCAAAAGCGAGGTCGAAGGCGGAACGATGCGCGCCGCCGCAGGGCGGATCGAGATTCGCGGCGCCGACCGGGCCGTGCTGCTGCTTGCGGCGGCGACGAACTTCGAGGCGTACGACAAGCTGCCGGAAAGCGGCAGCCGCCGGCCGGACCGCCTGTGCGAAGCGTGGCTCACGGCCGCTTCGGCGCTCGGTTCGCCGGCGCTGCGCGAGCGGCATGTCCGCGACCATGCGGCGCTGTTCGGCCGCGTGGAGCTGGATCTGGGCGGCGCGGAGCGCGCGCAGCTGCCGACGGATCAGCGGCTGGACGCGTACAAGCAGGGAGCGGTCGATCCGGCGCTCGAAGCGCTGTACTTCCATTACGGCCGCTACCTGCTGATGGGCAGCTCGCGTCCCGGGACGCAGCCGGCCAACCTGCAGGGCATCTGGAACCATCAGATCGAGCCGCCGTGGAACAGCAACTACACGTCGAACATCAACGTGCAGATGAACTATTGGCCGGTCGAGTCGGTCAATCTCGGCGAATGCCACGAACCGATGCTGCGCATGATCGGGGAGCTGGCGCAGTCCGGGCGCCGCACGGCGAAGATCCATTACGGGGCGCGCGGCTGGGCGGCGCATCACAACGTGGATCTGTGGCGCATGACGACGCCGTCGGGCGGAGAAGCCAGCTGGGCGTTCTGGCCGATGGGCGGCCTGTGGCTGACGTCGCATCTGTGGGAACACTATCTGTTCACGGGCGACGCGCAGTTCCTGCGGACAACCGCGTATCCCATCCTGCGCGAAGCGGCGCTGTTCGCCGTCGACTGGCTCGTGGACGGGCCGGACGGCCGTCTGACGACGGCTCCGTCGACTTCGCCGGAGAACAAGTTCGTGACGGCGGACGGCGAGCCTTGCAGTACCGCTTTCGGTTCGGCGATGGACCTGACGCTTATTCGCGACGTGCTGGAGCAGGCATCGGAATCGGCTTCGATTCTGGGGCTCGATCTTTCCGAGACGGCGGAATTCGCCGCGGCGCTGGAACGCCTGCAGCCGCTGCAGGTCGGCTCCGACGGACGCCTGCTGGAATGGGGCACCGAACTGGAGGAGCACGAGCCGGGCCACCGCCACGTCTCGCATCTGTACGGCGTGTACCCGGGCCGTTCCATCAACCGGGAAGAGTCGCCGGAACTGCTGGCGGCCGCGCGGGCTTCGCTTGAAGCCCGCATCGCAAGCGGAGGCGGCCACACGGGCTGGAGCTGCGCGTGGCTGATCAATTTGTACGCCCGCCTGCTGGACGGGGACAGCGCTTATCGCTTCGTACACACGCTGCTGGCGCGCTCTACGCACCCGAACCTGTTCGACGACCACCCGCCGTTCCAGATCGACGGCAACTTCGGCGGAACGGCCGGCATCGCGGAGCTGCTGCTGCAGAGCCATCTCGGCGAGCTGCACCTACTGCCGGCGCTGCCGGAAGCGTGGGCGGACGGCTCTGTTCGCGGGCTGCGCGCGCGCGGGGGCTTCACCGTCGCGCTGGAATGGCGCGGCGGCAAGCTCCGGTCGGCCGAGATCGCGGCCGACCGTTCCGCCACGGTCCGGCTGCGCGCCGACCGTGCTTTTGAAGGCTCTTCGCCGGCTGCCGCGGGCGAAGCCGGAGCTTTTGCCGGCGAATTCGTGTTCGCCGCCGGCGAGACCCGCCGTATCGCCTTCGAGTAGGCGATACGGTCCTGCCGGCCGCTGCCTGCCGAGCGGCCGGCGCCCTGATGCTTTTCGATTCGCCCTGCAATGCGGGCCTGCCTGAACAGATCCGCCCACACTCAATTTATGGAGGAACGACACATGACTATTTTCCAATTCCCGAAAGATTTCAAATGGGGCACGGCTACGGCCGCCTACCAAATCGAAGGAGCCGCGCAGGAAGGCGGCCGCGGCCCGTCGATCTGGGATACGTTCGCCCGCACGCCGGGCCGGGTCTACAACGGCGATAACGGCGACGTCGCGTGCGACAGCTACCACCGCTACGAAGAAGACGTCGAGCTCATGAGAGAACTCGGCATCAACACGTACCGCTTCTCCATCTCCTGGTCGCGCATCATTCCGGACGGCGACGGCGAGATCAACCAGGAAGGACTGGATTACTACCACCGCTTCGTCGACAAGCTGCTGGAAGCCGGCATCGAGCCGTTCTGCACGCTGTACCACTGGGATCTGCCGCAGACGCTGCAGGATGTGGGAGGCTGGGAAAACCGCCGCAGCATCGACGCTTTCGTCAAGTTCTCCGAAGTGATGTACCGCGAGTTCAACGGCAAGATCAAACACTGGCTGACGTTCAACGAGCCGTGGTGCATCGCCTTCCTGTCGAACGTGATCGGCGTCCACGCGCCGGGCAAGCAGGATCTGCAGGCCGGCCTCGACGTGGCGCACAACCTCCTCGTCGCCCACGGCAAATCCGTGTCCAAGTTCCGCGAACTCGGCGTCGACGGCAAGATCGGCATCGCGCCGAACGTAGCCTGGGCCGTGCCGTATTCCAAAACGGAAGCCGATCAAGGCGCCGCGGACCGCAATATCCAAGTCTTCTCCGACTGGTTCCTCGACCCGATCTACAAAGGCAGCTATCCGAAGCCGCTGTACGACTGGTTCGAGCAGTCCGGCCACGTGCCGCCGATCCACGAAGGCGACATGGAAGCGATCGCGCAGCCGATCGACCATATCGGCATCAACTATTACGCGATGAGCGTCAACCGGTTCAACCCGGACGGCGGCTATTTGCAGATGGAAGAAGTCGATATGGGACTGACCAAGACCGATATCGGCTGGCCGGTCGAATCGAGAGGGCTGTACGACGTTATCCATTACCTGCAAAAATACGGCAACATCGACATCTACATTACCGAAAACGGCGCCTGCATCAACGACGATATCGTCAACGGCAAAGTCAACGATACGCGCCGCATCTCCTACCTGCAGCAGCATATCGCGCAGGTGCACCGCGTCATTGCCGACGGTATCAACCTCAAAGGCTACATGGCCTGGTCGCTGATGGACAACTTCGAGTGGGCCGAAGGCTACCGGATGCGGTTCGGTCTCGTGCACGTGGACTACCGTTCCCTGAAGCGCACGCCGAAAGAGAGCTTCTACTGGTACCAGAACCTGGTGAAGAACAATTGGATGGAGACCCGCAAAGACTAAGGCGCAGTCGCCCCGAGGCTTCCCTGTTCCGAAAAAGCGCACGGCCCGAAGACGCGGATCTCCGCGTCTTTTTGGCTTGCGGGGAAAACGGGGGAGTCGGGTTGGGCGATGGTGAGGCTGGTGCTGGTGCTGGTACTGGAGATGCCGGTGGCGAGGCTGATGGCGTGTACCGAGGCCGATGCCAAGGGGGGCGGGCTAACGAATCGTCAGCACGCTATTTGCGCCCGGATTCGCTTTTTCACTTTTTAACGAATCGTCATCACGCTATGTGCTCGAAATCGGCCCTAATCGGGCGGATTGCGGCAGATAAGGATAACAGGATTCGTTGGAGGGCGGAAAAAGCCGAAAACGGGCAAATAGCGATAGGAGGATTCGTTGCGGGTTGTAGCGGAAGCAGGTAGAGCAGGGATGGAGCAGGACACAGGACAGGCAGAGCAGGGATGAGGAGCATAGTACGAACAAGTGGAGCGCGCAGGATGGGTTCGATGTGTCGGAAAAAGGCGAATTCGCGCGGTTTCTACGCGTTTCGGCCGCAGAAATCCGGATAGGACAGAGGCTATGAGAAATGTCACAAAAGTGTCGAAGAGAGCGCCGGATAACCCTTGAACGCGCCGAATAAAGGCCGATAATAGAAAGAAGCCCCGTAGAAGGAGGAAACCGGAAGGAAAGGTGTTTAGGATCGGACCGGAAGACGTTAAAGGCTATATATCGGCCTATTATAAGGAAGAGAAAAATTAAAATTTGAAATAAAGTGAGGTGGGGGCGGAACAATAGGCGGTGATGGAAGGAAAGCGACAAGGGTTTTTTCGCGCCGGGGATTGTTAATGGGGAAAAGATTTGAGGGGAAGATCTGAGGGGAAGATCCGAGAGAAAGATCTGAGGGCAAGACTAAGATCAAGATCTGGGATTAAGATCAAGTGCGTTTCAAGGCCAAAGGCTCGTTAGGCACTGGGCATGAAAAGACACTTAGCCTTCGGGTAAGTGCTTTTCAAGGCCTAACATCACTAATTCCGGAGGATAGTTTGACATCTTTGTTAACAAAGTCAAAACTTTTCGAAAAAGCTGTTCATTTCTGGTATCTTTAAGTGTAGAATCAAAGTTGCGTTTTAATGTGTGAAATGCTTGTCGAATTTACTGAGCGTTCAACAAAGAGAGGGGATCCACATGGGCAAAAAACGAAGATCGCTCGTTCGCGCAGCTTTCTCGGCTGTCATGCTCGTCATGACGATGCTGCTGCTCTCGGGATGCGCGGACTATATGGTCCTCGATCCGAAGGGACCGATCGCCGCGAAGCAGTTGGACCTGATGATTATCACCGTGATCCTGTGCGCGATCATTATCGTGCCGGTGCTTATCATTACGTTCATCATTGTTTGGCGCTACCGGGCCAGCAACAAGAAGGCCGATTATAAGCCGGAATGGGCACACAGTAACCTGCTGGAGACGATCTGGTGGGGAATTCCGATTGTCATCGTTATCGTCCTCGCTATCGTTACCGTGCGTTACACGCACGAACTCGAACCGTCCAAAGCTTTGGCGTCCGAGAAAGACGAAGTCACGATCCAGGTCGTATCGCTGAACTGGAAATGGCTGTTCTTCTATCCGGAAGAAGGCATCGCGACCGTCAACACGATCACGATTCCCGAAGGTCATCCGGTACGCTTCGAGTTGACGGCGGATTCGCCGATGAACTCGTTCTGGATTCCGGAACTGGGCGGACAGATTTATGCCATGTCCGGCATGTCGATGGCGCTGCATCTGCAGGCCGACGAACCCGGCAAATATTTCGGCACGGCGGCCAACTTCACCGGCGAACACTTCGAGAACATGACGTTCGACGTTAACGCGACGAGCGAAGCGGACTACGAGAAGTTTATCGAAGAGGCGAAAAGCTCGCCGAACAAAATCACCGCCGAGTCGTACGAAGAAATGTCCAAGCCGACCGAAAGCGAAGAACCGACGCTGTACTCTTCGTTCCCGGAAGGCATTTACGAAAGCATCGTGACCAAGTACATGCACGAAGGCGCGGAACTTCACCAGCACGGAAGCGCGTCGGCCGACAAAGCGGACGGCACGGCTTCGACTGCGGACTCGGAAGAACACGGTTCTTCCTCGCACAGCGGTCACTGACATTCGGTCTTGGCCGGATAGGGTGATCTGAACATTTACTGCAACGAAAGGAGCTCCCTAATGCTCGAGAAAATCAAAGAGTTCGCATCCGAGTTTTTTGTAACGGGCGATCCGCTCATCTACGGCGCGGACGCATCCATCGTGTTGGCGACGCTCGGGATCGTATTCGTACTGACCTACTTCAAAAAATGGGGCTGGCTCTGGAAGGAATGGCTCACGACCGTCGATCATAAAAAGATCGGGATTATGTATATCCTGGCCGCGATCGTGATGCTGTTCCGCGGCGGCGTCGATGCCGTCATGATGCGGACTCAGTTGGCTTTCCCGGAATTGAACTTCCTGGAAGCCGACCACTATAACCAAATCTTCACGACGCACGGCGTCGTCATGATCTTCTTCATGGCCATGCCGCTGATGTTCGGTCTGTTCAATATCGTCGTGCCGCTGCAAATCGGCGCGCGCGACGTCGCTTTCCCTTTCCTGAACTCGCTGAGCTTCTGGCTGTTCTTCGCCGGCGCAATGCTGTTCAACCTGTCGTTCGTCATCGGCGGTTCGCCTGACGCCGGCTGGCTCGCCTATCCGCCGCTTTCCGGTTCGCAGTTCAACCCGGGCGTCGGACAGAACTTCTACATCTGGGGGATACAGATCTCCGGTATCGGCTCGCTCGCGTCCGGTATCAACTTTATCGTTACGATTCTCAAAATGCGCGCTCCGGGCATGACGATGATGAAAATGCCGATGTTCACCTGGTCGGTATTCGCCGCTTCGACGACGATCATCTTCGCTTTCCCGATCCTGACGATCACGCTGCTGCTGTTGTTCATGGACCGCTTCTTCGGCGCCCATTTCTTCACGCTCGACGGCGGGGGCAACCCGATGATGTATATCAACCTCATCTGGATGTGGGGTCACCCGGAAGTGTATATCGTCGTTCTGCCGGCCTTCGGCGTATTCTCGGAGACGGTTGCGACCTTCGCGAGAAAACGGCTGTTCGGCTACGCTTCGATGGTATTCGCCATGGTTATCATCAGTATCATTTCGTTCTTCACTTGGGCTCACCACTTCTTCACAATGGGCTCCGGCGCTAACGTCAACGCGTTCTTCGCGGTCACGACGATGATCATCGCGATCCCGACCGGGGTCAAGATCTTCAACTGGCTGTTTACGATGTACAAGGGCAGGATCACCTTCCCGACCCCGATGATGTGGACGATCGCGTTCATACCGGCGTTTGTCGTCGGCGGGATGACGGGGGTCATGCTCTCGGTCGCACCGGCCGACTTCCAGTTCCACAACAGTTACTTCCTGATCGCCCACTTCCACCAAGTGCTGATCGGCGGCGTCGTATTCGGTTACTTCGCGGGCCTGTACTACTGGTGGCCGAAGATGTTCGGCTTCAAGCTGAACGAATACCTCGGCAAATGGGCATTCTGGTTCTGGAACATCGGTTTCTACGTCTGCTTTATGCCGCAGTACCTCGTCGGCCTCGACGGCATGACTCGGCGGATCAGCGTATTCAAAGACCCGGATTGGCAAGGCCTCAACGTCCTCTCGACGATGGGCGCTTACCTGATGGGTATCGCTTTCCTGTTCCAGGTTGCACAGATCGGCTACAGCATCTTCCGTCACGAAAAAGATACGACGGGCGATATCTGGGATGCTCGTACGCTTGAGTTCTCGATTCCTTCCCCGGCGCCGGAATACAACTTCGCGGTCATCCCGCAGGTTCACAGCCGCGACGAGTGGTGGGAAGAGAAAGAGCGCCGCGCCAGAGGCGAGAAGCCTTGGGATCTCGGACCGATCGAACCGATCCATATGCCGAAAAACTCGGCGATCGGGCCGATCATGGGCGCATTCTGGTTCGTGCTCGGATTCGGTCTCGTCTTCCACTGGCTGTGGATGGCCATTCCTGGCCTGCTCGGCGTATTCATTTGCATGTATGCTCGTTCCTTCAGCGCACACAAAGCGGAATACTACATTCCGGTTGATGAGATTGAAAGAACCGAAGCGAAGTTAAGAGGGGGCGCGGTATAATGGCACAGTCTCCGGCACACGGCACGGATCATCACCATCACGCTGCGGGTCATCATGATCCGCAGGATATCAAACTGCTCGGTTTCTGGATCTTCCTCGTAACCGACGTTATCTTGTTCGCAACGCTGTTTGCGACATTCATCGTTCTTCGCGGCGGTACGGACGGCGGTCCGACCGGCGCGGAACTGCTGGAGATCAACGGGATCATCATCTCGACGTTCCTGCTCCTCACAAGCAGCTTCACGAGCGGCGTGGCCGTTCTGGCCATGCACCAGCACAAGATCAAGCAGATGCTGATCTGGCTCGTGATTACCGGATTGCTCGGCGCAGGGTTCCTATACCTGGAAATCAACGAGTTCCTGCACCTGATCCACGAAGGCGCGACGCTGCAAACGAGCGCGTACTGGTCGGCATTCTTCACGCTCGTCGGCACGCACGGGGTGCACGTTACCGTCGGTATCGGCTGGATGATCTCGATCATGATTCAGATCGTTCGCCGCGGTCTGACCGACGATACCAAAGGCAAAGTTACAGTATTCAGCTTGTACTGGCACTTCTTGGACGCGGTCTGGATCTTCCTGCTCTCGATCGTGTACCTGATGGAGGTGATGTAAGGTGGCGGATCACAACAACGCGCATAACAGCCACGGTGGGGATCGTCACGAGCACGGTTCGCTCAAATCCTACATCATCGGCTATATCATTTCGATCGTGCTTACGATCATCCCGCTCGTTGTCGTTCTGAACGACATGATGGGCCGTACGGCGACCATCGCGGTCATCATGGTTACGGCAACGCTCCAGTTTCTCGTTCAGCTGATCTTCTTCATGCACGTGCGTGACGGAGAACAGCCGCGTTGGAACTTGATCACGTTGATCTTCGGGGTTCTGATCCTGCTGACGATCGTTGTCGGTTCGATCTGGATCATGGGCAACAACTCGATCGGCATGAAAATGTAGACAGCTCCAACGAAAAAGAGCCCGCTTCGGCGGGCTCTTTTTTTGTTGCGAAGAAACGCGATTTGCAGGCAATCAAGCAGGCAGTCAAGTGAGAAACGGCCATGGCGATTTACGCGTATTCGCACGCAAAGTCGGTGAATTCGGCTTCCGCGCCTTCGCCTACCGCGTACAAGCCGATCACGACGCCGGTGAAGCCGCCCGCGACTTCCGACGAGAGATAGCGGGTCTGGGCGCTGCCGAGCGCAATCTCGCGGCCGTTTTCGACGAGGAAGAAATGGTAACGTTCGTGTCCCGAGCGGATCAGCAGCCGGACGGCGCCTGCACGGCTGAGCGGAATCTCTTTTTCAATAGACTTGATATCGCCGACGTTGAGTCGCTTGATCACGCTGAGGCTGCCGTCGGCATCGGTGCGGACAGCCAGGTCGTAGCGATGGTTCTCGTCCATGTACAGCGTGAGGCCGGCTTCGCCTTCGCGGCCGGAGAGCCGCACTTCGCAGGCGATGGTCGCGTCGAAGTCTTTTTGCCGCAGCCCGATAAAAGTCGGCGAAGCCGCTTCGTCCAACGTGACCGCCGTGCCCCGCAGTCGCAGCACCTCTTCGCCCAGTTCGTAATTCGACGTCACCGGATGGCGAAGATAGCACCAGTCCAGACTCCAATCCGTATTGTCGAACGTATCGAGCTTCTTCTTCTGCTGGCGCACCGCCTCGGGAATCCGGTCGGTCGTGAACGACGTCAGCGTCAAGCCGTCATGCCCGGCGGTGAACCAGCCGTCCGCGCCGAACGTGACCGGAGTGAGGAACACTTCGCGGCCCAGATGGTGATAGGTGAGCCAGCGCCCAATCTGCCGGAAGCCGAGGTGCAGCATCCACCAGTGGCCGTCGCCGTCTTGCACGAGGTCGCCGTGACCGACGCCCTGCAGCTCGTAGCCGCCCAGATTGCGGTTGGTCAGCACCGGATTGGCCGGGTACGATTCGAACGGGCCGGACAGGCTCTCGCTCCGCGCGTAGACGACCATATGGCCGTATTCCGTTCCGCCTTCGGCGGCCATCAGATAGTAGTGGCCGTCGATGTTGTACATATGCGGACTTTCCAGATAACGCCCGCCCGTTCCCTGCCAGATCGAGCGGCTCGGCGAACGTTTGGCGCCCGTCTCGATATCGAGTTCGCACTGCACCACGCCGCCGATCCCGTCGTCGTCCGTTCCGTTGCTCATGAAGAACGCTCTACCGTTTTCAAAATACAGATCCGGATCGATGCCGCCCTGATCGACGTACACGGGTTCGGACCATTCGCCGCGGATGTCGTCGGTCCAGACGTAGAAGTTCTGGCGCGTCGTATCGTTGGTCGTCGTCATGTAGAACCGGCCGGCATGATGACGGATCGTCGGAGCGAAGACGCCGCCGGAACTGTTCACGCCGCGAAGCTGCACCTGGCTCTCCCGGGTCAGGCAGTGGCCGATCTGCGTCCAGTTGATCAGATCGCGGCTCTCGAACAGGGGAACGCCGGGAAAATATTGAAACGAACTGCACACAAGGTAATACGTGTCGCCGACCCGGCAGACGCTCGGATCGGGATAGAAACCTTTGATTACGGGATTGTTGTATTTCATGCTGGTCTCCTTTTTCGAACGTGGGATAAGTTGAATTCGCTTTTATATCAATCGACGCAGTTAGAGGAACTAAGCAAATTAAACAGTATTCGAAAACGGTTCACAATATGATACAGTAAAATCGGCGCAGGAATTGGGTTGAACGAATGCCGATATGATTTCAACGGTCAAGAAGGAGGCGGAAGATGCTGAAAGTCAACGGGGACGCCGGGTGCATGCCGATCTACGAAGCGCTGGCGAGCGAAGTCCGGTGGAAAATCATGAACCTGCTGGCCGAACGGGAACGCAACGTCAAAGACCTGGCGGCGGAACTTGGGCTCAGCCCGTCGATCGTGACGCTGCATATCCGCAAGCTCGAACAGGCGGGCTTGACCGGCAGCCGCCGGATACGCCTGAACGGGGGGACGCACAAGATTTGTTTTCTCGCGGAGAGCCTTATCGAGATCGAGCTGCCGTCGGAACGCCAAACGTCGAAGATTCGGGAGCAGTCGATCGCGATCGGCCATTATACGGCGTTCGATATACGTCCGACGTGCGGCCTCGGCACGCTGGAGAAAGAGATCGGCGTGTGGGACGATCCGCGCTATTTCTTCGATCCGGAACGCGTGCAGGCGGCCATTCTCTGGTTCGGGCAGGGATTCGTCGAATACAAAACGCCCAATTACCTGCTGCCGGAGCAGGCGGCGGAAGCGATCGAAATTTCGATGGAGCTGGCTTCCGAAGCGCCGGGGCTGCGGGACGACTGGCCTTCGGACATCGGGTTCGCCTTTAACGGCGTGCCTCTCGGCATCTGGACGAGTCCGGCCGACTTCGGTCGGGCCGCACGCGGCCGGCACACGCCGACGTGGTGGCATCGCAACGTCAACCAATACGGGCTGCTCAAAACGATACGGATCGACGCGCGCGGCACTTTTATCGACGGAGAGCCTATGTCGGACGTGACCGCCGCGGACCTGCGTCTGGACGAGCCGTTCTGGACGCTGCGCTTCGGGGTGGACGAGCAGGCGAAGCATGTCGGCGGACTCACCCTGTACGGAGCAGGCTTCGGCAATCATGATCAGGACATCGTCATTCGCGTGCATCTCGGGGAAAACTTATCAAAAGGAGCGGGAAATATCCAATGAAAACGTTCAAAGCGGCGGAAGGTTACGTGAAAAAGCTTGGCCGAACGCACGAATACGGCGATGCGCTGTGGTTGGCCCTGTCGGGCAGCGGCGCGGAATTTTCTTTTTACGGAAAAAAAGCGCAGATTGCCCTGATCGGCGACGATACCGTCGGCGGAACGAACAATTTTGCCCGGATCGGCATTACGGTGAACGGGCAGCGGGTCGTGGACGATCTTATGAACGAAGCCCGCAAAGTGTATACCGTGTTCGACAGCGATGAGCAGCAGGAGGTTACGATCGGCATTCTGAAGCTGTCGGAAGCCGCCATGTCGACGGTCGGTATCTGGGCGATCGCGGTCGACGCCGAAGACGGCATCCGCCCGACGCCGGGCAGAAGCCGCCGTATCGAATTTATCGGCGACTCGATCACGTGCGGCTACGGCATCGACGACGAAGACCCGCTGCATGCGTTCTCCACGGCGACGGAAGACGTGACCGGAACATACGCGTACTTAACGGCCGAAGCGCTGGATGCCGATTACAGCATGGTGTCGTACAGCGGCTACGGCCTTATCTCGGGCTATACGGAGAACGGCGAGAAGCTGCTGACGCATCTGGTGCCGGATTATTACGCCAAATGGGCCAAGTCCGAAGGCCGACCGGGCGGAACGCTGAATCCGCTGACGGTGGAGTGGGACTTCTCGCGCTTCGTACCCGACCTGATCGTGATCAATCTCGGCACGAACGACGATTCGTATGCGCAAAGCGATCTCCAGCGGCAGGCGGAGTTTGCGGAGCGGTATGCCGCTTTTCTCCAGGAGGTGCGAAGCCGAAGCGCCGAGGCGCCGATTCTGTGCACGCTCGGAATTATGGGCGACCGGTTGTATCCGCTGGTGGAGCAGGCCGTGAAGCGGTACGTCGAAGCGACGGGCGACACGTCCGTCTCCACCCTGAGATTCGACGTGCAGCGCGACGAAGACGGACGGACGTCGGATTACCATCCGACGAGGAAGACGCATATCCGGGCGGCCGGGAAGCTGACGGAGCGGATCAGAGCGGAGTTCGGTTGACGCGAAACACCCAATAGCGGCTCAGCATGTAGTTCAGCGCCAAACCGGGAACGGTTACGGCGATTTTGGACATCCACAGAGGCAGGAACGATTCGAGCCGGATGAGTAAAAAAGAAGTGAACAGGGCGACGACCCCGTTCGCGAGCAGAAAGCGAAGCAGCGCGCCGCTGGGTGCGGGAGAATCGCTCCGGAACGTCCAGCCGCGGTTCCAGACGTAGCTGTTGGCCGTGCCCGCGGCATAGCCGGCAGCCTGGGCGAGCGGACCAAGCCAGCCCTGCAGCAGGAAAAAGACGATAAAATCGACGGCCGTGTTGGATACGCCGACGATCGCGAAGCGCAGCGGACGGCCGAGTGCATTAGCGGTTTTCAACAGAAGAATCCTCCTTATCCAGATCGTACAGCGTATAGCTTCGGTGCAGCCCCAGCAGGTCGACGGCGCGGCCGAGCATGGCGACGACCGTTCCGGCTTGCTCCGCTTCGGCGCCTGCCGCCGGGGAAAAGGCCGAAGCTTCGGCCGTGCTCATGACGTCCCAGCGGGAGCGCGGGACGACCGCGCCATGCTGCCGCACCCACGAGGCGACGGCGTCCGCCGAGTCGTGCGAGCCGCCCAGCAGCACGTAGCGCACCTGCCCGGCCGCGGCCATGCGCCGCATCCCGTCGACGCCTAGAGCGGGATCGGCGCCTTTGAAGCCGCCCCACGCCAGCACCGGCTCGCCGGTCTGGATAATGAGCGAATCGGCTCCGCTGTTGGACGAAGGCATGGCGGCGACGTATTTCGCGTCTCCGCGGTGGCGGAGCAGGTAATGCACGAGCCCGGCGTCGAGCGGCTCGCCGTCGCGGCTCCAGTTGTCGCCGTCCGCCAGATAAGGCGACGCATAGGGCTGGCGGGCGCTTCCGCCGTACAGGGCGGGCGTGAGCGACCAGAAGCCCGGCGCGGCCAGCACGCCCGCGAGACAGAGCGCGAGGGCGGCCTTCGAAGCGGCGCGCGCCTGCGGAAGGGCCAGCGCCAGCAGCAGGCCCGAGGCGCCGAGCGCCGCCGCGGCCAGGCCGAGGCGCGGCAGCCCGTCGGCATTCGCGATATAGGCGGCCGTGCCGAAAGCGACCGTGCCGCCGGCCAGCAGCCAGCCCGGCTGCCGGTCGCGGCACAGCTCCGCGATCGCGGCTCCGGCGAGCGCCGCGATGCCCGGCGCCAGCATGACGAGGTAATAGCGGTGGAAAAAGCCCGCTGCGCTGAACACGACGATCATCGGCAGCAGCCAGCCGGCCCACAGCAGCACGTCCGCCCGAAGCTTGGGGCGTCTCACCCCCAGCAGCACCGCGCCGAACAGCGCGAACGGCAGCAGCCACGAGATCTGCCCGGCCAGCTTGACGTCCAGCAGACGCAGCGGGCCGGGCGGCCCGTCTTCGCTGCTTGAGCTCAGCACGGCGGCGCTCGCAGCCGGAGCGAAGCCGCGCGGGCTGGATACCGCGCCGGCAGCGGCATCAACGCCGGCGCCGGCGCCGGCCGCCGCCGATGCCGCCCAGCCGCCGCCGGCTCCGCCCGCGAAGCCGAATGC
>NZ_VPFK02000037.1:0-30408 GCF_008634075.2 Saccharibacillus sp. WB 17 | reverse complement strand
GTTCTCCGCGCCGTCTGCCGCGGCGCCGGACTCTGCCGGCTGCGGCTGCGCCGACGCCGCCGGGGCGACGGTCTCGCCGCCGGCCCGCGCGGGCGGCGCGTCCTGCACGCCCGAGCAGGACGCAAGCGCGATGAGCAGCATCAGCAGCGCGAACGCGGCGATCCGGCGCAAGCGCACCGTCGGAACCGGCGGCTGCATGCTTCGCCGACGCATCGCACTCTTTTTCCCGGCCGCTCGTTCGTCCCGCTCCTGACCGCTCTCCGGTCTCCGCCCAAATCCGCTTTCCTTCGGCATCCGTTCGCTTCGTTCCGAACTTTCCCCCGCCGTCCGTTCGCCTCGTTCCAAGCTTTTCCGGCTGCCCGAACTTCCCGCGCTCTCTCCGCTCATACCCCACCGCCCAGCAGCGCTCTGCGGTATTCGGTCGGCGAGAGGTCGCACGTTTTTTTGAATACTTTGCTGAAATAGTTCGGATCGTGGTAGCCGACTTCGAACGTGATTTCCTTGAGGCTGCGGGCCGGGTCGCTCATGAGCTTCTTCGCTTTGTCGATCCGGCATTGGGTCAGGAAGTCGATATAGTTGACGCCGACCTGCTCCTTGAACAGCTTGCTGATATAAAAAGGACTCAGTTCGAACTTCTCCCCGATCGATTCGAGCGAAATGTCTTCGTGCGAACGTTCGGCGATGTACTGCTTGATCCGCCGCACCGTATCGGGCTTGATGCGATCCAGATGCTCCGCGTACGCTTCGTTGATCCGGTCGAGGATCGCGCCGGTCTCGGCGCGCAGCTGGCGGTAATCCTGCGCCTGGAACGAAAACGTCGGCGTATCGATCTCCACGCCCATCTCCGCCAGCACCCGCAGCGCGACCCACAGCCGCTCCAGCACGCGCTGCTGCGCCTGCAGCCGGTCCGCGCCTTCGCTCTCGCAGCGGCGCAGGAAATCGAGCGTCTCCGTGCGGATGCCGTCCCAGTCGCCGATGCGGATCTGCTCGAAGAAATGCTGCTCCCAGCGCTTGTCGGGATAATCGAGGACGGAATCCGCGCCGCCGTTCTCCGGCTTGTCGGTATACAGCCGGTAGCGCACCGGCTGCTTCGGATCGGGCGTCGCGAGCAGCGCTTCGCGGTAAGACTGCCGCACCTGCGACAGCGAAGCGCAGACGCTGCCGACGCCGACGAACCATTCGTCGCTCGAACCCGAATGTTTGCGCCCCGCGTCCAGCAGCCCGCGCGCAAGATCCGACGCCTGCACGCGGAACGACCGGCTGCGGTCGCGGAACGCGATGACCGGAATCTGCCGGCCGTACAAAGCGCCGACCCAACCGGCCGCTTCGCGCCGGACGAGGTCGCGGATCGCGCCGTAGGCGCTTTCGGCTCCCGCCGGCACGAGTACCGACAGCGCGAACGTCTCGCTGCCGCCGTCCGCGCCGAGCCACGCCACCAGCTCGTCCGAATGGACCTCGTGCACATGGTCGAACAGCAGCTGCGTCACGATGTCCGTCTCGATCACGGGCATGACCCGCTCCAGCGCGTCTTCGCGCAGCCGGCTCCGCTCGCGCTTCTCGTTCTCTTCCGCGATCTGCTCCAGCACGCGGCCGACCGTTTTGTGGATCTCGCCCGCTTTGCTCGGCTTGAGGAGATAATCTTTGACGCCGAGCTTGAGCGCCCGGCGGGCATAATCGAACGTATCGTACGCGGTGACCATGACGATCTTGATCTCGGGATATTTTTCGCCGATGATCTCGGTCGCTTCCAGCCCGTCCATCCCCGGCATTTTGATATCCATCAGAATCAGGTCCGGCCGGAACGTCTCTGTCAATTCGACCGCCAGCCTGCCGTTTTTCGCCTGTTCGATCTCAAGTTCCGGGAATCCTTTTTGCAAAATGGCCTGCAGTCCTTCCCGCCCGACCTGCTCGTCATCCACGATCAGCAATCTTGTCATAGGTGTCGCTTCTCCTTATTTTCGGTAATTTGAGCTTGACCCGCACGCCGCCGTTTTCGCCGCTGCGGATCTCGATCACGTCCGTCACCCCGTAGAACAGCCGCAGCCGCCGCACGACGTTGCCGAAGCCGATCCCTGTCGAATGGCCTTCCGGCTGCATCTCGCGTTCTTCGAGAATGCCGCGGATTTTGTCTTCGCTCATGCCCGGCCCGTCGTCCGCGATCTCCACCGTGACGACGTCGCCTTCCGCCGCAATCGTCACCGTAATCGTGCCTCCGCTCTCCGACGGCTCGATCGCGTGGATAACCGCATTTTCCACGATCGGCTGCAGCGTCAGACCCGGCATCTGCACCGACAGGCAGCTCTCGTCGATCTCGGTCACGAGCGTCAGCCGCTCCGTGAAGCGCGCCGACTGGATCTCCATGTACTGGCGCATGACGCGCACTTCGTCGTACAGCGTCACCGCCCGGTCGAGCCGCTTGAGGTTGTAGCGCAGCAGTCCGGCCACGCTTACCAGCAGGTCGCTTGTCTCTTCGGCCCCTTCCAGAAAAGCTTTTTTGGACAGCGTATCGAGGATATTGAACAGGAAATGCGGATTGATCTGGCTCTGCAGACTGCGCAGCTGACTCTCCTGCAGCAGCAGGCGGCTCTGCTGAAGTTCGCTTTCGAGCCGCGCTTTTTCCCGGATCTCTAGGATCAGGTTGTTGATGTTGACCCGCATCCGTTCGAACGTCGTCGCCAGAAAATAAATCTCGTCCCGCGAAGTGACCGTGATCTGCCGCTCGAATCGCCCTTTGGCCAGCTCCTGCGCCGCTTTGGTGAGCTGCTGGACCGGCCTCGTGATGCTGAGCGAGAACCAGTACGTGAACAGCAGCAGCCCGAACGTGATCGCGAGCAGAATCCAGATGCCGAGCTTCTTGAGTTCTTCGGCCTGTTCGATAATGCTGCGGTAAAAGCGGTCGTACGTATTCAGCTCGATATCGATCAGCTGCAGCGTCATCTCGGAGATGTAGCGGGAGATACGCGTCGCTTCCGCGAACGCCCGCGTCGACTCTTCGTTTTCGCGCTCGGACTTGAACATGACCGAACGGTCCGTCGTCTCGACCAGGCTGTCGATCAGGTTCATGTAACTGGTGAGCGCAAAATCGTTCTCCCCGTTGCGCAGCCGCCCGACGGAACTGCGCGCCTGCTTCAGCTGCTGCTCGCTGCGGCGCAGGCTGCTGAGATTGCCTTCGGTCGGCGTCAGCAGGTAAATATTGAGCGAATTGACCGTCTGGCTGCTCGTCGTCGTCACTTCGTTCATATACAGGTAGCGCTGCAAAATATCGTTGTATTGATCCTGCGTCTTCTGGTTGTAGTACGTCAGCATGATCCAGATCGAAGCCATAATAAACATGACGAGGGCGGTCAGCGTCCAGATTTTGCGTTGAATGCCGATCATGGCGCCTCCTCCGTCGTCAGCAGCCGGATATCGGTCAGATACCCTTCGACATCCAGCGGGACCGTCTCGCCGTTCAGCCAGCGCGTCATCATCCGCACGCCCGTCTCGCCCATCTCGCCCGGCGACTGCTCGACGATCGCGTCCAGCTTGCCCTGGCGCAGCAGCGGCAAAATGGTCGGATGGTCATCGAACGAGTAAATATGGTACGGAGCGATCTGCGACCGCCGCCCGATCTCCTGCACCATCGCGGCGGTCAGATTGGCGTCGATCGAGATGAAGGCGTTTACATCGGGAAAACGATTCATCACGTCCTGCGTCGCCGCGGAGACGTTCACTTCGTCGTCGGACGTCTTGACGTATTCGACGCGAATGTCCGGGTAACGCTCCAGCACGCCGCGCACGCCTTCGAGGCGCCGGCGCTGGTCGTACTCCTCGCGGTCGTCGCCGATCAGCACGACCCGCCCTGTTTCGCCCATATCGTTCACGAGGCGTTCTCCGATCATCCGGCCAGCGGCGAACGCGTCGGAACCGACGTACGTTTTGCGCATACTGTCGGACATCGGCACGTCGCTTGCGACCGTAATGATCGGAATCCCGGAAAAAGCCGCTTTGACCTTCGTCAGGTTATCGAACCGGTCTTCGTCCATGCCCTGCACGATAATGCCGTCCACTTTGGCGTCGATCGCGATCTCGAGCTGCTTGAGAAAATCTTCCCGATCTTCCCCGTACGTGCCCCACACTTCCAGATTCGCCCCGATCCGCCGCGCTTCCGCTTCCGCTCCTTCGCCGACCTTGTTCCAGAAAGGTGTCCCCAAATCCTGCGTAATAAGCACGAGCCGGTAACGGTCCGTCTGCGAATCCTGCGGCTGCGGCGGCTGCCAGGCGGATTGCACGAAGCGGATCGCCGAAATCATCGTGAAAAATAAAAACACGGCACAGATCGAACCGAGTGCCAGGCTGATCGTCTTATGCAAACCGCCATCCCTCTTCCCTGCGTAAGGATACTTAAAGTATAACATTTTTTTCCAGTCTCAAGGTGTAAAAAGTACGTCCCGAGTCAGGCTGAAATCGCGAAAGAAGTCCAAATCCAGTTTTTCTACTGTAGCAAATCGTCCGTCGTCTGGGTAGCACTTTTTTACAAAGCAGCCTATGAAACGGTTTACACATTGCGTTTCGCCGTTTTGCCGCAGGGGTAAGGAGCAGCAACGCCCGGACATCCTGTCCGATCCCAACTTCCAAGGAGGAATCTTTCACATGGCAAAAAAACCTCTCGGCAAAAAGCATCTCGCGGCTTCGTTCGTATGCGGCGCCGTCTTGTTCTCGGGCCTGACCGCCGGAGCGGCCGGCACGTCCGTGTCGGCTGTCGTCTCCAACGTCTCGTTCTTCGCGTTCGGCGAACGCCAGCAGGCTCCGGCGCCGACCGGCCTCAGCGGCTCGAAGTCTCCGGCTGCCCTGAACTACGACGGCACGACGTACGTGCCGGTACGCGCGGTCGGCGATATGCTCGACGTGCCCGTCTACTGGGACGCGGCGAACCAGGCGATCTCGACCGGCTCCGCCAAAACGATCGTCAAAAACGCAGACGGCAAAGTCCACGGCAGCGTCGACCTGACGGAAGAAAAAGGCGGCGTCCGCGTCAAAGTCAGCCTGACCGGCCTGCCTCCGGGCGCGCACGGTATCCACGTGCACCAGATGCCGGTCAAAAACAACGATTTCGCGACCGCTCTCGGCCACTTCAACCCGACCAGCCACGAACACGGCCATCATAATCCGAAAGGCGCCCACGTCGGCGACTTCGAGAAAAACCTGACCGTCGCCGCCAACGGCAAAGCCGTGCAGGAATTTTTCCTCGAAGGCGCCAACCTCCGACCGGACAGCGCCATGTCCGTCGCCGGCCGCTCGATCATCATCCACGCCGGCCCGGACGACCAGAAAACCGACCCGTCCGGCGACTCCGGGGACCGGATCGCGGGCGGAAACGTGCCGAAATAATGATTTTCGGCTGACGTTTCGCGCCTTGGCGGGAACGTGCCGAAGTAATGATTTTCGGCTGACGTTTCGCGCCTTGGCGGGGACGTGCCGAAGTAATGATCTTCGGCTCACGTTTCGCGCCTTGGCGGGAACGTGCCGAAATGAACGGCTTTGCTTCGGCAGACGTTCCGCTTTTCCGCCCAAAATAAGTGCTTAAAAGCTCTTATTTGCCCACAAAACGACGCCGTTTTACGAATAACTGCCTGAATACATCTATTTGCTCTCTTTTCGCTTCGTTAAGATGAAAAAGAGACAATTAAGTGTATTCTCGCAGTTATTTTCATATATGCTCCGAAATAGGGCGGATTAACTGTACTTCTGCACTTATTCGGCGCAGCTCCCTCGTGCGTTCGAAAGAATCGTCCCGCGGTCGCGCGCCGTGCCGCACAACCCGCACAGTGAGGGTGAAGTCGAACAATCCAAAAAAAGCCCCCATTCTCCAAGGGAGAATCGGGGCTTTTCGATATGGATTTTTGCGTATCCCCTTTTCCATACAAAACGTTCGCGTTCGACAAGCCGCCGGCCTACCGCCCCGTCTGCCCGTACCGCATCCAGTGCGCTTCGATCTCGGCCAGGATCGTGGCAGATTCGCGGCCGAAGCCCTGCATCGGGATGTTGACCGGCATCGAGACGAGGCCGCGGTTGGCTCGCATCAGGCCGCGTATGAAGCCGCTGCGCTGCGCCGAAAATTCGCGGGCATCGTACAGGTCGATCCCGATGTACGGCTGGCCCATCAGCGCGTACGGCTCGATTCGGCTAATATCGCTCCAGGCGACAAAGCCCGCGCTGGCCGCCGCTACCCGGTCGTGCAGGCCGTTCTCGTCCAGCGTCAGCACCGGAGACAGCCGGAACGCACGTCTCACGCCGAAGCCCAATCCGGCTGCGCCCATCAGCAGCGACAGCAGACCCATCACGCCGCCGAACAGGGAAGCGTCTTCCCCTTCCCCGAAGCCGAGTACCGTCAGGTACATCCCGGCCACTACGAACAGCAGACCGAACAGCGCGATTTGCAGCGCTTTGCCCCGTTTGTGATAAAAATGCAGCGGCGTTTCGGACACACTTCCCATCATTTCGTTCATGTTCTTACTTCCCTTCTTGAATAGGTACGGGACTTCTCTTGCACATACAACCGATTTCCAGAGGAGGATCGTCCTGCCTTTTATAATCCCGTTCCTCTACGTGCCTATTCGCTTTCGGGATTCGTTTTTTTGCCGCCGCTATCCAAAAAACGCTCCGTCCGCAGCGCTTCTGGCGAAGCTTGCCGCGGAGGAACGTTCGTTCATTCCGGTGTTACGCCTGTTCGGTTCGATCTCTGCAACCGGATCTTTGAAGCCTAACGCTCGATTTTATTTCAGCAGTCCTTTGCCGGTCAGGAATTCGCGGGCCACTTCTTCCGCCGAACGTCCTTCCGCGTTGACCGCGTAGTTCATCTTGCGCATCTCGTCGTCCGTGATCTGCCCGGCCAGAACGTTCAGCGCGTCGGCCAGTTCCGGATGCTCGTCGAGCGTGCTCTGAAGCATGAGCGGCGCGCCCTGATACGGCGGGAACAAGCCTTTGTCGTCTTCGAGCACGGTCAGGTCGTATTCGGCCAGTTCGCTGTCGGTCGAATACGCGTCGAGCAGGTCGATATCGCCGCTCTCGATCGCCTGGTAGCGCAGCTTCGGTTCCATCGTGAACACGGTATGGAAGTCGATGCCGTACAATTTCTGAATGCCCAGATAGCCGTCTTCGCGATCGGAAAATTCCAGCGTGAAGCCGGCTTCCAGATTGTTCTCCAGCGGCTTGAGGTCGGAGATCGACTTCACTTCGTATTGGTCGGCCAGCTTTTTCGACATGGCCAGCGCGTACGTATTGTTGTACGCCATCGGTTCGAGCATCGCCATATTGAACTGGCTCTTCATGCCGTCCCGCGCTTGGGCGTACACTTCGGCGGCGTCGGTGCTGACGGCCGTCGTCTTCATGAATTCGCTGATCGCCGTGCCGGTGAACTCCGGGTACACGTCGACGTCGCCGCTCTGAAGCGCCGCGAAGACGAACGACGTCTTGCCGAGGCCCGGCTTCAATTCCACGTCCAGGTCGGTATCCTGTTCGATCAATTCCTTGTACATATTGATCAGGATCTCCGGTTCCGCGCCGAGCTTGCCGGCGATGACCAGATCGGCTTTATTGGACTGGCCGACGAGCGGGATGATCAGGAAAGCGGCGATCACGAGCGCGAACCCGCCCAGCGCCGCGAGCGAACGCTTCAGCGACAGCTTCTGCAGGAAGCGCAGCGCCAGATCGAACACGATCGCAAGCAAAGCGGCGGGAATCGCGCCGAGCAGGATCAGGTTCGTGTCGTTGCGGTCGATCCCGAGCAGGATCAGCTCGCCGAGACCGCCGCCGCCGATCAGGGCGGCAAGCGTTGCCGTGCCGATGATCAGCACGGTCGCCGTGCGGATACCGGCCATGATGACGGGCATCGCGAGCGGCAGCTCGACCTTGACCAGGCGGCGCCGGCGATTCATGCCCATCGCGTCGGCCGCTTCGAGCAGCGAAGGATCGACGCCGCGTACGCCGGTATACGTATTGCGCAGAATCGGCAGCAGCGCGTAGATGACGAGCGCGACGACGGCCGGCACGCGGCCGATGCCGAGCAGCGGGATCATCAAGCCGAGCAGCGCAAGCGACGGAATCGTCTGCAGGACGGCGGTTACGCCGATGATGCCTTCCGCGCCGCGCGGTCGTCTGGCGAGCATCAGGCCGAGCGGAACGGAGATCAGCGCGGCGATGAGCAGCGAGATGAACGACAGCGTAATATGCTCGCCAAGCGTCGTCCAGAGCTGCTCCTGCCGCTGGGCAAACACGTCGAAGAACGTATTCATTCGGCGCCGCCCCCTTCCTCGATCTCACGGGCGATCCGCTTGAGCGTCCGTTCGCGTTCGAGCAGTCCGATCACGACGTCGCCCCGGCGCACGATCAGCCGCTCTTCCGCCGCGAGATGCCAGAGCAGCTCGCCGAGCCGGGTATCGGCGCCGATCGTGACCGCGCCGTTCGTCGCCAACTGCTGATCGGGCGTCATCGGCTCGATCAGGTCTTCGGCGGTCAGCGGCACGTCCGGGCCGTATCCCGACCCGCCGACTGCCGCATCGCCCAGAAATTCGCGGACAAAGTCGTTCGCGGGCACATGCAAAATATCGTCGGGCGTACCGATCTGTACGATTTGGCCTCCGTTCATTACGCAGATGCGGTCGCCCAGCTTGAGCGCTTCGCGCATGTCGTGCGTGACGAAGACGATCGTCTTGCGGATCGTGCGCTGAAGTTCCAGCAGGTCGTTCTGCAGTTTCTCCCGCGTGACCGGATCGAGCGCGCTGAACGGCTCGTCCATCAGCAGGATGTCGGGATCGGCCGCAAGCGCGCGCACGACGCCGACCCGCTGCTGCTGGCCGCCGGACAGTTCGGACGGGCGCTTGCCGCGGTAGACGGCCGGATCGAGACCGACCATATGCAGCAGCCGGTCGATCGTTTTGTCGATTTCCGCTTTCGGTTTCTTCATTAGCTCGGGCACGATCGCCACGTTCTCCGCGACGGTCATATGCGGGAAAAGCGCGATCTGCTGCAGCACATAGCCGATATTCCAACGCAGTTCGTTCAGCTTGTAGTCGTCCATCGAACGTCCGTCGATCGCGATGCGTCCTCCGCTCGCTTCGATCAGCCGGTTGATCATCTTGAGCACGGTCGTTTTGCCGCAGCCGCTGGGACCGATCAGGACGAAAAATTCACCCTTTTGCACTTCAAAAGACAATTCGGCGGCCGCTTTGCGTCCGTCGCCATACACCTTGCTCACTTCTTCAAATAGGATCATAGTATTCTCCCGGGTCATTGTCATGGAATTCGGCTCCCGGCAATGCGTGGGCAAACGACTTGTTTGCGCGCAAGCATCGAGCAAGCACCTTCTTCACCTATCAATACCCGATTGTAGCGCGTTGGTATCATCCCCTGAAAAAAAAGACTCCGGCCTGAATCATGCCGGAGTCTTCCTCATCTGGCCGCGTGCCTGTTCGCGTGTCTGAACGCGCGGCTGTTCTCGTCTGCGGCGTCTGCTTCGTGCAGCGCCCGTTCGCTTGAAGCACCCGCTGCAATCCGTGGGCGGCGGCTTCAATCGCTTCGCTTAAGGAAGCAGGTCAACCGCATCCTGCGGCACGAACACCTGCACGCCGTTGCTGACGACGTTGCCTTCGAGCTGGACGCTTTTGCCGTTCAGGTCGGCCACGCTTTTGAATACCGGCAGGCGCAGTGTATCGCTGCCTTTGGTCACGACCAGGACCGGATTGGCTTTGTTGCTCTCGTCCAGTTTCCACTGCGCGCCTTTGGCTTTGAACGCGTCCGCGGCCGGCACGAACAGGCGCTTCGATACCGCAGCCAGGTCGAGGCCGAGCGCCGATTCCATCGCGCGCGCGATATCCGTGTTTTCCAAAACGCCGTGCAGCTTCCGTCCTTCCGGCGCGTACGAGTACAACGCGACGTCGCCGCCCGTATGGCCGCCCGACGTCCAGCCGATATGCGCGCGTTCGCTGATCATCGGTCCGATCACGGAGTTCAGGCGACCGGCTTCCGCCCGGCGGATCGTCTCGATTTCTTTGTTCGTCAGATCGGTGATGCCGTAATACTGGCCGACGACCTGCTTGATGTTGTTGTTGGTGCGCGGGCTCGCAAGCTTCGCTTCGACGCCTTCGCCGGTCAGCTTCGCTTTGAGCAGCGGAGCGGTGAACGTGGACAGCGGCTCTTTGTCGTACGTGCCCGTCGTGGCGCGGTCACCGATCGAAATGCCGCCGTTCGCATGGTCCGTTACCGCGAGCACCATCGTATTGCCGTCTTCTTTGGCGAATTCGAGCGCTTCGCCGACCGCTTTGTCGAACGCGTTCACGTCGCTGATGATGCCGATCGGATCGTTGGCATGCGCCGCCCAATCGACTTTGCTGCCTTCGACCATCAGGAAAAATCCGTCTTCGTTACGGTCCAGCACGTCGATCGCTTTTTCCGTCATTTCCGCAAGGCTCGGCTGTTTGACCGGGTCGCGGTCCATGTCGTAGCTCATCGCGGCATCGGCGAACATGCCCCACAGCTTGTCGGAATCGGCCGCTTTCAGGCTTGCCGTATCGTTGACCAGGGCGTAGCCTCTGTCGCGGATCACGTTTTGCAGGTTCTCCCCGTCTTTGCGGCCGGCCGGCGTGAAGTATTTGGCTCCGCCGCCAAGCACCACGTCGATGCCCGCATAGACCTGCTGCTTGCTCAGGGCGTCATAGTTGCCTCGGTCCGGATAGTGGGCGCTAAAAGCGGCCGGCGTCGCGTGCATGATCTCGGACGTGGCGATGATGCCCGTCGATTTGCCGGCCAGGCGCGCCGCTTCCAGCACGTTCGCGACCGGCTTCTTCTCGTCGCCGCTTGCGATTGGAGCGAGGCCCGGCATCGTGTTCTTGTCCGGCAGCACGCCGACGTAACCGGTATGCGATTTGTAGCCGGTCGCAAAAGCCGTTCCGGCCGGAGCCGAATCCGCGATCGCGGCGTCGGCGGAGTAGGTACGCACGAGGCCGCTGGCCATCTCGTCCATCGCCAACGGCTTGCCGCCGTTGTACCAGCGCGCGAGCGTGGTGCCGTCCATGCCCATGCCGTCCGGAATCAGGATGATCACATTCTGCGCCTGAATCTCCGGTTGTTCGGCGGCTGTCGCCGCCTGCGCTCCCGTTCCCATCAGCATGGCCGCCGAAAGCGCCCCTGCCATCCAAGCTGCCTTGCCGCGTCCGCGTACCGGTCCAACCTTTTGCAAACAAATCCACTCCTCTGTATGTTTTTCAATCCTGTTCCAGTGTAGGTAGCGAACATTCGACAAAGATTAAGAATGGTTACGATTTGTGTAAAAAAGCCCCACCTTGCCGACTCCCTCGAAGCGAGCAAAGTTGAAACCGGCACGCCGGAATCGCATAATAGATAATAGAAAGAGGACCTGCGCCTTTGCGGCGGCAGGCCCGATCAA
This sequence comes from Saccharibacillus sp. WB 17, assembly GCF_008634075.2. Taxonomy (NCBI): domain Bacteria; kingdom Bacillati; phylum Bacillota; class Bacilli; order Caryophanales; family Paenibacillaceae; genus Saccharibacillus; species Saccharibacillus sp. WB 17. Next base: position 18,986 of record NZ_VPFK02000037.1, on the reverse strand, counting down.
CGCATTTTCAGGATGGATATAGATGGAGGGTCCCATGAATCAGTCTAAGCTCATTGCCGTGATCGGCGGGACGGGCAGCGTAGGCCGATATGTCGTCAGCTGCGCACTTCAGCAGGGCTATCGGGTACGGATGCTCGTCCGGAACGTGCGGAGCATGCAGCTGCCGCCGGAGATGGCCGCGAGACTGTCCGTCGTGCAGGGAGACGCGACGCGTCACGATTCGCTGCGCGAACTGCTGGCCGGCTGCTCCGCCGTCATCAACACCTTCGGCAGACCGCCGGAGGAAGAACCTCTGTACAGCGCGGTCACCGGCCGCGTGCTCGAAGAAATGGAACGGGCCGGCGTCCCGCGCTACATCGGCGTCACCGGACTGTCGCTGAAGCTTCAGGGCGACCGCAAATCGCTCGGCGGCCGCGTCGTGTCCCGCATGCTGCGTTCGCTGCATCCGCAGTTCGCTTCCGACCGGCTGCAGGAATGGAACGTGCTGCGCGGCAGTTCGGCGGAATGGACGCTCGTGCGCCTGCCGGTCGTCAAGGAAGGCCAGGGCGGCTGCGCGATCAAGGCTGACGCCGAACGCATGACGGGCAACCGGATCTACAACGGCGACGTCGCCCGGTTCCTCGTGGAACAGGTCGGCAGTTCCGAATTTGCCCGGCGCTGTCCGTTTATCGGCAGCTGAAGACCGGATTGCACAAGACCGGATCGCAGGATCGGGTCATTGATAAAAAAAAGGAGGGATCGACGTTATGGACTTCGTGGCGATCGACTTCGAGACGGCCAATTCCAAACGGGCGAGCGTCTGTGCGGTAGGCCTCGTCGACGTGCGCGGCGGCAAAATCGTCGACGAATATTATACGCTCGTCAATCCGCATGACGACTTCGATTATTTCTGCATCGCCGTGCACGGCATTACGCCGGACCAGGTCGAGAACGCTCCGTCGTTTGCCGATATTTGGCCGGAGCTGAGCCGCCGGATCGAAGACCGCGTGCTCGTCGCGCACAACGCTTCGTTCGATATGAGCGTGCTGCGCCGCAGCGCGGAGACGCTCGGGCTGCACCTGCCGCCGATCCGCTACATGTGTTCGTGCCTGCTGGCGCGCAAGATCTGGCCGGAGATGCCGAACCACAAACTGAACACCGTCACGCGCCAGCTCGGGCTGAACGCGTTCAAGCATCACGACGCGCTCGAAGACGCGCGGGCGGCCGCCCGGATCTTTCTCCGCTGCTCGGAAGCGGGCGAAGCTTCGGACTGCGACGCCCTGGCCGACCGCTACGGCTATCGGCTGGGCGAGATGCTGGAGAACGGCGCCCAGCATATTACGTTCTCGTCGTCCGCTGCCAAAGGCGGACGCACCAAAGCCGGCCGGGCTGCGGCCGGCCCGGGTGCAGGCGCGGCTGGCGGCGCAAAGGCCACAGCCGGCCTGCCGGCGCCAAATGCGGCAGCCGACCGCGGCAATCCGCTGTACGGGAAGCGGATCGTGTTCTCCGGGCGGCTGAGCGGCTTCAAGCGCGAAGACGCCCAGCGTACAGCCGCCGGCTTCGGCGCGCTGTGTACGGAATCGGTCGAATGGAAGACCGATTATGTCGTCGTCGGGCGCAGCGACTACGCCAAGTATGCCGCAGGCGGCTATATGAGCGGCAAGACGCAGTCCGCCGCACGGCTTGCGGCGGGCGGCAGCGCCGTCCGCATCCTGTCGGAAGACGAATTTGCGGAGCGGCTGCGGGAAGCGGCCGGCGCCTCTTCCGGCGGCGGGGAACGTCCGCATGGATAAACGCAAACTCCAGCTCCGCCTGCAGCAGAAAATGATGTTCGACGTGCTGTTCGTCGCCTTGGCTATCGCTTCGATTTTCTATTTCGACCTCTATGCGCTGCCCGGCATTTTGCTGCCGCTTCTGCTCGCCGCCCTGCGCGGCTACACGTTCGTGCTCAATCTACGGCGTTTTCGCCGCCTGTCAGCCGAACTTCGGAGCGAACAGCCCAAAAGCCGGTTGTACGACCGCGAGGAAGAACCTTAAATCTCCCGTACCGGGGCGGCCGGACGAACAAACCGGCGAACCTGTGTGGCGGGCGATCGATTCGTTGGCGGAGGATCGACGCGAGCGGCAGGCAATCTGCAGCGGTGACGAGTCGTCCGCACCGGTATCGGTACGGCGGTCTGAAACGCTATCCGCTATCGGTATGCATATCCGTATCACTACTGGTCTCGCAACTGCGCTTGCTTCGCCCCCGCCCCACCCCGTACCTACTTGCTTTTTCAAAAAAACTTCTTAAAGCTTCTTTATTAAACAACCCTTATTAAGTCTTCTTTATTAAACCTTCTTTATTAAGGGATCGCGTAAAAAAGAAGGTGCCGCACGGACAAAAAGCGAGGCTTCTCCCGACGGAGAGGCCTCACTTTTGTATACGTTTTTGAGTATGCTTTTTGATTACGTCTTTTGAGTACGCCATTGAGCATGCTTTTTGAATACGCGATTTGCGTGTGACGTTTGCGTACGCTGCATCGGATATTCTTTTTCGGCAGAGCACGCATTCAGTTATTGTCTATTGTCGTCCATCCTTGTTCTAACCTTCTGGATAACGCGTCTCTGGTACCGACCGCCTGACGCCTAAGCCTGCGTGCCGTATACGAATTGCTCGATGCTGAGCGTGTTTTCTTCCAGCGTGGAGGCGGAGTTGTCGAAGTACAGGACGGAATCGCCCGGCAGGTTCCACTCCACGTTCGTGCGCTCCATGCGCTTCACGAACAGGTCCCAGTTGGCCAGTTTCCATTCATCGGCTTTGTGACCCCGTTCTTCGATGCGCTTTTTGTACTGCGTCATATCGGCGAGGTAGACGTACACGACTTTGACTTCGACGTCGTCCACGGTTGCGCCGATCTTCGCCAGCTCGTCATGGATCCAGTTCGGATTGCGGATCTCGCTCGTGAACGGGCCTACCGCGAACACGTCGGCATTCAGCTCCAGATTCTCCCGCGCCACGTCCATCGTCATTTCGTAGCCGAGGTCCCTGCACAACTCCTTGTACGCCGCCGAATCGCGATCGTCGGGATCATGTCCCGCAATCCGCATGATCTTCTCGCTTGCCCGGCGGGATACGGTATCCATATCGAGGAAGACCGCATGATGCTTGTCGGTGATTCCTTTTGCCAGCGTCGTCTTGCCACTGCCGGCGCCTCCTACGAAAAATACGAGTTTACGCATCTTATTCTCTCCTTTTCAACTATACGTCTAAGTGCAGCCAAGCCAGAAGCTTTACTCCCCATTATACGGAATAAAAAAATTTTGATCACCTTATTACTCGGCGCCTGCGCGCAAACTTCGAAAATCCGACTTCCCGGCGGCACCGGGATCGGCCGAGCGCGAGAACTCTTTCATTACTTGCATGAATACACTTATTTTCGCGAAAAAACCGCCGAAATCGCAAATAACTGCGCAGATCCACTTATTTGGCGAAAAAAAGAGAAGTTCGGTGCATATATGAAAAAATAACTGTTTTCTCGCAGCTATTTCAGCCGGCGCGGGCAGAAGCAGGGAAATAACTGTACTCACGTCGTTATTTGGGAGAGCGCCGGATAGACGATAATTGAACGGGCCGAATCACGAGGGATCAAAAGATTACAGGCCGCTTTTTCCATTTCCGATATTAAAAAATATTTTGGCCGTCTCGGTCGTTTGATCCATCACCGACTCTGCGCTGCGCCCCGTGCATTCGGCCACCGCGGCCGCGATATGCGGCAGAAAAGCCGGTTCGTTGCGCCCGTCCTTGGGCTTGGGCCGCAGATCGCGGGGCGTCAGGAACGGCGCGTCCGTCTCGATCATCAGCCGGTCCGGCGGAATGAGCCGCACCAGCTCCCGCAGATGCCGGCCGCGCCGCTCGTCGCAGATCCAGCCGGTGATCCCGATATGCAGGCCCATCTCCAGATAGGCGCGCAGCTCTTCCCCGCTGCCGGTAAAGCAGTGCACGACGGCCGGCACGTTCTCCGGCCGATGTTCGCGCAGCAGCCGCGCGAAGTCGGCATGCGCGTCGCGCTCATGCAGGAACAGCGGCAGCGCAAGTTCCGCGGCCAGTCCGATCTGCTGTGCGAACACTTCGCGCTGCACGTCGCGCGGCGAGAAGTCGCGATTGTAGTCCAGGCCGCATTCGCCGATCGCGACGACTTCGCCTCCGGCTGCAAGTTCGCGCAAAGCTTGCAGCGTATGCGCGTCGCAGCTCTTGGCGTCGTGCGGATGCACGCCGGCCGTCGCGTAGAGGCGGCCCGGGTAGGCCCGCGCGTATTCAGCTGCGGCTTGGCTGCTCCGGACGCTCGTTCCGGTCAGGATCAGCGGCGTCACGCCGGCTTCGGCAGCCGCTTCGACCACGCGTTCGCGGTCGCTGCCGAACGAGCGGTGCATGAGATTGACGCCGATATCGATCGTCTGCCGCGGTCCCGCGGATAGAGCGGATTGCGTAGTTTCGGCAGATGGAGCCGATTGCGTAGTTTCGGCGGGTAGAGCCGGCTGCGCCGTTTCGCTCGGCTCGGCGCCTTGAAGCGGCTTGACAGAGCGGACGGCTTCGCTTGAGTTCGACGATTCGGCGGATTCCGTGGATTCTGCCGCTTCCGTCAGCACGTCCGCCGGGACGCGCTCGGCCAGCCAGACGCCGCTGCCGGCGTCGTAGAAGGCGATGCCGGATTGGGACGCGGCGGCGGTGTCCACGGTCAACAGAACGAGCTTGCCCCGCCGCTGTCCGGCCAGGGCGGCAAAATGCGTCTCTGCCGACAGATGCACGTACCGGCGTCCCATCGGCAGCAGTCCGTGTTCCAGAATCGCCGGCAGCGCCCGGCGGTTCGTGCCGTGATACAGCGTCTCCGGCGGCGTTCCCTGCGGATAGGCCAGCTTCTCGTAGCTGTGCCCGTAACGCGCGCGGATACGCGGCGCGGCTTCTTTTGCGTCAAAGTCGTCTGCCTCCGCTGCCTCCGCCGTTTCTGCTGCCTCGAAGCCTTGCGATTCGCCGGCCGCCGATCTGTCTTTTTTTGCCGACTCGCCTTGATCTTCCGCCTCCAAAATCTCGAACCGCTGCTTATCCGAACGTCGCACGACGCCGCGCAGATCCGCTTCCGTCACGTGCTCGTAACCGCTTCTCAGCCGCACGGCGGCCAGCAGGTCGGACAGGTCGCAGGAACCGTCTTCGGGGTCAAGCCGCAGTCCAAAATCCGCCGGCGCATGCCGCAGCATCATCGTCATCAGCTTGCTGATCTTCTTGTCGCGCTCCGCGATCGCTTTCGCCGACTCCGCGCCCGGTTCTCCCGGTTGGCTCTCTCTCGACGCTTCCGATTGTGCCTCTGTCTGCTCTTCTGTTGGCGCTTCTGTCGGCGCTTGCGTCGATCCTTGCGTATGGACCTCGTGCCGCTTGAGATCTTTTCCGTTCACGTTTGATTCGTTCATTGATGTCTCGCCTCCTGTCGTCGCGTTCCGCGCTCTACCTGTTACGACGCAAAGCCGGCCCCGTTTGTTTCCCGGGAACCGGCTTTTTTTGTCCTGTCGCTTGGCTTGCGGCCGTCTTGGTCTTTGTGTCTTAGTCTTTGTAGGGGTCGTATTCGTTCGCGCCCGCCATCGCCACGCCGATCGGCTTGAGCGTGTGCAGCACGTCGATCGTCTCGGCATGCGCGTCCAGCACTTCCCGCAGATTCCGGTACACGAACGGACTCTCGTCCGTTCCGCCGCCGCGCAGTTCCACGTCGAAGCGCTTGACCGCCTTCATCATCCGCTCCTCCGTAATCTCGCCGCCGACGCGCACGCGCGTCTTCCAGTTCATCTTGCCCGCGGCCTGGGTTCGGCTCATGACGCGGCCCGCCCCGTGCACCGTACTGTAAAAAGAATCCCGGTTCTCGGCCGTGTCTTTGCCGCGCACGATGACCGAAATGTCCGCCATGCTGCCGCCGATAAAGCCCAGCTGGCCCGGAGCCGAAGGCGTCGCTCCTTTGCGCACGACGATGCAGTCTTTGCCTTCATGCTTTTCTTGCCATGCAAAATTGTGATGGTTGTGCACTTCGAAATCGCTCGTCGCGCCCAAAATGCCGAGCACCTGACGGATCACGTAATCGCGGCCCGCATACGCGTAGCGTCCGGCCAGCTTCATCGCGCGGTAGTACAGGTCGCCGTTCTCGCTGTTCAGATCAAGCAGCACGGGCGGCTGATCCATGCTCTCGCCCGGCGCTTTGCCCAGAAAATCGCGGCCCGCCGCCAGATTCAGAAATCCGCTCGCCGTCTTGTGGCCGAAGCCCCGGCTGCCGAAATGGTTGCCGACCCACAGCCGGCCCGTTTCCGGTTCTTCGAACAGGTCGACGTAATGGTTGCCGCTGCCGACCGTGCCAAGCTGCTCGCGCGCAAGCTTCTTGAGCTTGTCGTGTACGTTCCCGCCGATCTGCCGGTACACCGACCAATCCGGGTCGTCGAACAGCTCGTGATCCACCGGCTTGGCGTTGGAGCGCCCGACTCCGAATTCGATACGGCGCCCGATCTCGTCCATAATCGGCTTGATGACTTTTTTGACGTCGGCCGCCATCAGGTTGGTCCGTACCGCTTTGTTGCCGCAGGCGATATCGTAGCCGACGCCGCTCGGCGAGATTTGTCCGTCGTACGCGACCACGCCGCCGATCGGCTGGCTGTAGCCTTTGTGATGGTCGGCCATCAGCAGCGTCTGCACGACCTCCCCGTGATACGCGCACGTCTGGGCCTGCTTGAGCGCGCCTTCGTCCACTTTGCCCCATACCCGCACTTTTCCGATCGTTTCGTAGCTCATGTTCGTGTCCTCCTTGTATGAAAACGGCCGGACCGTACATCCCGCACGGTCCGGGCCGATATTCGCTTTTGTTTTCTTTTACCCGTCCGGCCTGGAATGCTTGCTGTAACCTTCGGACTTGTCGCGATCGCCGAGGTGCTCCAGCTCTATCCGCGACACCCGCGCGCTCATGGAATCGAAGCCGTGCGCCGCCGCCGCGATATACGACAGCACCTGATCGCTCCAGCCGTAAATGTAATGCGTCTGCCGATCTTCTCTTGGCACCATCGCTCCACGGTACGGCGACAGGTCGACGACGAACGCTTTGGCCTCGCGGTTGATGCTGGATCGGTAGCGCCGAAGCTCCGTGTAAAAAGGACTGCCGTCGTTCTGCTGCTCATCCGTGATGATTATGATCTGGTCGACGTGCTCGCGCAGTTCGGTCAAACGCCGGATCGGTGCACCCGTATCCGTGCCGCCTCTCGCCCGAATTCGCGACGCCTGCAGCAGGATGCCCGCTTGGCGCGAAGGCTTCGGATCGTGCACCCGATCGTCGAACGTCAGGAAAATCGAGCTTCCGCCCGTCTTTTTGTACAGGGCGAGCGCGAACACCGAACCGGTGCGCAAATATTCGCCGTCCATCGAACCGGAGATGTCGAGCAGAATCGCGGTGCGTCCCGGCAGCTTGGGCAGGCTCTCGAACGTCAGATCGACGGCTTGCGCCAGCGCTTCCTTGACGACGGGATGCTTCACCTGATCGTAAGCGGTCGCAAAGCGCAGCGGCAAAATCTTCGATTTGCGCAGCGCCTCGGCATCGCTCAACCGTTCCACCACATAACGCAAATGTTGGGGACGCTCCAGCAGCCCTTCGCGGTCCAGCATGTTCAGATGGCGCAGCAGCGCGAACAGGGGCATCTGGTAGAGCAGCGCTTCCCAGATTCTTTTGTTCGCCGTGATCGCGCCGGTCACCGTCTCGTACGGCAGCCGGCCTTCGCGGATCAAGCGGACGCGTTCTTTGTCCTGGCCCGCTTGTTTGAGCCGTTCGACGGCCGCGATCTGCGGCAGTTCGGCAAGCGTCGTCTCGTGTCCGCGCAAATAGCGGAACAGCGCCCGCTGGCGCTCGTCCGTCGGAACCGGATGCGCCGTCGCGATCGCGTCGCCGAGATTGTAACTCCGGCCGCGTCCGCCGTATTTGATCGCCCAGTATTCCGACGTCTGCCGCAGAAAAAGCGCGACCTGACGCTTGACCGCCCGGCCTCCCTGTCCGCGGCCCATGCCTGTAAGGATCGTCAGAAAATCCGCCAGGTCCGGCGGGATCAGCACGACGTGCTCAAACACCTGCGCGAACAGGTCCGGGCGAGCTTTGGACAGCACGGCCAGACCGTAGATCGGCTGCAGCCGCATGAAGCCTTTTTGGCGGGCAAACACGAGCGCTTTCGCCATGAACTCCGGGTTCAGCTCGACCAGCGCCTCGTGCGTCTCCGCCGCCTGCGCCAGCAGATCGTGCGCAGCGGCGTAAAACGTATGGCCGAGCGTGTTGGTCAGCAGCATCTGCAAATATTCTTCCTCGACGCTGCGGCTGTGGGCGCGGTACCCTTGCGTATTATAGAACGGTTCGGTAAAGCGTTGAACGGCGCGGCTCATCTCGGCGGCCTCCTTGTGAGTTTGGGTTGAGGGACAGGGACTATGGGGGGTACGGAATGCCGGATCGGCAGGATGGAACATAAAGTGTGGAACAGGCATATGAATAGTGGAACAGGTATATAGATGGTGGAACCGGAATATCGAATAGGGGAAAAGAGTACTGGCACGACAAGCCGGCGAAGAAAAAACGGAGAAGGCTGCGGCGGGGCTCGAACCCGCCTGCTTCCGTTTTTTTCAAATGGGTCGAAGTAGCCCTCTCCCGCGCCTCGCCGACAATTCGTGTCCAGTTCTTGCAAGCTTGCCCGAAGAAAAAGGAGGAAAGGTTATACTGCCGCTCTATCCCCTGAGCTATTCCGCCGCGTAATGACGGAAGCCGGATTCGAACCGGCGACCTGCACGATTAGAAGTCGAAGGAACCCTTCCCGGCGCCTCGGACGATCAAGGACTTCGGCGAATGCCGCCGTCCTTGGCCTGCGTTTATCTTCGCATGGCGGGCGGGGCGGGAACAGGGCGGAAGTATGACGATTGGTGTAATCGTCTGGTATACTTCGCGCCTTGGCGGAAGCATGACGATTGGTGTAATCGTCTGGCACACTTCGCGCCTTGGCGGAAGTACGACTCGGGAGGACGCGTCGCTGGGCGCGGGCGGACTTGGGCGGACGGGCAGGCGAGCCGGCCTATTCCGCCAGACATAGAGCATCTGCCTCAAAATGTGCACATAAAGTCAACATTTCTCGCGTATAGCCGGACCAAAGAAGCAAATGTGCGCATAAAGTCAACATTTTCAGCATTTCAGGCCGATAAAGGCCCGTAAATGCGAAAAATGTGTACATAAGATCAACATTTGCTTAAAAAGTTGGCGGAAACGCATAAAATGTGAGCAAAAAGTCAACATTCCCTCGCTCCGCTTCAATCGGTTCTCCTTCGACTCGCACTAAGCACCTCCCCGCTCCAGTCGGTTTCCTTTCCCCTTGTTCGCCGCCTCTCTTCTCCCGCTCGGTTCCTTTTACCTCCGGATTCTCTCAAAGGTCCGCTTGTCGATCGCTCTCCGGGTTCGCTCCGGTCGACTCGCCTCCTGTTTCTTTTTCACAAATCAGGCATCGAACTCAAAAGCGGGTAATCCATCCTATGTAAGCTCGACGTTCGCACGATTCCGCGTTCCTGCTTATACTCCGATTCCTTCTCCCTGTTACGGTTCCGCGTCTCTACCTATACTCCGACTCCCCGTTCCTGTTCCTTGTCCTCATCCCTGTTCCGCATTCCGCTTTCCCATTTCGGCAAACCTTACAAAAGGAGGCTCGATCATGCAGGCATCCGATCCCGAAGTTTTGATCTGCGGAGCCGGTCCGACGGGGCTGGTTCTGGCGCTCTGGCTGACGAAGCAGCAGGTCCGCGTGCGCATCGTCGACAAAAGACACGAACCCGGCGGCACGTCGCGCGCGCTCGCCGTGCAGGCCCGTACGCTCGAACTGTACGGCCAGCTTGGCTTGGCGGACGCGGCGCTCGAACAAGGATATGCCGCGCCGGGATTCAATGTCTGGGCCAACGGCAGGCGCCGCGGACGCATTCCGTTCAAGCGCAAACTTGGCGAGCTGACCGCGTACCCTTACGTGCTGATCCTGCCGCAGGATCGCCACGAACGGCTGCTGGCCGATCGTCTGGCGGAACTCGGCGTGCAGGTGGAGCATGCGACCGAACTTGTCCGCTTCGAGCAGGACACAGGCGGCGTTCGCGCCGTGCTCAAGGAGGCCGACGGCATCGAGCGCGCCTGCTCGGCCAGGTATCTGGCCGGCTGCGACGGCGCGCATTCGATCGTGCGCAAAAGCCTCGGCATCGATTTTGCGGGCGGCACGTACAGCCGTTTCTTCTACGTGGCGGACGTGGAGGCCGAAGGCCCGCCGATGGACGGCGAAGTGCATATCAATCTGGATCGGAGCGCGGATTTTCTGGCAATTTTCCCGCTTGCGCCGGCGGGCCGGGCGCGTCTGGTCGGCACGCTGGTCAACGACCGGCCGGATCGGATCGATACGCTGTCGTTCGACGATATCGGCGCAAACGCGATCGACAAGCTGCGCATTCGGGTCGGTCGGGTCAACTGGTTCTCGACTTATAAAGTGCATCACCGCGTCGCCGAGCGCTTCCGGGAAGGCCGCGTCTTCCTGCTCGGCGATGCCGGGCATATCCACAGCCCGGCCGGCGGCCAGGGCATGAACACGGGGATCGGCGACGCGATCAATCTGGCCTGGAAACTGGCGGCGGTGCTGCGCGGCCAGGCGGCAGACGCTCTACTGGGCAGCTATGAGGCGGAGCGGCTTGCTTTTGCCCGACGGCTCGTCGCGACGACGGACCGGGTGTTCACGCTGGCGACGTCGGCGAAGCTTCCGGCACGCATCATGCGCACGCGCGTCGTGCCGGTCGCGGTCCCGTCGGCCGCGCGTGTGCCGGCGGCGCTGCGTTTCGCGTTTGGAATTCTGTCGCAGCTTGGCCTGCATTACCGGCGCGGTCCGCTGGCCGAAGGCGAAGCAGGCCGCATCCGGGGCGGCGACCGGCTGCCGTGGATCGCGCACGCGGACGGCAGCGACAACTTTGCGATGCTTGACGGCATACGGTGGCAGGTGCACGTCTACGGCGACGTCCGTCCCGAATTGGCCGCCTGGTGCGACGCCTGCGCGGATCGCGGACCTGCGCTGCGGCGGTTCGAGTGGAGCGACGCCTGCGGCCGCGCCGGACTGGATCGCGGCGCCGCGTACCTGATCCGGCCGGATCTGTACGTGGCGTTGGCCGTGCCCGGCGGCGATCCGGAAGTGATCGGGCGGTTTTTGCGCGATCGCTCGATTGCTTTTTGAAGCTTCGGATTGCTTGCTAACGAACCCTGATACCGCTATTCGAGCGTTTCGGGGCATTTTCCGAATCTAACGAATCCTTATAGCGCTAAAGGTGCCAAAACAGGCGAATCCCTGTGAAAAACAGCAAATAGCGTTACGAGGATTCGTTAGATTTCCTAAAAAGCCGTATAGGCGCATTTAGCGTTACGTCGATTCGTTAGAGTCCCGCCGCGCTCCCCCAGCCATACTTACGCCAAGGCGCAGAGTGTGACGGCGATTCATCGCCATGCTTACGCCAAGGCGCGAAGTATACCAGGCGATTCATTTATCGCCATACTTCCGCCCTGTCCCCCCGCCCTCTTTTCCGCTTAAAATGAGTCTACAAGAGAACCCACCGGTTTTTTACAAATTCGCTCATATTCCTTACAATGGGAAGAAGACAAACGGGTCCCGGCCCACGGAGCGAGAAAGCGAGGAAAGTGCCATGGCCAAAGAAAGCTTCGACAAGGAAATCCAGTTCCTGCGCCTGCTGGCGCTGAGCGGCGGCGGGTACGACCGGCAGCAGTTTGCGGGGCGCCTGGGCATTTCCGTACATACTTTCGACAAGACGGTGCGCCGCCTGCGCGAGATCAGCGGGGACGCGGACTTTGCGGACCTGTTCCGCTACGGCTATGCCGATTCGGCCGAGCCGGTGCTGCTGTTTCTGTACCGCGCCAAGTCGATGAAGGAATCCGAGAGCCGCCGGCTGCCGCTTATCCTCGGCGCGCTCAAGGGACGTCCGCAGACCGCCGCCGAGCTGCTCGACGCCTGCTGCGAACAGCTTCCGATCGATGCGGCCATGCCGGACGAGAAAACGATCCGCTCCGATCTGCGCTACCTCGAAGAGATCGGCGTCGCGCGGCGCGAGCCGGGCGGACGGCCTGTTCGCTACATCCTCAACAACGACCTGACCGACTGCCTGTCGCAAAAAGAGCTGATCGACCTGTATGAATTTGTCGACATCATGGCGAACACGCAGATCCCTTCGGTTCAGGGGTATCTGCTGCGCGACAACCTGAAGAAAGCGCTCAAGTCGGCCGTTCCGGCCGAACAGTGGGACGACGGCCTGCTGGAGCCTTTTTCGTACAAATACCATTATGACGCGCGGATTCTGGACGAAGCCCATCTGTACACGCTGCTGCGGATGATCCATTTGCGCCGGCGCATTTCGTTCCAGTATTTTTCGCCCAAAAATCGCAAAAGCTATGCCGCCAAAGACACCAACCCGCTGTTCGGCCGCGAAAGCGAAGTCCGGCGCGAAAGTACGCTGCCGCTCAAAGTCGTCTACGACCACCAATACGGCAGATGGTACTTGATCGGCGCGGCCTCCAAAGGCCGGGTCGTCAAGTTCCGCATGGAAGGCATGATCGGGATCGAAGAAGAACAGGAAGTGCCCGAAACGTATTTTGCGCTCAAAAAAGCCGATCTCGACGAACGGCTGCGCCGCAGTTGGCTGATCGACACCGGCGAACCGGTGACCGTGCGTGCGAGATTTTACCGGCCGGGCCATGACCAGGCGGATTTTATCGAAGAGCGCGTGCGCATGCAGGGCCAATGGGGACAGATCGTGGAATCGGACGAGACTTCGTTCGTATACGAGATCGAAGTCAACGGCGTCACCGAGATCCGTCCGTGGCTGCGGGGCTTCGGCTCAAGCTGCGAAGTGCTGGAACCGGCGGAACTCAGACAGTCGTTTATCGACGAATGGAAGGAGATCGAGGCTTACTATGAATCATCCGTTTGAGAAAATTTTCAGTTATCAGCTGGCTTCCCGGCTTGAAGAGACGGGCGTGTACACGCTTACGTCGCAGGAACGCTCGTGGCTGAAGTCGATGCTGGAACATCCGGCGGCCGCGGAAGCGCTGGAAGAACGCACGATCGCGAAGCTGCGCGAATGCACGCTGGACGACGAGATGCCGAACCTGCTGGACGGGCTGGAGGAAAAAGCGGGCAATCTCGAAGCACAGACCGTGCATCCCTTGCTGGCTCCGATCCGTCGCATTCTGCGCAATCGGCAGGGCATGAAGCTTCAGTGCATGACCAAAAAAGGCAAGCTCAATCCGCCCCAGCCCGGCCTGCCGTGCAAGCTGGAGTATTCGATGGTCAAGCGCGAATGGTATCTGCTCTGGTACAACTCCGCCAGCCGCTCGCCCATGAACACGCGGCTGTGCCATATTGTCTCGGTCGAAGAAGCGCGCATGTCGCGCGGCCGCTACGAAGACATGTCCGCCCGCGCGGCCAGACTGCTGGAAGCGCCGCGCCACGAAGCGACCGTCGAAGTGATCAAGATGTTCAACGGGGAGCTGACGCGCATCCTGCACGCCTTTTCCTGCTTCGACAAGCGCGTCGAGTTCGACGAAAGCGACCAGATCTACCGGATTCACCTCAGCTTCACGGGCAGCGAGAGCCAGTACGTCCTGACCAAACTGCGTTTTCTCGGCAAAAGAGTCCGCGTGATCGAAGGCGATTACCTGAAATGGCGGATGCGGGAAACGGCGAGGAAGGCGCTGGCGCTGTACGGAATAGAAAAAGAATCGGCGAACAACGGCGCACCTTCCGGACAGGAGCCCGTGTCGGCCGCCGGCGGGCCGTTGTCGATCTGAGCCGGATTCGACCGGCATAAAAAACGGCATTAAAAAGCAGGGTTGTCCCAAGCCATTGAAATGGCCGGACGACCCTGCTTTTTTTTGCGCCAACCTGAATTTTCTTTGTCCCGGTCGGTCATTCTCACGTTACGCTACATGAACCGAATCTCCCGCTCGCTCCACGCCGCTTCTTCATACGCCTGCGCGATGCCGACTTCGCGGATACGCGCTTTCGGCACGTGCTTCTCGCGCAGCTTGGCGCTGAACGGACCGTCGAACGGCGAAGGGTCGGACTTGACCGTGGACTCGTCCTGCCAGTTCAGCTGAAGCAGCCCGCCGCCGCCGAACGGTTCGGAGCCCGGCACGCCGTCCTTAAACCACGGATGCTCGTCTTCTTTGCCGATGCCCGGCGCGTTCAGGCAGACGTAGAGCGAGATGCCGTCGCAGGTCTGCAAAATCTGGCGGTGCAGCAGCAGCGTCTCCTGCTGCACGCCGCTGTATTTGGCGCTGATTCGCTGCTGCCGTTCTTCTTCATGGTGCACAAACGCGACGCAGTCTTCCCGTTCCGACGTCTGGATATCTTCGAACACGCTGTAGTACATACTACTCAGCAGCGCGGCGTACGGATGTTTCTCTTCCAGTTCGTCGACGCCCATCCGGTAAAAGACGACTTTGGGCAGCATCGGATATTCGTTGAACGAACACGGCGCGTGCAGATGATCGTCCCAGATCGGCGTATCGTCGGGACGAATCCAGCCCCGGTCGTGTTCCTTCACACCGAGCACGATCGCGTCCTTCGTCACTTCCGGCATGCCCGGCGACTCTTCCACCCGTTCCATCATGTAGAAGCGGTCCGCGAAACGCGCGGCGGCTTCTCCCGAAAATTCCGCATGGTCATGCTGCTGAACGAGCACAAAAGCTTCTTCGGTCTCCCGTATCACCATCGTTAAATCCCCCATCCCATCAGGCCGGCGCCGATGAATTTTCTTCACGGGCGCGGCCCTTTTTTTTCTGGCGTTCTTCCCTTTATTACCCGATTTGCGCTTCATGCGTAACCCAAACGCCTGTTCAGACGTTTAACCTCTAAGTCATCTCTCATACTCCATCGACACAAGCAAGGAGGTTATCTCTATCTCTAGTCATTCTTCATCCGTCTCCCGTTCCCCTGCCGAGCCGTGGATTCGCGACAAAAAGCGTTTCCGGCTCGCGATTCAAACTGCCCAAAAAAGCCGGCCCGGCAATAACTTCGGCAGTACGGCCAACTTCTTGGGCAATTTTCTGACGCTGTCTTTGGACGACGGAACGCATAAAAGGACCTGGACCGAATAAAAAAGCCTCCTTTGAGGCTTTTTCTTTATTTTGACCCCTTATTCTTTAGTTTCGACTCTTTTTGTGAAGGCGCCCATCGGATAACTTAAAATAGAAAGCGTTTCCATACAGACTCTGCCTGACGACCTGTCCTTTCCTGCCCGTCTTTTCGCTTGCGCACGATCCTACTTTCAACCCAAACGGAGGAATCCCATGAGCACAAGGAGCAAAAAGAAAACCCGTCGTCTGTCTTCCACCCACCGGGCCGCAGCCGCGGTACTGGCCGTATCCCTCGCCGCCGCAGCGCTGCCGCTGCAGGCGAGCGCCGGCGATACGTGGCCGTTCCAGGGCGAAAGCGCCCAGGGACAAAATCAGCCGAGCGTCCACGGTTATACGAGCGGGCACATTCTGGACTGGACGCCGGAGCGCGATCCGGATGCCGAACTGCTGCGTTCGCGCGTGCCGCTCCAGCCCCGAATCTCGCCGTTTGCGGCCACGCAGGCCGATCCGAGTCTCAGCCCCGACGTACATATGACGAACGTGGCAGGCGATTACGGCAATGCCTTTATCGAAAACGCGCCTTACACGAACAAGTTCGCGCAGTACCATTTCAACTTCTGGCAGTACACCGATTATTATTCGTACTGGCACGGCACCGCGACTGCTTACACACCGCCGGAATATTATGACGAGTTGGCGCAAAAAGACTGGCAGCAAAAATGGTTCGAGTTCGGCATGCTGAATATTCCGAATCCGACCTACACCGATGCGGCGCACAAAAACGGCGTCGTGTCGCTGGCCGGCATCTTTTTCTCCAACAACGACCGCGGCCAGCAGACGTACAAACAGATGATCGTCAAAGACGAAAACGGCAATTTCCCGGTCGCGGACAAGCTGATCGAAATGGCCAAATACTTCGGCTACGACGGCTACTTCGTCAATCAGGAAGAGATCGGGCCGAACGTCGCCGTGGCGGACATCCCGGATTACCAGGAGTTCGTCAAGACGCTCAAGCAGGCCGGGCTGTATATCCAATGGTACGACTCGCTCAACACGGACACCGGCTCGAACACGTTCGCCCGGACGTTCCGCGCCAACAACATGAAATTCCTGCATGACGCCGAAGACAACAAGCAGGTGTCGGATTCGTTCTTCTTCGATTACGGCATGGGCAAGACGCAGATCGACAACGCGGAGAAATTCCTCGCCGACTGGAACGCCAAATACGGCACGAATTACAATTTGTTCGACCACGGCTACGCCGGACTGGAAGCGGGACGCGACCGGTTCAAAAACGTGCAGGGTACGGCGCTGACCGCCAAGCTCGATGCCGAAGGCAAGCTGCGGGCCAGCCTCGCGACGCTCGGCGCGGACTTCGTGCACGCCGGACTCGACGAAGACATGAACCAGAGTTGGCCGAGCCGCAAGCGCAACGAGAACGACTTCCAATGGATGACGGACGTGCGCGAACGGCTCTGGTGGTCGGGACCGAACCTCGACCCGGCGAATACGGCGGTCTCGGCGCAAAACACCGCTGCCGACGTCTATGCGGATACCCGCTACTGGCCGGGCGTCGCGTCCGTTATCGCGGAACGTTCCGTCGTGGGCGGCGATACGTTCTACACGAACTTCAATACCGGCCACGGCCTCGATTATTATGTGGACGGCAAAGTGTCGAGCGACGACGAATGGTCGAACATGAGCCTGCAGGATCTGCTGCCGAGCTGGCAGTGGTGGCAGGAATCGGCGGGCAGCAAGCTTGACGTCGCTTTCGACTACGGCCGCCAATACGAGAGCGGCGACCGCTTCGACCATCCGCTGATCGGCGCGTACGAAGGCGGCAGCTCGCTGGCGCTGCGCGGCAAGCTGGATGCGGAGACGTTCCTGCGGCTGTACAAAACTGATCTGGCCGTCGCGGCGGATTCGAAAATGGACGTCACGTACAACAAGACGGTCAAAAGCGACGATTCGGTCATGAGCCTCGGCCTGATCTTCGCGGACGCCCCGGAGACGACGGTCAAAGTGCCGGTTCCGGGCAGCGGCGGCAAAACGCAAGGTTGGAAAACGACCCAGGTCGACCTGAGCGCCTACGCCGGACGGGAAATCGCCGCGTTCGGACTCGTGTTCGCTCCCGGCGCGAAGCCGATCGGCGATTATCGCATGAACGTCGGCGAACTGCGCCTGACGCATGACGCGCAGGCCGCACCTGCCGCGCCGACCGGACTTGCGATCGAAGCGGTCTATCCGGAAAGCGGCGAAATGCTCGTGAACTGGAACCTCGACGCCAACTACGACGACGTGCAGCTGTACAACGTGTACGTGAACGACGTGTTCGTCGGCGGCAAATACGACGAGACGTTCTACGTCAAAGACCTGCCGGCGCAGTCCGGCGTCGTGAAAGTCAAAGCGGTCGGACCGGACGGCACCGAGAGCGCGGCGGCGGAAGTGCCGTTCAATCTCAACACGGCGCCCGAGCAGCTCAAAGCGACGCCTGGCACGAACGGCGAGCTTGCGGTCAGTTGGACCGTGCCGCGCAGCGTCAAAGGCGACACGAAAGTGAGCGTTCGTTCGATCAACTGGACGACCGCGCCGCAGCCGGTCAACGAGACGCTGACGATCCCGCACGGCGAGACCAAAGCCGTCTTCAAGAACATCCCGACGAACGGCGACGAGTATATCGTGACGGTGCAAAAAGACGGCCTGACTCCGGTGTCGATCGCCGGCGCCTTTGCCGATAACATCGCGGAACCGTACGCCGAAGACTGGTCGTGGAACGGCACCACGCTGAACCTGCCGATGCCGAACACGCGCGATTGGCGTTATCTGTACGTGTACGAAGACGGCAAACTCCGCTCGTTCCCGACGACCTACAACGTCGGCGACCGCGACCGGATCATCCGCGGACGTACGACCAAAGCCAGCCTGAGCTTCACGTCCACCGCTGCAAAAGTCGAAGTCGTGCTCGAAGACTACAGCGGCAACAAGTCCGAACCTCTCGTGCTTAAAGGAGAGTAAGGAGCCGCGTCGCAAGCCGGGCATGGTAAAAGATCGGGAAGTTCGCGTGCAGCTTAAGAGGTACAATGAAGGCGCACAGTTAAAGTGTACGGTTAGAGTGAGTGCAAAAAGGAGCTTTGTGTCGGAGTCTCCCCAGAACGTCGGAAACCCGGCTCTCCAAATTGGAGAGCCGGGTTTTTGCGTTGTTCCGGATGCTTTCGTTCGTGGCTTTCGTTCGTGGCTTTCGTTCGCCCTCTCCTCGCCGCCCGCGAAGCGCCAACGAATCCTCACATCGCTATTTGCCCATTTTTCGCTGTTTTCGCAATCTAACGAATCGTCTTATTCTTATCTAGCTTTTCCCGGCCGTTTTGGGGTGTTTTTGAGCCGATAGCGTGATAACGATTCGTTAATGGGGATAAAAGCGAGCTGGAGGGCAAATAGCGTGATGCGGATTCGTTAGATCAGGATTCGTGGGTACGGTCAAGCGGCGGTCGGCAGGGCGGGCTGTGAACGAAAAAAAGCCAGCCCGCCGATCGATTAGGGAGTCGATCGGCGGGCTGGCGCTGTGGCAAGATTGGCAAGCAGCGGGCATGCCGCTATGCCGTTTGCGGCGCCGGAATTGGGCGGCGGTCGGCTTGCTACAAGCCGAGGCCGGCCGCGGCGACGGGATGCGGCCGCAAATCAACGGCCGCCAAGCGGTTCGGGGCGTCCGCTTATGACGCCGGAACCGGCACGGCTGCTGCCGGGCCTTCCGCGCCGGCTGCGGCGCCGGGCTGCGGGCCGTTCCCGTCGGCGCCCGGAGCCGCCGGTGCGCCTGCGGCGGGGCCGCCG
>NZ_VPFK02000036.1:0-29809 GCF_008634075.2 Saccharibacillus sp. WB 17 | reverse complement strand
GCGCGAGGCGGCGGACAGGCGGCGCCGAGCGAGGGCAGCCGGCCGGTGGAGCCGGAGGCCGAGCCGCAGGGCGGCGACGCGGCGCGAGGCGGCGGACAGGCGACGCCGAGCGAGGGCAGCCGGCCCCAAACCGACCGCTCCCCCGGTTCTTCTTCCGACGGCGGAGAACCGGTCCAGGAAGACAGCCGTCCCCAAACCGACCTCCCTTCCGGCGACAAATCGACTTCGCGGCCGGCGGCCGAAGAACAGAATCGGCCTTCGACGAAGCAGCCGGCCGCGAACGGCGATTCGGCCAAACGGCCCCCGGAGAGCGACCGTAAACCGCAATCTTCCACCCCGTCCACGCCGGAGTCGCAGCGGCCGGCGCAAGCGCCGGCTTGGACCGGCTCCGACAGCACGGCCGAACGCCCCCGCGACGGCTCCACCTTTCCGGGCAGCGGCCATTACCTCGTCGCACAGCACATAAAGCCGGGCTTATACCGCTCCGTCGGCCAAATCGACTATTGGGAGCGCACGTCCGGCCGATCCGGCACCGCCGCAGACCGCATCGCAAGCGCCCAACCGACCGGACCGGCCGTCGTCGAGATCAAAGCCTCCGACGTCGGCTTCATCTCGACAGGCACGGGCATCTGGAAAGCCGTACCCGGCCAAAAAGCCGCGTTCCACAAAAAATTCGGCCCCGGCACGTATATCGTCGGCACCGATCTGGCTCCCGGGCGATACAAGTCTGCGCAAGGCGCCGCTTCATGGGCCGTCCTATCCGGCTTCGGCGGCGAAGCTTCCGACGTGCTGCGCGCTTCGTCGGTACCTTCCAGCGCCCCCGTGACCATCGAGATCAAAAAAACCGACACCGGCTTTACGTCCCAGGGCGCACTTTGGATCAAAATCGACTAATCCTTCAGCGTAAGTCCGGCGCGCATACGAATTCCGCCGATACTTGGCCATTTCCAACGTAGCTCAAAGAGGTTTCTCCGATTGCGGAGAAACCTCTTTAAGTTTTAAGCCACTCCACTTCGCCAATCTACGTATTCGGGAAGCAAAGCGAGCCTGATTTCGAAAATAAATGCGAGCATACAACTATTCCAGCGATTTCAAGCCCATTCCACCGAATAATTGCGAGACTACAACTATTTCGGCAATTTCAGACTCATTTCGCCCAATAAGTGCTGGACTACAGTTATTTCGCCTTTTCCACACCTGAAGAGACGATATTCCCGCATTTAGATGTATTTTCGCAGTTATTTTATCGCACATTACCTACAACCACGAAATAAGTGCATTCCAGCACTTATTCCGAAGTAAACTGTTCTTCCTTCGCATCTTCGATGGTCTTCTGCGCGCTATCCGATTCGACTCGCTGCCAGAACTCGCCGCGGCAAGCGCATCGCATTTTTTTCCACCAGATCTGCCAAATCTATCAGGCTTGATAGGTTTGCCGGGTTTGCTGGGTTCGCGAGATTAGTTAGATTTGCCAAGTGCGGTTAGGTTTACTAGATCCGCTTCGTCCTTCAGACCCACCAGATTGAACAAATTCGTTTAGTTTGCTAGATTCGCCAAGTGCGTTAGGTCTGTCAGATTCATCATGTCTGTCAGGTTCGGTAGATTTGCCAAGTACGTTAGGTTTACTAGATCCGCTAGGTCCATCAGACTCGTCAGATCCTTCAGACCCACCAGATTGAACAAGTTCGTCAAGTTTGCTAGATTCATCAAGTACGTCAGATCTGTCAGGTCTGTCAGGTTCGTTAAGTTTGCCAAGTACATTAGGTCTAACAGATCTGTAAGATCCCGAAGATTTGTCAGATCCTTTAGTTCTGTCAGATCCAACGGTCTACCAGATCTATCAGATCCGTCAGACTCCTCACGTCCACCAAATCACCCGAATCCTCCAAACCCCTCGGTCCTTCTCACCCTTTTTCCTTCTTACCCCTTCTTACCCGCCGAACTCTTCTCCCGCCGAATCCGCTTCCCCCGGTTCCTCGGCGTCGAGGCCCGGGCCGGGTTCGCTGCCGCTCTGCCGGGCCAGTTCCATATAGCCGCCCAGCCGGAAAAAAGCGCGTTCCACTTCTCCCGCGGCGCAGTCCGCTCCCAGAAGACTCCGCTCGCCGGAACCGGCCAACTGCCGCAGCAGGCGCTCCAGCAGGTCCATGCCGAGCTGCGCCGCGGCGTCTGCCAGCCGTTCGAGCCGCCTTGCGTCTTCCAGCGCAAACTGCGCCGTTCCGCGCAGCAGCAGTTCTTCCGTCCAATCTTCCACTTGGCCGATCAACCTGTTCAGTTCCTTCATGTTGCTCCAGCCCCTCCGCTTTGCCTTGTAATTACCCGCTTTCCCGTCCGGAGCGCCCGGAGCCGGCTCACAGATCCAGCTTCAGGCTGGTCTGCGCGCTTCCCTGCAGGAAGCTGATCGTATACACGCCGTCGGCGGCGATCGAGGCAAAAATATAAAATTCGCCGGCCGCCGGCAGACCGCGGCCCGCTTCGAGCCGGTTGATCGCCGTGCTCCAATCGGCGTGGTACGGCACGAGCAGCTCCAGCCGCTCGCCGTCGACGTCGACGGCCGTCAGCTTGAGCGCCTGCGCCGAGCCGTCGTAGACGCAGCTCTCGATCGCGGCCGCGCGGATCAGCTTCATGCGCCGGGGCGGCCCGCCGAACAGGCGGACCTCGCTGCGCCCAAGCTCAAGGTCGGCGAACCGCTCCGCAAGCAGCCCGCCGAAGCGGAAAGCTTCGACCGGCGGCCGGGGCGGCACGCTCAGCGCAGGCGAACCGCCGGAAGACAGCCGGCCTTCGGCGCTGACTTTGACGGCGCGGAACGATAGCATCGAAGACGACGCCGTTCTAAGCGTCAGGTCCGGCTTCCACGGCGAGCGCTCGGCGTAATGGCCGGCGAACGAAAACTCCGCCCCTTCGTAATACGCCGGCCGGGCCTGCGTATACGTATACAGGCCGTCGTCTTCGGCGCAGTAGAAATAATACGTGATGCCCCGGTATGAGGACCGGGTCTCCCACGGCTCCGCTCCCAGCGCGTACAGGTCCAGCCGCGGCACCGTATAATATTGGCTGCGAAAGCGCCCGACCAACTGCGCCTGCCGCGCCGGGCCAATGTCCCGCTCCAGCGCGTCGAGCATCAGGGAAGTTCGGCTCAGCCTGCCGAGCAGCGCATGCGAAGAGAAGCGTACATGATGCTCGAAGAACAGTTCCAGTTCGCCGTGAATGCCGCGTGCTTCGCGCTCCAGATTCGGCAGTCCGCCGCTGCGCGCGGCGATCGCCAGCAGCTCGAACCGCGCGCCCAGGCTGCGCGGCAGCCGGGCCAGTCCGTTCGAGAGCAGCGCGTTGATACTCTCGCGGAATTCGCCGGACAGCCCGGGCGGCAAAGTCGCCGGGGACAGCTTGGCCGCCAGCGCGTCGCGGTCGTCCAGCCCCCGGCTCGACCGGTAGCGCAGCAGCGCTTCCAGCTTGTACAGGTCGCCGTCCGGGCCCGCCACGGCGCACAGTGCCCGGGCAACGCCCGGCGTGTCCGTGAACGCGACTTCGATCCCGGAGCGGACCAGGCGCACGACCAGCAGCGAATCTTCGCGGATCTCGAGTTCTTCGTTGTAGCGCAGGCGGAACGCCGCTTCTTCGACCCGGGCCGCGTTGAACGAAGCGACCAGCTCTTCGATCGGCCGCTCCAGCAGCCAGCCGAAGTCGAGCAGCGGCAGATCGACGGCCGGGAGCCGGCCGCGCGTCCCCCGTATTTTTCCATTTTCAGCCACAACGCCTTCTTCTTCAAGAGGAACCCCGTTCCCGCCGGTCGAACCTTCTTCGGCCTCCGCGGCCCGCCCGTAATCCAAAATCGCGATCAGCACGTGTTTGCAGAGGTTGTCCGCCGGACAGCTGCAGGAGAACT
Source organism: Saccharibacillus sp. WB 17 (assembly GCF_008634075.2). Lineage (NCBI taxonomy): Bacteria > Bacillati > Bacillota > Bacilli > Caryophanales > Paenibacillaceae > Saccharibacillus > Saccharibacillus sp. WB 17. The sequence continues at coordinate 25,929 of NZ_VPFK02000036.1, read as the reverse complement.
GCTCGATCGAGTCGGTCAGCCGGCAGACGGTGCCGTCGCTCAACGTGCAGACGACTTCGGCGTCGGCAAACACGTACTCGGCCGTTATCCCTTTGTCCCGGTCTTTCACGGCGCGGTTGTACAGCCCTTTGTTGGCATGCCGGATCAGGTAATCTTCCGTGCACAACGCGACCAGCCGGCCGAACCGTATCTCCATTCCGCTTGCACCCATTCTTTCCCACCTCCGTTTCCGCTCTTTTCCGCCGTTTGCCGTTTGCCGTTCAGCCCGATTCTTTTCCGAAAAAAAACCGCTTATTCCCCCGTCGCCCGCAAAATATCGTAGACCGTTTCGCTGAACACGCGCTGCGGCACGTTTTTGAGAGGATGGCCGTTCGTGGTCGAATAGTAGTAATCGTCGCCTTTGTTCGGGAAAAACTCAAGCTGTTCCAGCGTCACGTCGTCCATGCCTTCGTAATACGAAATGCTTGTGCCGCTGAACGTCAGTTGGGCGATCAGCCCGCCGTATTCCTTAAACAATTCGTTGTAGAAGCCGCCGTCCTGCGCCCGGCCTTTGACCCAGCCGTACTTTTCCAGCGCTTTCGGGAAGCCGGTCGGCGAATAGTCTCCTCCGGGCAGTCGGGTGTAGACGCGCTGCTGGAGTTCGTCTTCTTCCGGCAGGTACACCGAGCGGTTCAACTGGTTAAAAGGCTGGACGATCTCGTAGTCTTCGAGCTGCGTTTTCCACGCTTCGAGGGTGCTTTGATCCAGCTCAAGCGGATGCACGAGGCCGATCCGCGCTTGTTCCGGCAGCTCGTATTCGTCTTCGTCCACCGTGTTGAACGTGCCGTCTTCCATGTAGCGGAACGTCGTTTCGATTGCGGCGTCTGTCTGGCGTTCTTCCCCGGACCCTTCACTGCTGCCGGCATATACGCCCCAGATCAGGCCGACCGCGAAGCGCCGCATGACGACGTTGCCGACGAACAGGTCGCTCCATTCGGACGCGCTCCACAGGCGCCGCTTGGACAGCGATTCTTCCAGGCGCTGCGATTGGAGGCCGACCATCGTTTTCAGATCTTTTTTGAGTTGGGCAAAACGGGCTTTGGACTGCGCGGCCAGAGCCGCATCGTCTTTTTGGACCGGCGCCGGCAGGCTTTTCACCGTTTTTCCGGTCTCCCCGCTCACGGCGGACAGCTGCAGGTCGGCGCTGACTTTGACCGTAAAAGAACGCTCGCCGTAGCTGAGCGCAAGCTCGCCGCGCTCGTCGAAGCCGAGCTCCGTCACGAGCCGGTCGGCGAGCTGCTCTTTGGTCAATCCCTGATTCTCGGCCGCGAGCTGAAGCGCTTCTTCGGCCGCCCCTTTGACCTGGCGGTTCTTGATCGTTCGGCCCAGCCGGTCGATCGTCATCAGCGCGGCCGTATCGTCCATGAACGCCAGCGCCCGTACGGCGTCCGCCGCGATCGCGCCCCGGCTGTTGTCCGCCCAGTCCTTGATCTGGCGGCCGAGCAGGTCGACCGCTTCGCGGCTGCCGAATCTCGATGCCAGCGGCAGTATCCATTTCTCTTTGGGCGGAGCCCCGGCGTCGATCCAGATGCGCAGCGCTTCGGCGGTAAAGGCCGCAAGCGAAGCGGCGTCCGCGTATGCCGCCACTTCGGCCAGCCGCGGATTCGGCTCGGACGCGAAATCGACAGACTCGGTCAGTACATACAGGCGGATGCCGTCGTCCAACTTATGCCCGTCCTGGCCTCGCAGTTCGGGCAGGCGGTCAAGCGGCAGCCACGACAGGCGGTTTACTTTTTTGGCGTCCGCATGGGCAGCCAGCGCGGCATGCGCGTATTCGGCCGGCTTGCCGAGCGTATCGTGCAGCGCCTGCAGGCGCGCTTTTAGCGAAGCCGATTTTTCCTTCGCCAGCAGCTGTGCGTACGCTTCGCCTTCGCCTTCGATGCCGCGCAGCAGGTCGATGACGATCTCGCGCACGGCCGCTTTTTTCTCCGCCAGATAGAGCTTTACGTAGAAATGTTTGTCGGGATGCTTGATCAGCTGCAGGCGCGCGATTTCGCGAACCCGTTTGGACGAATCGCCCAGCGCCAGACGCAGCGCCTGAATGACCTGATCCTCGCCCGGCTGCCCGTCGCCCGACAAAGCCGCTTCCAGCATACTCTGCCGCACTTCGCCCTGCACCTCATTGTACAGTTCGAGGCATCGTCCGAGGCGTCGGGCGATGATGCGCCGCAGTTCGTCTTCCGGCACGCGGGCATAATGATATTGGTTCAGGCCGTTGAGCAGCAGCAGCCGAAGCAGCAGCGTCTCGCCCTGCGCCTCCGAATCGGCTTCCACCAGTTCCAGCAGCTTTTCCCCGCTGAACGTCGGCGATTTGTACAGGTACGACAGGAAGTTGGCGGTCCCGATCTCGGGATGGCCGGCGACCTTCACGAATCGGGCGTACAGCTCCGAATCTTCCGGCAGCAGCGTCACCGCGATCAGCAGATTACGGCGGACGATATCGTTGCCCTGCGCATCGTCCCAGTTATGGGAAGGTTTGTGCTTGAGATACGTGTCGAGCGACAGTTCGCCGGACAGGTATTTCGCCAGACTCTGGCCGAGAATATTGCCGTGGACTTTGTCCGCCAGTGCTTCGAGCACCAGCTTCTCGATCCCGCCTTCGCTGCCCGGGGCCTGCCCTTCGTCCGCCAGGACGCGGTAGACGTAGGCTTTGAGCAGCGGCCGCCGCAAAATGGAGAACAGGTACGCGGCCCGGCTGCGGTCGGCCAGCAGTTCGCCGCGCAGCGTGTTCCAGGCCGGCATGTAGCTGTCGATCTCGCGCGCAAGCGTGGCGATCAGCTCGAACGGCTCGTCGACGGGCACGATGCCCTCCAGCACCGCATCGGGATCTTTGCCCGTGCTTTCCATCATCAGCAGCTCGGCGCGCATCTCAAGCGGCAGCGCTTCGTGCACGGCACGAACGGCTTCCAGCACCGCTTTGTCCGTTTCGGCCGAAGACTGCAGCAGTCCGTCTTTGCCGCCGGCAAGCAGCAGCACGTAATAGAAAGCGCTGCGCAGCTGGCTCATGAAGACATTCTGCTGCTCGCGGCGCAGCTTTTCCGCGGGATCGAGCGTCGAATCCGGGAACAGCCGCTCCCGCAGCCCGGCCCGGCGCGCTTCGACGTATTCCGGCGAAAGGTCGAGCTGCGTCAGCGTATCTTTGAGCGGAAGCTCCCGGATCGCCAGCGGCTCGATCGCCTGCAGCAGTTCCCGGCGCAGGCTCTGCGCATCGCCGCCGAGCAGCGCCTGAAGCGCTGCCGGCAGCCGGCCGATCGTTTCGTTCGCGAACTCCGGATCGATCTGCGCGTACAGCTTCAGCAGCAGCAGCGTCTCCGCGCTTGTCTCGAGCGGCGCGGTATGCTTGCCGACCCGTTGGCTGACGTTGACCTGCGTGCGGAACATTTTGCGGACCCGTTCTTCGCCGACGTACCGGTGCATGAGCCGCAGGCGTTCCAGCGACTTGGCTTTGCGCTGTTCCATATCGGCGATCCGGCGCGAACCGAGATTGACGCCGCTCAGGCTGTCGCCGATGCAGCTCCGGTACAGCGACTGCTCCTGATACCCGTATGTGCCTTTGCCCATCGTACGCAGCAGCACGGCCGCCGCCCGGAAAAAGATTTCTCCGTCTTCTTTGCGTCCCAACTTGTCCAGCATATCGACCGTGCGGTACAGATACCGGTTCGATTCGACCATCAGGTCCGGAAATTGTTCGGTGACGCCCATCACGTATTCGATAATGGAATCTTTGCGGTCTACGGCCAGCGAATAATCGTCCGAACAGGCTTTGGCGAATTTCTCGACCAACGCGTCGACCTCGGGATGCTGCAGCTTCATGAATATTCCTCCTCTAAATAGTCTAATTGACGATCCGTCCGATCCAGTCCGCGAGCGCGTTCGGGGTAAGGGCCGCCACCTCCGCGCCGAGATCCGCAAACGTTCTTGCGGCGCGTTCGTCGTGCATCGTATGTCCTTCGAAATCGAGCGCCGTCAGCACCAGCAGCCGGGAGCCGCCGTCGAGAATGTCTTTGGCCGCCCCGTACATCTGCGCCGGCGGATACCCTTCGACCAAATCGCTGACGAGAATGAACAGCGTCCGGCCCGGATTTTCGATCAGCGTCTCGCCGTACCGCAGCGCTTTGGCGATATGCGTGCCGCCGCCGAGCTGCACGCTCATCAGCACGTCCACCGGATCTTCCAGGCGTTCGCTGAGATCGACGACCTGCGTATCGAACACGAACAGGCTGCTCTTGAGCGCGTTCAGCCGGTAGAAAATGCTGGCCATGACCGAGCTGTAGATGACGGAATCCAGCATGCTGCCGCTCTCGTCCACCGCGATGATGACATGCCATTTGTTATAAGCCTGCAGCCGTCCGTCAAAATAAAGCCGGTCGACGACAAAGCGGCGCTTCTCGCGGTCGTAATTCTTGAGGTTGCGCGAGATCGTCTTCTTCATGTTGAGATTGCGCAGCGAGCGCACGCGTCCGTCCGTATAGCGGCTGCGTTTGCCCGAGATGCTCGCCCGCGCCTCGGATTCGAGCTTGCGGCGCAGGTCTTCGACGACCTGCCGCACGATTTCTTTGGCGCTGGCGACCACTTCGCCTTTCATCCGGCCTTTGAACTGTAAAATGTTCTTGAGCAGGTTCATGTTGGGCTCAAGCGACTCCAGCACCGCTTTGTCGGTCAGCAGTTCGCTCAGCCCGTAGCGGTCCAGCGCCTGCTTCTCCAAAATTTCGACCGTCTCTTTCGGAAAAAGCTCCCGTACCCGGCCCAGCCAGCCCGGCACGGTCAGGTTCGAGCCGCCGCGGCCGCCTTCCCGGCCCCGGTAGCCCTGCGCTTCGCCGTATTCGCGGTCGTACAAATAGCCCAGCAGATCGTCGAGTTCGCGGTATGCAAAATCTTCCGCCGAATACCCGTCGGTTCGCGACAGTTCTTCGTCGGCCGCCGGCCCGAGCAGCAGCCGCCAGCGGTTGAGCGTCTCGGCGCTCATTCCCGTTCCGGTTCCAGTGTCCATGCCGCATACTCCTCCCGTATCGCTTGATCGAGCTTCCGCGCCGCATGCAGCGCCGCTTCGTTTATGGCCGGCGCTTCCACCTGCGTGGCCGGAATGCCGTGCAGCTGCGCGACCTTCGCCGCGATGCGCGACGTCTCCGGCGGCGTGAAGAACGTGAACGCCAGCCGAAGTTCCGGCAGCAGCCGCATAAATTCGTCATGCGGCAGCCGTTCCAGCAGGCCGCTGAGGTCGGCCAGCAGTTCTTCGCCCTGCATCAGCGCATCGCGCGCCAGCGCGAATACGCCCTGCAAATATTCCGCGCTCCGGCGCGCCTGATCCGGCGAGCCCTGCATGTAGGCGCGAGCGCGCCGCGACAATTCGCCCGGTTCCAGCGCGCCGAGCCGGACCAGGATCGCCGCCGTCGCCCCTTCGAGCCGCGGCGGCAGTTCCGGCGCGGCCAGCAGCTCGCCGAGCCGGTCGCGGAAAGACTCGTCCGCATCGGCGTCTTGCGCCGGCCCGCCGCCGGTTCCCGCTGCCTGCGCGGAAGCGGCCGATTCAGCCGATTCGGCAGGAGCCGTCTCAGCCGCGTTCGTTCCCGCGGTACCCGACCTGCCGCCGCCGAGACCGCTCCTGCCGGCGGCATGCATATGCAGCAGCTTCAGCCCTTCGACGGCCCGCGGCTGCTCGTCCGGATTCAAGCCGCCCAAGCCAGGCAGCCGGGACACGGCCGCTTCATAGGCTTCGTCCGCCACAGACCGCAGCCGGGACTCGTCGAATACGCCGAGCAGGCGCCGATGCGACACCAAGCGCTCCAGATGCTCGAGCGTCTCGCACAGCGACAGGAAGCTGCCGTCTTGGCGCAGCGCCGATTCCAGCCGGTCGAACAATCGGCCCGCCAATGACTCCAGCCCCATGAGCAGCGCCTTGAGCAGCCAGCGCGCGGCTTCGCCGCTGTGATGCGCGGGCAGCCGGTCCAGCTCTTCGGCAATCCGCGCTTCGGCCGCTTCTTCGACGGTGCCGCCGTAGATCGAGTTCTCGATCAGGCGCGCTTCCGTCCGCGACGAGTACGAATACGTCCACGTTTCCCGGACGAGGTTCATGTCGCGGCGCCGAGCCCAATCCGGGCCGGATTCCTTGTTCGCGAAGTCCGTGCCGAGAAATTCGGCGCAGTGCAGCAGCCGGCTCGCTTCGCGGTGCGCCGGCTTGGCGTAAGGCTCCAGCGTCCGGCGGTGCCGGCCTGTCGCCCGCAGGTTCAGCCGGCACGCCGCAGCCCGCGCTTTGAAATCTTCGACGATCGGCACGGAGAACGCGTTCGGCGCCACTTCCCCGATCCGGTCCCCGGTCATCAGCGCGAGCAGCTTCGCAAGCGGCCGATCCGCCGCAAGCGTGCGTTCGCCGTGAATGAACGCAGACGTCACGGCGTCCGTCAATTCGTATGCGCCGCTCTGGCTTTTGCTGCGCAGCGCGGCCAATCCCCGCATCAAGCCGTACGCTTCGATCCCGTCGGCCGTCGACACCGCTTCGCCTTCGCTCCGCAGCAGCCTGCCGAGTCCGGCCAGCAGATCCAGTCCCGCCCGTTCATAAGGCTGCGCTTCCCCCTTGCCGAGCAGCGCCCATACCCGGTCGTAATAGCCGACGTAAGGCATGCCGCTCGCATACCCGTTCAGCCGGTCGGCTTCCCCGAACGTGTAGACCATCGGATACATCTGTTCGCGGATAAGACCGCGCTGCCGCTCATGGCCGCTGCCCACTTCCCGCTCGGCGTCACCCGGCGGCGGCGCGCCTAGAACGTCGCTCCCGCTTTCCCGCTCAGCTGCGACTTCCTCGGCTTCCTCTTCTTCCGCCACCAATCCGTATGTATGGAATCCGCCGGTCACGACCAGCACCCGGCCGTATTCCGCCCGCGCCCGCGCGATATGTCCCCGCATTGTCTCTTCGCGGTCCAGGTCGCCTTCGCTGCGCAGCGTCTCCCGCGAATACGTCATTCGCGACAGCGTGCAGTACGCGAACACCCCGCGCACAAACTCGCGCGTCGGGCGGCTCACACCGCCGACCTCGAACGCCCGCTCCCACAGCTCGTCGAAGCTGCGGGCGCGGGCCGATCGGCACAGCCGCCCGATAAAGGCCGAGCCTGCCAGCAGCGCCTCGTCCTGGGCGGACGACTTGCCGCCTTCTTCCGCGGCCGCAGCCCGCCCGCGATAATCCAGGTCGATAAACCGCGCGGGAATGCCCCGCGCCGCCGCTGCCCGGATCGCCGCATACTCCGGCGAATAATCCAGCAGCGGGAAATAGCAGGCTCCGCGTCCGCTGCCGTCCTCGTAGCCGTAATACAGGCTGACCGGCGCCCGGGTTGCCGGATCGGCCAGCACCGGAATCAGCGGATTGCCGCTTTCCGGTCCTTCGATCAGGACGATGTCCGGCCTGTAGTCCTCGAACGTGCGCAGCAGGTGATGGGCGCAGGCCGGACTGTGGTGCCGGATCGGGAAATGCACGACCGGACCGTCCAGATCGAACACTTTTTCCGCGAACAAACGCTCGATCTCCGCCAGTTCTTTTTCCGGGGCCAGCGCCTTCAGCCGATCCATTTTTTCTCCTTGTAATACGCGTCCCACAGCTGCTCCGTTCTCGCCCGTTCCTTGACCACTTTCGAGAAGTACGCTTTGAGCACGCTCAAATCTTTCGTATTCTCTTTGGCTACCGTTCCGAGCATGTTCTGCACGAGCCGCTCCAGCGACACGCCGCCTTCTTCATAATAGTAGGAAGTCATCGCGCTCTGCACGTAGACGGAGACCGCTTCCGCCGTGCTCATGACCGCCTGCGGCGTCTCGATCTTGTAGCCTTCGCGCGTGCGCCCGGTGCGCAGCTCGATAAACGTCGTGGCCAGCAGCTCGACCACGTCGGGATCGATGTCCAGGTCCACGCCGCCCTGGCTGAGCAGGTTGGACGCCTGGGATTGAATGATCTTCGCTTCCATCGCCACGTTCTCGATCGGCCGGATCGTCTCGAAGTTGAAGCGGCGCTTGAGCGCGCTGCTCATCTCGTTGACGCCTTTGTCGCGAATGTTCGCGGTGCCGATCACGTTGAAGCCGGGCTTGGCGAACAGCACGCCTTCGGCCAACTCGGGAATGCTCATCACTTTGTCGCTCATGATGCTGATCAGGCTGTCCTGCGCTTCGGACGGGCAGCGGGTGATCTCCTCGAACCGGGTCAGGATGCCGTGCTTCATCCCCTGATAGAGCGGCGACGGCACGAGCGCGGCTTCCGAAGGTCCCCGGTCCAGCAGCATCGCGTAGTTCCAGGAATATTTGATCGTGTCTTCCGTCGTGCCTGCCGTGCCCTGGATCGTGTTCGTGCTCGTGCCCGAGATCGCGGCGGACAGCAGCTCGCTCAGCATCGTTTTGGCCGTGCCGGGTTCGCCGACGAGCATCAGTCCGCGGTTGCCGGCCAGCGTCACGACCGCCCGCTCGATCAGCACGTCGTTTCCGTAAAACTTGCGCGTGATCGCGATCGGTTCCCCGTCCAGCAGCACCGGCCGTTCCCGCCCGATCAAAAAATCGCGCACGGCGGCGGGAGACAGCTTCCAGTTCGGCGGCCGCTTGCCCGCGTCTTCCGCCCGCAGCGCCGAAAGTTCCCGCTCGTGCAGCACTTCGGCGGGCGGCTTGATCATCTCGATAGTCAATATCGTTCCTCCTCGTTATCACGCTATTTATCCGATCATACGTTCCCCTTTTCGGTTCTACGCCCATTTTAGCACAACCGACCGCCGGACCGCGAGGCTGCGCCGTTTAAATAGGTTAAAGCTCCCTCCGAACCGGGAATAATCGAAGTGTTCAACGTCCCGTTTCCGGGTCCAAAGTCGCTTTTTTAGCAGTCGCCCGCTTTTTTTTGAAAAAAACGAACTTTCCGCTTCGACTGCGCGTATATGAAGCAAGGAACGGAAAGAAACGTTTTCGCTCCTTGCTCTCTATCTTTTACCCAACGAAGGAGGTTATCGCATGACATTCGGAGTGATTATGTTCGTGATCGTGCCCGTTATTGTGATGGTATCCCTGGCCAGACCGAAAAACGACAACCGACGTTCACGCAGAGGCTACAATTCGGGCTTCATGCATGATTCGGGCGGCGGATTTTACGGCGATTCCGGCAGCGGTTCCTGCGGCGACGGTTCGTCTTCCCACGGCGGAGGCGGCTGCGATTCGGGCGGCGGAGACGGCGGCGGCGGAGGTGGCGGAGAATGAATGACCCTGTATCAGGCGAACACAAAAAGAACGCGTAAATTCCCGGTCGGGAACAACGCGTTCTTTTTGCATGGGACAACATAAACGGCGCCGCCTACATCACGACCCGGTTGCGGCCGTCTTCCTTCGCGCGGTACAGCGCCCGGTCGGCCAATTCGAACAATTCTTCGATATTCGAGGACTGCTGCGGCGAGACGGCCGCTCCGATCGAGACGGTGACCGGAATGCGCAGCGCGTTCTCGTGAGCGGCGGCCGCCAGGCGAAGACGCTCCGCCATCTCGTACGTTTCCGCCACGCTTCGGCCCGGCAGCAGCGCCACAAACTCTTCGCCGCCGTAGCGTCCGCACAGGTCTCCCCGGTCTACCGTGTCTTCCAGCAGCCGGGCTACCGAACGCAGCACTTCGTCCCCGGCCGCATGCCCGTGCAGGTCGTTGACCGATTTGAAGCGATCGATATCGATCAGCAGCAGCGAGAACGGCAGATTGTCTCCTTCCAGCTTCTCCAGCGCTTCGTCCAGCGCGCGGCGGTTCGGCAGCCCCGTCAGCGAATCGCGCAGCGCGGAGTGCGTCAGATCGCGGTGCTGCCGCTTCATCTCTCCGACGGACCGCATCACCGCCCGGTTCAACAGATCCGCTTCGCGGTTCCAGTGTCGGCGCACGACGGGAATCGCGGCTTCCTGCGGACGATCCGCGGCGCGCACGACGAAATCGGCCAAAGCGACGAACGGAGCCGCCAACCGGCGGGCCAGAAACAACGTGCCGCCGACCAGAATCAGAAAAGGCACCAAAACGGCGACCAAAGTCCCGCGGATCTGTTCGGTCTGCTGCTGTTTCAATACGCTGTTCGGCGTCTGCGCGATCACGCCCCACCGGGTCGCCGGCACGAAGGTGTATCCGACGAGAAAAGGACGTCCTTTCCGGTCGGACACTTCCGCCTTCCCGCTGGCTCCGTTCAAAATCCGGGCGACGACCGGACTGTCGGTCAGATCTTCCCCGATCCGGGCTTTGTCCGGATGGTAGATCAGCTTGCCCGCGGAATCGACGACGTAATAGTAAGAGTCCGCTTCGTTTCCGTTCTGCACACCGAACAAGCTGCCCAGTACAGCCGGATCTTCCAGACGGATCGTGCCTCCGACGACGCCGAGATAGACCCCTTCCTCGTTATAAAAAGGTTCCGTCATCAGCACGATCATCTCTGCGTCCGCATCGCGGTAAGGCACGGACAGGCCCGGCTCGCTGCGCTTCAATGCCGCTTCCAGCGTGCGCTCGTCGATTTTGCCGAAATCCCCGTTCTCCCTGTACGAATGCATCTGCGTGATCTTCCCGCCGGTCTCCGCCACGAACACCGATTCGAAATACCCGCTGCTCTCGTGAATCTGCTGCAGTTCCTCCATGATCCGTTCGGGATCGCCCGAGATCAACTCCGCCATTTCGGAAGTGAACGCCGACAGACTCGTGCGAATCGACACGAACAGCATGTTCATCGTATGCCCGATCCGCTGCGATTCGCTGAAATTGGTGTTCAATACGCGCTCCGTGAGCAGCTCCTTCTCCGAGCGGTACGACGCCAGCAGCGTGATGACCAGCGTCAGCACGAAAGTGAGCACCACGAGTCCGGAAAATAAAGCACGCAGGCTGATCCTGCCTTTCGTTCTGAAAAAGCTTTCGTCGCGGCCGCCCTTTCGTGGGTTCGACACTGTCTGCACGATATTCATCACCTTTACCCGAATTGATAAGCCGCCCTCTGCTTGCTTCCTTTCTATATATTACGGCAGAATTTGTCGATTTTTTAGAGGTTTTATCGAAACAATAGGTGACATTCGGAAATTTATGGATACCTAGAGTCAAAGAATGGGAGAGAAAGCAAAAAAGCGCGGCTGCCGTTGGGGACGGGAGCTGCGCTTTGGTTTCGATTATTTGCCGCTAATGCGTTCGCGTTCGTTGACACCCAGCTCCGACTTAAGCGCCTCTTGCAGCACATGCGAGTAATTCACTTTGTTCGAAGCGGCCAAGTCATCGAGCCATTTCGGAATAGTCAACGTTTTCTTGACGGAGCGATTCGACATCTTATTGCGAAAAGGCGGCATCCACACTTCGACGAGGGTTACTGCCTGCGTTCTTGCCCCGTCCAGTTCGATGCGAAACGGACGCGAAGGCTGCGGAATGTCTTCGCCGTCTTCTTCCATGCCGTACAAGTGCAGCGCCAGGCAATCTTTCGCCATCTCTAGCGCTTCTTCGTCCGTCTGCGCGTCGGTAAAAGCTCCGGGAAGATCCGGGAATTCCACGGAAATCCCGTCATCCGCAAAATCCAAAACGGCGGGGAACACATAACGGTCTTTCATTTGTCTCGACCTCCTTGATGAGCTGCGTTTATTTCAGCCCTGCCTGTCTCAGGATGCTTGAACTGATGATGGTCTCCCGATGCTCTTACAAAATACCATCCGTCGTCCTCGATCATTTTGATCATCTCGCGCGAGGAATACCCCTTCATCTCATCCCATCACCATCCTTATTGATCTCGCCTTATTTTAACACGTGTTTAAGTACGTGTTAATCAAAAAACTATTCTTTCACATTTTTTCTTCTTCCATTACTTCGGTAGATGAATGGTAGATGAACGAAAAAAACGCGAGTTCCCGAAAATCGGAAACCCGCGCCCTGCTTGAATTCATAAAATGCTGATGAAGGGAATTGAACCCCCGGCCTACGCATTACGAGTGCGTTGCTCTACCCCTGAGCTACATCAGCTTATTTGGTATGCTGGAACAGCAACGAAATTTATTATACACCGATTCGGGAAATTCGCAAGCTTTTCGGAGCAAAAAGACGGAAAATTTCGCGCGTGTGTACGTGCGGTTTTTGACGCGGCTTTTCCGCGCTTGTTCCTGCGCCTTTTTGCTCCTGCTCCCTCCTGCTTCGGCGCGCCGCTTCACCCCGCGGCGCGCCAAGGCGGATTCGCGCTTACTGCACTTCGTTCGGTTCGGCCAATCGGGCCTGGACCGAAGCGAGCTTCTGGGCGGACGAGCCTTCTTTGTCGCGGCGGTCGTCGATCTTGACCGACGTGGAGACGCGCAGCGCGCCGGATTCGAAGGTGTGCTCGTGCAGCGCCTGCACCGCGTCCAGAATCCGGTCGAGCGGGCCTTCGATGATCGTGCTCATCGACGTCAATTCGTACCGGATGCCTTCGAGCGTCGCCAGCTTGCGCTGCATCTCCGCCACGTAGCCGCTCAGGCTCGTGCTGCCCGTTCCGATCGGAACGATCGTCAATTCCGCTATCGCCATGTTTATTCGCTCCTTTTGTTTGCGGATGCGGCGTTCGGTCCGCTCCGCGGTGGGATGTGTTCATTGTATACCCCTTTCGCCCCGAAATCGAATTTGCGTCCGGTCCGCGCCGCTGCGGGCTTCGCGGCCAGAGGGCGTTTTCAACCTTGACGATTTGATTACTTTTTCGGCAAACGTTTGTGGCAGTTGTGTGCCAATGCCTCTCCGTCGTCTTCACAACTACAAGATGTAGGTGTAGATTAAGGGCTCAGAGTCCAAATCTAGTATGAACCCTACATATCGAAAGGACGGAACCGACCATGAGTACGACCTTCCCCTTCTCTCCGGCAGCCCCAAACCGCGAGGCGCTCGAAGAAATTACCCGGATCGGGCGCGATATCGCGGACAGTCTCGACACGGAGACGCTGCGCGAGAACGCCAATCTGAACGGAGACAGCTTTTCCGGCAAAATGAGCAAATTCGGCAGCGAATACGCCAAATGGTACGCGCGCCGTCATGTGCTGCCGGCCGAAGTGGAAGCGGCCATTCGCGGCAATACCGTCTACGTGCACGATCTCGACCATTACGCGGTCGGCACGACCAACTGCATCTTCATCCCGTTCGACAAGCTGCTCGCGCAGGGCTTCAGCACGGGCAGCGGCGATCTGCGCACTCCGCAGACGATCATGACGGCGATGGCGCTGACGGCTATCATCTTCCAATGCCAGCAGAACTCGCAGTACGGCGGCGTCTCGGCGAACAAGCTGGATCACGATCTGGCGCCTTACGTCGGCCGTTCCTTCATTAAGCATTTCCGCAAAGGACTGGCCTATTTCGAACATTTCGCTGCGGAGAACGGTAATGCGGACGAACCGGCGGCGCCGCGCGGCGAAGAAGCCGCGCCTGCCGACGCCGAACTGTTCATGGACAACGCCGAACTGAACGTCCGCTATCCGCACGCTTACCGCTACGCCTGCCAGGAGACGCTCCAGGAGACGTTCCAGGCGGCGGAAAGCCTCGTCCACAATCTCAATACGATGTCGAGCCGCGGCGGCGGACAGATTCCTTTTACGAGTATCAACTACGGCACCTGCACGTCGAGCGAAGGGCGCCTCGTCATGGAGAGCCTGATGGAAGCGACGATGCGCGGACTGGGCCGGGGGCAGACGCCGATTTTTCCGATCCAGATTTTCAAATGCAAAACAGGCGTCAACCGCAACCCCGGCGACCCCAACTACGACCTGTTCCTCAAAGCGATCGAATGCTCGACCCGACGGCTGTATCCGAACTTTGCCAACCTCGACGCGCCGATCAATGCGGAACATTACGTGCCCGGCGATCCGGACACGGAATTCGCCACGATGGGCTGCCGCACGCGGGTCGTCGCCGACCGCTTCGGCCGCAACCGACTGTCCGGCAAAGGCAATCTGTCGTTCAACACGATCAATCTGGTCAAGCCGGCGCTGGACTACGGCATCGCGCTCGGGCAGCGCGCAGCGGCGGACGAAGCCGGATACTACGCCATGCTGAAGCAATCGCTCGACGTCGCGCTTGCCGGACTGCTGCACCGCTACCGGATTCAGGCGAGCCAGCCGGCCAAAGCGTCCGATTTCATGATGCGCGAAGGCGTCTGGGAAGGCGGCGAGCAGTTGGGGCCGGACGACAAGGTCGAAGATCTGCTCAAGCACGGCAGCCTGTCGATCGGATTCATCGGCATTGCCGAATCCATGAAAGCCCTGTACGGCAAGCATCATGCGGAAGACGACGTCGTCTACGCCAAAGCGCTGCAGGTCGTCCGTTATATGAGAGCTTACTGCGACGAGATGAGCGAGAAGCACGATCTGAACATTACGCTGTTCGCCACCCCGGCGGAAGGACTGTCGGGCAAGTTCACGAAAAACGACGCCCGGGAATACGGCCGGGTTCCGGGCGTGACCGACCGCGAGTATTACACGAATTCGTTCCATGTGCCGGTCTATTACAAGGCGACGGCGGCGCGCAAAATTTCGCTCGAAGCGCCGTTCCACGAACTGTGCAGCGCCGGCGCCATCTCGTACGTCGAGCTGGACGGCAACGTGCGCAGCAATCCGGAGGCTTTTCGCAAGATCGTCGTGTATGCGCTGGAGCGCAACGTGAGCTATTTCAGCATCAACCACCCGATTGACCGCTGCACGTCGTGCGGCTACGAAGGGATCATCGGCGAGTCGTGCCCGTCCTGCGGCAAAGCGGAGACCGAAGTCCGCATCTCGCGCCTGCGCCGCGTGACCGGCTATCTGACCGGCGATTACCAGACGCGGTTCAACGGAGCGAAGCAGGCCGAAGTGCGCGACCGGGTGAAGCATGCAGGGCAGTCCGTTCAGTCAGAACGGGAATAATGCAAGGTCTTGGCAGCGGCGGGCCGATCAGGGAGGCAGGAAGAAGATGAACATCTGCGGGTATTATCCCGAATCCATTAATGAAGGCGAAGGACTGCGGGCGTCCGTGTTCCTCAGCGGCTGCCGGCATGCGTGCAAAGGCTGCTTCAGCGCGCGCACGTGGAATTTCGATTACGGCGAACCGTTCGACGACGGGCGCCAGCGGGCGATCATTCGCGAGATGGCGGACAATCCGCTGCTCGACGGGCTGACGCTGGCCGGCGGCGATCCGTTCTTCTCGGCGGCGGAGGCGGCGGCTTTCCTTGATCTGGCGCGCGAGACGCTTCCGAACCTCGACGTCTGGCTCTATACCGGCTACACGTTCGAGCAGCTGGCGAGCCGCCCGGACTCCGATGAATATGCGCTGCTGCGGCGCGGACAGGTGCTCGTCGACGGGCGGTTCGAGGCGCATCTGCGCGACGTGTCGCTGACGTACCGGGGCAGCTCCAACCAGCGGCTGATCCGGATTCCGGAGAGTCTGGAGAGCGGCCAAGCGATATTATGGAAAAGAACTGCGGAAAAGGACGCGGTCGGAATATGATGTAAATGTGTAGTTTTGTACTGTGTAAATATATACCTATATAAATCCAGTTCAGTATTTAATTGTTGACAACCTGCTTTGTATTCAGTAAGATAGGCTTAACTTTATGGAAGACCCCAATTTCATACTTGATCTTTCCTTAACCGGGTAAGAGGGAGTAGCTTTTACAGCAAAGTCGTCAATACGGGAGCATATCCCCGGCTTTGTTGGCAACCTACGTTGTTAGCGAGACTTTTACCGCTTCAGGTTACGTTTGTTCGTGCATTGGTGCACGTATATACATTCGTACCCTTTGGCGGTAAAAGTCTCTTTTGTTTTATTGGGGTCTTGCCATGAACCAGAGGGAACTCAATCCCATACAAAAAAGGAGTGGAGCTCATGGATTTGTCGTTGGCGCTAGAATATGGATGGGTACTGCTTGTACTCATCGCGCTTGAGGGCCTGCTAGCCGCGGATAACGCGCTCGTCTTGGCCATCATGGTTAAACCGCTGCCGGATGAACAGCGCAAAAAGGCTTTGTTCTACGGTCTCGTCGGAGCGTTCGTGCTTCGGTTCGGTTCCCTGTTCGTCATCTCGTTCCTCGTGGACGTATGGTGGATCCAGGCGATCGGTGCGGCTTACCTGCTGTTCATCTCGTTGAATCATATCATTAAGGCGATTCGAAGCCGAAAGACCGAGACCGACGAAGCGGAAGAATCCGCGGAAGGCAAAGGCGTCGGCAAAAAGAAAGTCAGCTTCTGGGGCGTCGTCCTCAAAGTCGAGCTGGCGGATCTCGCGTTCGCGGTCGACTCCATCCTCGCGGCGGTCGCTCTCGCGGTGGCACTGCCTCCGACCAACTGGGGCACGATCGGCGGTCTGGATACCGGACAATTCGCGGTTATCTTCGCCGGCGGCTTTATCGGCCTCGTCATCATGCGTTTCGCGGCGAACCTGTTCGTCGGACTGCTTCACTCCCGTCCGGGTCTTGAAACGGCCGCTTTCGTTATCGTAGGCTGGGTCGGCGTCAAGCTCGGCATGCACACCCTCGGCCACGAAGCGATCGGACTCGTGCCGCACGATTTCGTGGAAGGCACGCTCTGGAAAACGACGTTCTACGTCGTCCTCGTCTCCATCGCCCTGATCGGCTGGTTCACGTCGAAGAAGATCGAAGTCAAAACGCACGAAGATCCGATTCGCGAAGTCGAAGAACAAGCGAAGAAGCTTCCGAAGATCGACAAGTAAGTCCAAGCGCTTTGCAATGCGCGATATTTCCCGGTACCGGATAGTCCTCTAGGACTACCCGGTACTTTTTTGTGTCCGTGAAAAAAAGCGCGTATCGGAAGATGTTCCTATTAATCTTTTACGAGTAGATTTTGCGAAATCTTTTTGATTATTGCTATAAACTTTCATTTTCCTGCACCGATAAATAAATCAAGAAGACAAACCACCAACAAAAAACGACAAAGTAAACGGATAAACGACAAATACCCAAGAGAGAGGTGCAGCACTCATGATCATGCTGAATACTAAAGGAATTACGGAAGTTCTTCACAAACAAATCGCGAAATTCTTCGAAGCCGAACCCGTTCTTCTCGAACTGACCCAGGACATTCACACCAACCAGGGCGAACAAGCCGGTCAGACGCTGCACTTCTCGAATCCGCACTACTGGGTCAAAGTCATGGACTGCTCGTTCGAAAGCTACGTTAGACCGGTTATCCTGTGCGAAGTGATCTACTTCCTCAAAAAAGAATTCATGGACGCCGAAGTCGAAGTGAACGTCGATATCGACCTTTCCGCGGACGCCGAAGAACGTATCCAAATCTCCGCCTGCATCAGCTTCAACGACCAGGTCGAACTGGAGCGCGGCGAACTGAACAACCTGATCGATCTGGCTCTGCAGCTCAAGGACAAGGAATGGTTCGAAGAATTGTCGAATCGCTATAACGCGATCAGCGCGTAAGCCTCCGCCTTATCTTTTACGCCAAGCAGCAGTTTTCAAAAAACGGTCATTCATCCATTTTCCATCATATTCATCCAGCATTTTGAATTCCGCACTTTTGGGTGCTTCGCGGCTTCCCGGCCGGTATCCTTCCTCTCAGACTTCCACTTTCGCAGCCGGGACCCGCTTCATCATATTTCCTCCTCCTTCATTGACGGCGTATCGCCCTCCTCTCTTTTCAACTCCGATCACGCCTGCAGGCTCCGGATTCCCCCGAATCCGAAGCCTCTTTTTTTGCGTTTTTTGTGCACGTTGACGGCGGGGCAGCGCGGCGTTATACTGGGAATCACAAATTCAAACGTTCAGCATGCCGATGACGAGCATCCAACTCCGAGGCGTTTTCGTCAAGGGTCCGCGCGCAAGTTCGTCCGCCGCGCCGATTCCCCAAGTTAACCGGTATTCGCCCGTTATCGCGGAATCCAGAGCGGATCGTTCCTGAAGGAACGGTCAAATTGGGTGGCACCGCGAGCGTACATACGCCCCTCGTCCCAAACGAGAGGGCGTTTTTGCGTTTTTTTATTCTTATTCCCAAGGAGCGTGCACACCCATGATGGACATGAAGCAGATTCGGGCAAAAGCGGAACAATTTCAGGCGGCAGCCGACGGTAAAAAAATAAAGCTGTCGATCGCCGGGCTGCTGGAGACGGACGAACGCAGGCGGGAGCTGGCCGAACGCTCGGAGACGCTGCGGGCGCGGCGCAACCGGTTCAGCGAAGAGATCGGAGCCTGCCTCGCCGCAGGCGACAAAGCCGAAGCGGATCGGCGCAAAGAAGCCATTCGGACAGAAAAAGCCGAGCTTGCGACGGTGGAGACCGAACTTGCCGACGTGAATCGGCGCTACCGCGAGCTGATGGACCGGGTGCCGAACCTCGTATCGGCGGATACGCCCTACGGAAAATCGGACGCGGATAACGTGGAAATCGCGGTCGTCGGGGAGCTTCCGGCGTTCGATTTCGAACCGCGCGACCATGTCGAATTAGGCGACCTGCACGCTTTATTCGACATGGAGCGCGGCGTCAAAGTCGCCGGTACGCGCAGCTATTTCCTGACCGGCGACGGCCTGCGGCTGCAGCGCGCGGTGCAGCAGCTGGCGCTCGATCTGCTCGAAGAACGCGGCTTCACCGGCATGGACGTTCCGCTGATGGTGCGGACCAAAGCGATGCGGGACACCGGATTTTTCCCGACCGGACAAGATCAGGCGTACAAGATCGAAGGACAAGACGCCTGGCTCGTCGGCACGTCGGAAGTGCCGCTGATCGCCTACTTCGCGGACGAGATTCTCGACGTGGAACAGCCGATCCGCGTGGCCGGCATCTCGACCTGTTTCCGCAGCGAAGTCGGCTCGGCGGGACGCGATACCCGCGGCTTGTACCGCGTGCATCAATTCGCCAAAGTCGAGCAAATCGTCATCTGCCGCGGCGAAGAAACCGAAGCGGAGCGCCTGCTGCAGGACATTACGCGCAATGCGGAAGACCTGCTGCGCCTGCTCGAACTGCCGTACCGCAAAGTCGCCGTCTGCATCGGGGACATGTCGCAGAAAAATTACAAGCAGTACGATATCGAGACGTGGATGCCGAGCCGCGGCGCTTACGGCGAGACGCATTCGGCGTCGAACGTCGGCGACTTCCAGGCCCGGCGGGCCGGGCTGCGTTACCGCGGCGAAGACGGCAAACTTCATTACTGCCATACGCTGAACAATACGGCCGCCGCCGTCCCCCGCCTGCTCATTCCGCTGCTGGAAAACCATCAGCGCGCAGACGGCTCGATCTACCTGCCGCCGGCGCTTCGCCCGTATATGGGTGGCCGCGAATGCCTGGCCGCTCCCGCTCCGGCACTGCCCAATCCGATGACGAAAAATGTCGAAAACCAGTCGTAAAGCGCACGAAACCGACCGTCGTTCTTCCGGGAACGACGGTCTTTTTTTGCCTGCACGCCAACTGGATTCCGATATGCACAAAATATATTTTTTTACATTTATGTGGTTTAGGTCTCAAAAAGCGGTTCTCCTCTGACGACAAATACATATATCAAGTCAAACGAAAAAAACCCGGGCAGCAGAAGCAGACGTGCCGGATGGCCCCAATACGATAAAACGGAGTGATTGGACATGCGTTGGTTCAGAAATCGGAAAATTTTTACCAAGTTAATGATTGTCGTCATGACCCTGACCCTCTTGACCGCCGGCGTCGGCCTGTACGGACTGTCCAATATCAATATGATGAAAACGAACCTGAACGAACTGTACAGCGACAACATGATTCCGCTGCGCAAGCTTGCGAACACCGAAACGTCCCTGCTCAAGCTTCGCGTCACGTCCCGGGATATCGCGATCGCCGATACCCAGGCCCAAAAGAAAGAAATCGCCGACACGATCGCTCCGCTGAGCGAACAGGTGACGGCCAACATGAACGATTATCGCCTCAGCCCGCTTACTCCGGAAGAAACGGTGCTGCTCGCCGAATTCGACGCGCAGTGGGCCGAATATCAGGAACTGTACGCCAACGCGGTCAAATTGGCCGAGACTTCGACCAATGCCGTTTTCCAAAAATACGTCACCGACGAGGTTGGACCGACCAGCCAAAAGCTGTACGAATCGATCGAAAAGCTCGGTAAAATCAACGAACAGCAGGCGACCGCGACCGATACTTCTTCCCAGGGCGACGTCTCGAACGCTTCGCTGTGGACGATGATCGTCATCGCCGCCGCGCTCGTCTTCGGCGTCCTGCTCGTCCTGCTCGTCACGGCCATGATCAGCAGCCCGATCAAGCGGATCGGCAGCGTCCTGCGCAACATCGCCGACGGCGATCTGCGCGAGAAATACGATTATGCGGCCAAAGACGAAGTCGGCGAACTGTCCCAATCCGTCAGTAAAATGGTCGACACGCTGTCCAGCCTGATCGGCGGCATTCAGGATTCCGCACAAAGCGTAGCCGCTTCGTCGCAGCAAATCTCGGCCAGCACGCAGCAAATCGCCGGCGGCACGTCCGTGCAGCTGCAATCCGCCCGCTCGATCAACGAACTGTTCAAAGACATGGCAACGGCGATCGACGACGTAGCCAAAGGCGCGGAAGGCGCGGCGGAACTGTCGAACGCGACCGTGGAAATGGCCCATTCCGGCGGCGAAACGCTGCAACTCGCTCTGCAAAGTATGGAAGACGTCACGCAGCAGGTCGGCAAACTCGAAGAACATTCCACGAAAATCGGCGATATTATCGGCGTGATCGACGATATTTCCGCCCAGACGAACCTGCTCGCCCTGAACGCCGCGATCGAAGCGGCCCGGGCCGGCGAGTCGGGCCTCGGCTTTGCCGTGGTTGCGGACGAAGTGCGCCGTCTGGCGGAACGCAGCGGCGACGCGACCAAAGAGATTACGTCCATTATCCGCTCCATGCAGCTCAATATCGAACGCAGCGTCACGGCCGTCAACACGAATCTCCAGCATGCGAACGATTCGGGCCGCGCGTTTAACGAGATCATCGACCGGGTCGGCAATACTTCGCTCAAAGTCAACGGCATCGCCGCGGCCAGCGAAGAGCAGGCTGCCCAGACGAACGAAGTCATGCAGACGCTCACCGGCATCACGATCGCCAGCGAAGAGTCGGCCGCGGCGAGCGAACAAACCGCCACGTCTTCCCATGCGCTCGCCCAGCTCGCGGACCAACTGCATATGTCGGTATCGACTTTCCGGGTGTGAGTGCCGGGGGTGCGGGGATAGGCGGGAGAAGTGCGGGTTGAGTGCGGAGACGGGATCGGGATTGGTGTAGAGATTCGCGGGATGAATTCGCGGAATAGACTCGCGGGATGGATTCACGGGAGCGGAGAGGCGTAAGCGGGATAGGCGCAACAAGCATTCGTGCAGGGATTCGCAGGTTGGGTATGCCTACAGCGGAATCAGACTTGGAGTGTTGGTGTGGACACGCCTGCGGCCTGCATTTCGCTCTTACCGTCTCCTGGTCCCTTGCATCCCGATGCCTTGCAGGTCTGCGAATTGCGTGGCGGGCGTATCGGCCAAAAGCCATACGGAGCCCTCATCATCCGCCTGTCCGCTCATCCATGAAATAACGTCCTGAGGACACTTAATATGTCTCTGCTTGCCCGTGCGGAGCGGAATAGCTGCGTGAGAACAGTTATTTCTTCGCATGGAGTTCGAAAAGCTCTTTTTTCCGCGAAATAAGTGGATCTGCGCAGTTATTTATTTTCCGGACGGCTTTTTGGGCAAAATAAGTGTTCCTACGCAATTAATACGGCTGCGCTGCACTTTGCGAGGCGTTCGGTCTTCGATCGGATAGAGCGGCACCCGGGCTCGGGGAAGCTCTGCCGGCACGAGCGGACGCCTGCATCCATCGTTTACTGAAGCTGAAGCACCTCAACCGCTCGATCAGGCGCTTCTTCTAAGATGAACGGGCGATAAGACGCCGCCGCGAAACGCAAAGAGGCTCTAACGGATTGTATATCCGTTAGAGCCTCTTTTTGGCGCATATTCGCCTGATAACGGATCATACCGGCGCTTGGCCGGCGTAATAGACGGTGTATCAGGCCGGAAAAACAGGGCGATAAGTCGTTAAGCGACGCCTGTGTCCGTTGAAAATTCCAGAAAGCCCAAATCCGCCGCCAAGCGTCTTCCCGTTCCGTTAAAACAGGCTCGCTGGCGCTGGCTTGTCTCAATCGCTATTTTGATTGGGAATGGTCAGAGTGCGGGTGCACAGGACGCAGGATACGCGTGTCCCTACAGCGCTTCGATCACGTCGCCGGCGAGCAGCGACGCGGGATGCTCGCGTCGTTCGGCGGCGCGTTCGCCGGCGCGGCCGTGCAGGTACACGCCGAACGAAGCGGCCTGCAGCGGGGACAAGCCCTGGGCGATCAGGCCGGAGATCGCGCCGGTCAGCACATCCCCGGTGCCTCCGGTCGACATGCCCGGATGCCCGGTCGTATTGACGAATACGGCGCCGTCCGGCGCGGCGACGAGGGTGCGGGCGCCTTTGAGGACGAGCGTGACGCCGCGATCGACGGCGTACCGGCTGGCCGCGCCGATCCGGTCCCGCTGAAGTTCGGCGGTCGGCACGCCGAGCAGGCGGCCCATCTCGCCCGGATGCGGCGTCAGCACGACGTTCTCGCGGCGGCCCCAGCCGCGGACGGCGTCTCCGGCATCAGCCAAAATGTTCAGCCCGTCCGCGTCGAGCACGAGCGGCACGTCGGAGCCGGTCCACAGCTCTTTGAGCCAGTCGACGTCGCCGTCGAAACGGCCGAGTCCGGGGCCGATCGCCAGCGCGTCCATCTGCTCGGCCAGCTTCAGGATCGTGCCGGCGGAAGCGCGGTTCCAGCCGTCCCCGGCCGAAGCTTCGGCGACCATCAGTTCCGGCACGTGGCCGACGATGTCCGGCAGCAGCGCCTGCGGCAGCGCCCAGGTGACCAGGCCGCTGCCGATCCGCAGCGCGGCGCGGGAAGCCATAAAGCCCGCGCCGCTCATCAGGCGGCTTCCGCCGACGACGAGCACATGGCCATAGGTGCCTTTGTGGCTGTCTTCGGCACGCCGCCTGGACGTGTCGACGCCAAGCGTTTCGCGCAGCGAACGCCCGGTAATCAGGTGCGCGTTCGGCGGTTGTTCGATCCGCCCGGCGGCCAGCCGCGGAATGCCGACCGCGCGCACGCGGACTTCGCCGGCGGCTGCGGCGCCGGGATACTGCGCCAGCCCCGCCTTCAAGAAGGCGATGCAGACTGTGCGCACGGCGCGGATACAAGCTTCCGCGGTCTGTCCCGTATCGGCGTTCAGGCCGCTCGGCACGTCGGCCGCGACGATCGGCAGGCCGCTGTCGTTCGCGGTCCGGATCAGCGCAGCGTAAGGTTCGCGCGGCTCTCCGCTCGCGCCGACGCCGAGCAGCGCATCGACAAGGCCCGTATACGGGCGGAAGTCGAATTCGGCGGGATCATCCGGCGTCTCGACGGCGGCAATGCCGGAGCGCCGGGCCGCGGCGAACTGGGCCGCCGCTTCTGCGGAGAAGCGCTCCGGGCTCTCGGCGCACAGGATCGAGACGCGGACGCCGGCATCCTGCAGGTAACGCGCGGCGGCCAGTCCGTCGCCTCCGTTATTGCCTTTGCCTGTCAGGACGAGCCAGTGTTCACGCTCCGCCCCGTCGAACGGAGCGATCAAAGCGTCCTCGTATACGGGACTCGTCGAGGTCACTCCGCGCTTGGGCGAACCGTCCGGACGGGTGCCGGCGCCCGTGGCGTTCACCGTGCCGGGTCCGGCTGGCATGCGGCTGTCCCGGCACCATTGAAGCACTTCTTCGGCCACCGCGCGGCCCGCGGATTCCATCAGCGCCATCGACGGAATGCCCAATTCGTCGATCGTGTAGCGGTCGATCGCCTTCATCTGCTGCGAGGTTACGATTAACATGGTCAGCCTGTTCCCCTTTCGCGGTCGTAGTTGCGGTGATTTGGAGACGCTCGGTAGAGCGGCGATTCCGGGTTCTTTTCCAATATAAAAAGACTTATGTCCCGAAGATGCGGGCTGTGCTCGCGAAAGATCGATCCGCGTTCGGTTCAGTAAGCGACCGTGAAGCGTGCGCGGATAAAGTTCGGATCGTCGAGTTCGTCGATGACGGCCGCGGCAAAATCTTCCACGCTGATCCGGCTGTGTCCTTCGTCGTCGGTCACGAGCAGCGACATGCCGACACGGAAATTGCCGGTCCGGCGTCCCGGTTCGATCCAGGCTGCCGGGCTCGCGTACGTCCATTCCAGCTCGCTCTGCGCCAACACTTCGTACGCGTCGGCATGGGCCTGCGCCAGCGGAAGCAGCTCTTCCGGATATTCCGGGCCGTCCATCAGCCGGACGCCCGGCGCGGTCAGCAGCGTGCCCGAGCCGCCGACGACGATCAGCCGGTCAACGCCTGCGGCCTGCGCTCCTTCGATCGTCAGACGCATCGCTTCGGGCAGCAGGGGCGCTTCGCCCGGCTCCGAACCGAACGCGCTCAGAATCGCGTCGCAGCCCGCGGCCGCCGAAGCGATCGCGCCGGGAGCGAGCAGATCTCCTGCGCGTACTTCAAGCGCCGCATGTTCCTGGCCCAGCAGGGCCGGTTCGCGCATCAGCACGATGACCTCGCATTTGCGGTAGAGCGCTTCCGTAACGAGGCGGCGGCCCATCTGGCCCTCCGCTCCAAGTACCAATACTTTCATCAATTCCACTGTATATTCCGTCCTTTCGTGCGGCCGCCGGGCGGCCGAAGATTTGAAGCCCCTTCCGTCGAACGAATATCGAACGTATCGGAAGCGGATCTTGGTCTTGCGTGCTGCAGTATGTGTTCGTCATGCGCGGCTGCCTTACGTTTTAGTACCCGTTTTGGGAGAAAGCCTCTCAACGCCGACGCGCCGAGCCGCCACAATCGATCGCTTGAATCGGCCGATGTGGCGTCCGCCGTTCTCCCCGCGTCAAGAATTGTACGCGTGCCGAGGCGCTTTGTCCATGAATTCGCTTTATTGAAGCTTGAAGCGGCCGGATGCTTGTGTAATAGTGGGGAGGACAGGTTATGCGAGAGGAAGGCGAAACGGAATGGAAACGTATGTCTGGCTGGCGACGGCCGCCTTTGCGATATGGATTTACGAACAGGCCCGCCGGGCGCTGGGCCGGCAGGCGGCGAACCGCGAGCGGCGCCTGCGCGCGGCGCTGGAGACGCTGGGCTCGGCGGCAGCCCGGCTCGACACCGCGATGGCGGCGCCCGAACCGGCCGCGGCGCCAAGCGGCGAACTGCGCGAACGGCTGCTGCTCTGCCAGGGCATGCAGGGCTTCGCCTCGGATCTGGACGGCCATCTGGCCCTGTATCTGGAAGACGGCGAAGCGGACCGGCTGCCGCTGCTGCACCGGGCGCTGCACCGCGAATTGGAACGGACCCGCCACGAGCTGGGTCTCCTGCTCGAACGCGAAGAGCGCCCTTCCTGGGGCGGCGGCTTCCTGCGCCTGCTGAAGCCGGCGCTCGTGCCGGCGCTGCTGGCGGCCGCGGGCGCCGCCGTCTGGCAGTACGCCCGGGAACCGGAGCTTGACGGCTCCCCGTGGCTGCCGCTGCTTCGCCTGCTGTCGTGGCTGCTGGCGGCCCTGCTCGCCGCCCGGCTGCTTGAGCCGGGCTACCGGGCCGAACGGCCCGTACTGCGGCGGCTTGTGCCGCTGCTGGCCGCGGCCCCGGCGCTGCTGAACGCGCCGCTCGGCGCGGAAGCCGCTCCGTGGCTGCTCGCCGCGCAGCTGGTGCTCGCGGCGCTCGGTTTTGCGGCGCTGCGTCCCGCCGACGCCAAGCGGCGCGAGCGCCCTTATGCGGGGCATTCGCCGCAGCTCCACCCGTCCGCGGAGCGGGCGTCGACCTTCCCGAAGCGCAGCTCGGGCGGACCGGGCCACGCGGGCCATGCGGCGCACGCAGCCCAGCGGCCGCTTGAAGCGGCGGGCGAAGCGGCGGGCGAAGCGGCGGCTCCGGCCGCCCCGGGCCGGCCGGAGCCCGGGCCGGA
>NZ_VPFK02000035.1:0-27013 GCF_008634075.2 Saccharibacillus sp. WB 17 | reverse complement strand
GAGCGCGGCTGCGCCGCGCCGGTTCCGCGAGCGCCTGCGCGGGGCGGCGTGCGGACATCCGCGTAGGCCTCCGAAGCCGCGCCGCGCGAGGCTGCGCCTGCGCTGCCCGGCACACGCGTGGCTGCGCCGGAGCCCGAGGCGACCGCGGCGCGGCTTTCTTTGACGTGCAGCAGATACGAGATAAGCTGCACGGTCTTGCCGAGGCCCATATCGTCGGCCAGGCAGGCGCCAAGCCCGAGCTGGCGCAGGAAAGCGAGCCAGCCGAAGCCTTCGCGCTGGTAGCCCCGCAGCTCGGCGCGCAGCCCTTGCGGCAGGTCGATTTCCGGCCAGGCGTCTTTCTGGCCGAGCTGGTCGATCAGTGAGGCCAGATGGCCGGTCAGCTGCACTTCGATCTCCAGCCGCGCGTTCGCGTCGGCTTTGGCGCGTTCTTCCGCTTCGACGTCTTCTTCGGCTTTTTTGAGCAGCTGCAGCTGAAGAATGTCCTGGAACGACAAGCCGCGGGACTTGTCCAGCCCGTTCATCGCCCGGCTGATCTGCGTCAGCAGTACCGGGTCGAGCGCGACCCATTCGCCGCGGAACTGCACGAGCCGCTCGTTGCGCGCCGCAAGCTCCAGATATTCTTCTTCGCTGAACTCCGCGTCGCCGATCGCGATCCGCCAATCGAAGTTCAGGACGGAATCGAGTCCGAACACGGACTTGCCGCCCTTTTTCTTCTCGTCGCCGTTTTCTTCTTCCTTGACCCGCGCCTTGAGCTTGGGCTTCTTCTTGCTCGCCGCCTGCCACCAGGCCGGCAGCAGCACTCGCCATCCGGCGTCCAGCAGCCGCGGGCTGTCCTTCGTCAGGAACTGCCACGCTTCCGGTCCGCTCATCGTGCGGGACAGAATGTCCGTCCCCGGTGCCACGCGCGGCGTCGGCAGACCGGTCCGCAGGCTTTTGAGCCATTCGGCGCTTCGTTCGCGCACATGCTTCTCCCAGGCCGAAGGCCAACTGCCGGCGGCGACGCCGACGTCGGAGAGCGTGATCGGGACGAGCGACGTCTCGTCCTTTTTGTCCTGGAGGGCGAGTTCCAGCCTCCAGTTGTCGCGGTCTTCGTCCGGTTCGAGGAACCGGACGACCGGGCGCATCGGCATGGCGTCTTCGCGCCAGCCGACCGCGATCAGCCACGCGTCTTCGTCCAGCCCGGCCGCCGAAGCGCCGCGGTCGAACAGCTTCGGATGCTCGCGGCGCAGATCGAGCGCCGCCTGCTCCGAACCGTAGCGGCGCTGGAACACGGCCGCCGAATAGGCGGCGCGCAGCCCCGCCATAAACGATTCCTCCGCTTCGGCTTCTTCCTCGCCGCGTCCGCCGAACATCGCTTCCTCGTAAGCTTCTTCGTTGCTCTGCGTTTTGCGGACTTCGCGTTCTCCCGCTTCGGCGCCCGCGGCGCGAATCTTGCCCCGGTCGAGCGCGGCAAGCACCGCGGCGATCCCGCGCTCCTTGAGCGCATGCCGATCCCATTTCCACTGCAATTTGCCCGAACGGTACGCCCCGAAGTCCGGCTTGTAAGCCCGCTTCGCGATGCTTGCGGCAAGCGCCGGCGCGCTTTGCGCCAGCAGCTCCGCGTCGCCTTCGAACGACCAGCCGACATGCTTCAGCAGCGGCCGGTCCGCGAAGAACGACAGCACCATTTCCGCCGGCAGCAGCACCAGATCCATCTCGCCGCTGGTCTGGATCTCGAGTTCGGTGCCGTAGAACGATTCTTCATGCCGCGCAAACAGCAGCTGCTTGAAATACAACCCCGGCACGGCGCCGTACGTCGGCTTCGTTCCGTAGAGCAGGGCGTCGCCGTATTCGCTCAGTACCGCATGTACGGTAACGGTCTCCATGACTGCGTTCATAGCATCAATTTTCCTTTCTTCAATTCTTCCTGAAGCGCGCGCAGCCGCCCGTAGCGGGCGTTAAACGATTCCATGAACGCTTCCCAGCGATCTTCGCGCTTCATTTTCCGGTACAATTTCTCCAGCCGTTTGAGCAGGCGGACCGCGCCTTTGTAGCCGTCCCGGCTGCGCTGCTCGACCAGCCGCTCGGCGGCCTGATGGTAGAACGGCAGCAGCAGATGCGGCGCGTTTTTTTCGATCGGAGCGAAGTCGGCCACTTTGAAGCTCGACGGCTCCGCCCCGGTCGACAGCTGATAGTCCATCCAGCCGTCCCAGTTGCTTCGTTCCAGCAGCTTGGCTTCGTACAGCGAAGACGCGTGCGGCAGCATGCCCTGCAGCGCCGTCCACATGCGAGCTTCGGCGTCCGGCCGATGCGCGATCGCCCGATCCCACAGTTGGCCGTAATCCGTCAGATTGGCGCGTGCGCGCTCCAGCAGCGGGCCGAAGGTCTCCAACCAATCGGCTAGCCGATCCCATTCGCCCGCGCGGGCGAGCGGAGAGAGGAAGTCGGGCAGTTTTTTGGGCGAAAAATACGGCTTGTCCGCGGCTTCGCCGAGCAGCGCTCTCGCTCGGTCGTCCTGACCGAGGCAGAACCGGCTCCAGGCGTTCGCGCCCAGCCAGGCCTGACGGTTCAGCGCACGCCCGAGCTCCCGCTCTTCGTCCATCAAATATTGCAGTTCGGATTCGTAAAAATCGCGCCGTTCTTCCG
The DNA here is from genome assembly GCF_008634075.2 of Saccharibacillus sp. WB 17. NCBI lineage: Bacteria > Bacillati > Bacillota > Bacilli > Caryophanales > Paenibacillaceae > Saccharibacillus > Saccharibacillus sp. WB 17. The sequence goes on along the minus strand of NZ_VPFK02000035.1, from coordinate 24,388 downwards.
CCTGCTTCCGCAGCTGCTCCGGATCGGCCGGAACGGCCGGGTCGTCCGCAGGGACGGCGTGATCCAGCGCGAACAGATCGGGCATTTCCACCGCCGCTTCGGCGTGTGCGCTGCCCGCTTGGGCGCCTGGCCGAGCGGCAAAGCCCGCTTCCGGCGCGGCCCAGCCGTTCAGCAGCCCGTAATAGCCGGTCGAGAACAGCTCCGATTCGCGGCCTTCGGTCAGCATCTGCCGGCGCACGGCATGCAGCGTCTCGCCGAGCCGCTCCCGCACCTGCGGGTCGTCCCGGTCTTGCAGGGGAGCGGCCAGCAGGCCGGCCATGCCGGATGCCGTGTCGGACACGGCCAGATGCGCAAAGTAGCCGGACGAGGACAGCCCGGCACCGGTCGGCGCGCTCAGCGTCCGCAGCACGAACAGATGCGCGTTCAGCCGGTATAACGCTTCGATGCCCGGCTTGAAAGGCGGCATGTCCGCGAAGGCGAGCTGGAGCGTCAGTTCCGCGAATTTCGGGTTGCGCGTGCGGCCGTTCAGCGAAGAAGCCGCTTCTTCGAAGCGACGGTTCCAGGTCGAAATGCCGGAAGCGGCGAGCAGCGCGGCTTCTTCGACGCCCGGCTTCTTCCCCGGCGCGCCGCCTGCGAGGTCGCCGGCCGAGCCGACGGACGGGTCGTCGGACAGAAAGTCCGGCCGAGCCGCCGCCGTTTGATCGGCGCGCTCCGCGTCGGAGCTATCGCTGCGCGGCGCTGCCGTTCGAGCCTGCCGACCGTCCGCAGCCGCGTTGTCGCGGCCTGCTTCGGACAGGCTGCCCGTCGGCTCGATCGCCGCCGTGCCCGCCTGTCCGGCCCGGGCGCTGCTGCCCGTCGGGTCCGTACTCGCCGACAGAGACGCTTCGCCGCCATCGACGCGAGCGGCCGCCGCTTCCGCTTCGCGCTTCGCTTTCGCCGCCGAAGCGCTGGCGTTGGCCAGCGCCGAGACCGGCCGGCCGCGCAGGCGGGCCAGCTTCATCAGCGCGGCCGCCTGATGCCGGCACGGCTTGCGGTCTTTGCAGTCGCAGCTTCCGCAGCCGGCAAAATCGAGCGCCACGTCGACCCGGCAGACGCCGTCGCCTTCTTTGACTTCGGCTTCCAGCCGCCGTTCTTCGGACACGGCCAGCTGCTGAACGCTGCCCATGCGTTCATATTGAAATCCTCTTTTTAACGTCAGGTCGTCGAAAGCTTCCGCAACGCCCTGAACGAGCCTGTTCCATTGTTCGTCGGTGAACGTCGTGTTCGCATCCATGCCTCAATCGTCTCCCATAAAGTACAGTGTTTTTGTCGTCCGCCTATTATAGCATGGGACGGCGAACGTCTGTACCCCGATACGATTTCCCAAGCTGTTTTTTCGAAGAGAGACCGATATAATGGAGAGTAACGAGTCTTTGCGCGAAAAACCCGATAAGGGAGGCGGAATTTGGTGTTATCAGTCGAGTTTGAAAAGGTAGGTCCGATCAACCGCGGCAGCGTTTCGCTTCATAACTTAATGCTGTTTTGCGGAGAAAATAATGCGGGGAAAACCTATGCGAGTTATGTTTTGTACAATGTTTTCGATAAAAAGTTCCAAACCGCTATCGATTATTTAGACGAAAAAGCATTAAAAAGCAGTGGAATTGCGAAAGTGGATCTTGAAGATGCTCTAGATCGATATGAAGAAGTAACAGAGGCGTGGTCCGACGAGCTCACGCGTTCTTTGCCGGAGCTATTTAATGCGGAACCAAGCGGATTTGCCAATTCCGCAATAGCTTTACGCCAAAATGTTGAACACATCAAAAACGAAATTTTCGATGCCCCTTTTGAAAATCGCTGGAGTTTTAACGGAAGACCGGCAGGTCGGGTTACCAAGCCGGCCAAAAGCTTTATGGCGGAAGTCAGGTTAGAAGAAGGAACTGAAGATTTGGACGATTTTGATTTTTCTTACGTGCTCAACGCCGGAATCATCCGTTTTTTTGACACACTTATATTTAAGGATTTATACAGCGATGCTTTTCTGCTTCCGGCCGAACGGGCGGGGTTGAATTTATTTTATAAAGAGTTGAATGCTTCCCGTAACGAACTGCTGCGCAAAGTAACGTCCGAAGTTCGCCATGATTCCCTGGTTTTCGACCTGAAGAAAGAAATTAGTATGTACGCCAAACCGATCTCGGATTACCTTACTTTTTTGAACCGTTTATCGTTTTATGCAAGACAAAAAAGCTCTTTCTCGGATTTGGCTTTGAAAATTCAGGAAACTGTCCTGAAAGGCAGCTACGTACTTGACGACACAGGCATTCAGTATGTATCGGATTCGGCGGAAGCAGCCAATGACAATTTCAAAATCGGCCTGCATACTTCGTCTTCGACAGCCAAAACGCTGTTCGGACTCGTCTTTTATTTCAACCATATGGCTGTCCCCGGCGCGACCCTGATCATCGACGAACCCGAACTCAATCTTCATCCCGATAATCAACGCAAGCTGGCACGGATTTTGGCGGAGGCGACGAATCGCGGACTGCGCGTCATTTTGTCCACTCACAGCGATTATATTGTCAAAGAATTCAACAATCTGATCATGCTCTCCAACGACTTCGAGAACAAAGAACATATCATGCAAAAGTTCGGGTACACCGTGGAACAGATTCTTGAGCCGCAAAATGTCGGAGCGTATATGTTTGCGGATCATACCATAGCGGAAATGGAAGTCAACGAACGCGAAGGCATCATCGCCGAGACGTTCAACGAAGTAATCAACCAGTACAATGATTCCAATGATGAAATTTACTATGCACTTATGGAGAATGAAGAGCATGCGGAATCTGATTGAGGTCCTGAACGAGATCGTTCATCCTCGTTACAAGCTTGATCCTTCGCCTTCATTGACGATACTCGAGACCAGTCCGGACACGGCGACCCGTCAGACCCGCTGCAGGCAGGTGACGATTTTGGGAGCCGGGCAGGTATGCGCCTTGTCGCTGGACAATCGGGGTTTGGAGCCGTTTCCGTTTCTTCAAGACGTGTCCAACGTCAAAATGAAAAATGATGCGATCGTGTTCTGCAAGTGCGACGACCGGTTATATCTGTTGGTCATCGAGTTGAAGTCCGGAAACGCCAAAGAAGGCGTCAAGCAGCTTCGGGCGGGCAAACTGTTTGCGGATTATTTGCTGGGACTTGTCGATATGCATTATCCGGGAGTCGATACGAGGAGCCTGGAGACCAAATACATTATTTTCAGCAGAGATCCGCGTAAAAACGTCCAGAAAAAGGCGGATCATAAAAGCCAGAAAGCTTCGTACGTGAACGAAAAAGGGCTGCCTGTCGCTTTCGTCGACTGCAAGGACAAATACGAACTGCGTTATTTTATTTGATTGTCATAAGCCGTTTCGGAGACATGCTCATTGTGGGTATGCAGCCGGAGCGGTTTTTGTTTGCAAAATAATTCCCATGTAACCGTATGCAATATATTGCATGACGCAGCCCCAAAAGCTATAATGAGAAAATCTTGTCACGACATGTTAACAATGAAGGAGGAAGTCATGCCGATTCCAGCAGGGTTTTCCATGCCCAATCCCCTGACCGCCAAGCAGCGCGCTTTCCGGCAGCTTCAGGAATGGATCATCGACGGCACGCTCAAGCCGGGCGAGAAGCTGAACGACAGCGAGCTGGCCGCCGCGCTCGGCGTCAGCCGGACGCCGGTGCGCGAAGCGCTGCAGCTGCTCAGCGTCGAAGGGCTGGTCGAGATGAATCCCGGCGTATCCACGCAGGTGACGGCGGTGGACGGCGGGGACGTCGCCAAAATTTTGCCGCCGCTGGCCGTGCTTCAGGCGCTCGCCGCCGAGCTTGCGCTGCCGCGCGTCACGGCGCGCGAGATCGAGTCGCTGCGCGAGATCAACGCCGAATTCGGCGAAGCGCTCGGGCGCGGAGACTCCCACTACGCGCTGAAGCTGGACGAGGAGTTCCACGGCTTCGTCGTCGATCTGGTGGACAATCCGTATATCGCCAACACGATTTCGACGTTTCAGGCCCATATTCGCAGACTCTTTTTCCACAATTCGATCATTTTGAGCCTCAAGTCGGTCGACGAACACGAAGACATTTTGCGGGCTTTCGAACGGGGCGACCCGGCCGAAGTCAATCGCCTCGTGCGGGGCAACTGGCTGCGCGCGATCGACGCGTACGACGAAGCGCTGCGGGAGAACGAACGTTAAGATCGTTTTTCCGTTAAGAGCTTTTTTCGCGTCTTCGCCGCCTGCACGAACACGAACGTTTTCACTAATTACACGAGCAGCTTCGCCCGGACAATGGACCGGTTCGGCGCTTTCCGCAGCGGAAGGCTGCCGCAAACCGGATTCGGCGCGCGGGACTGCACGGTTGGAGGATTTTTTATTATGTCGCGCAAAGCGCCTTTGTCTTTGGTTATCATTCTCGGTTCCATGCTGTTCGCCCTGTTCTTCGGAGCGGGCAACCTCATTTTCCCGCCGATGCTCGGCCAGATGGCCGGCGAGAACGTCTGGTCCGCCAACGCGGGCTTTCTCGTCACCGGGGTCGGCCTGCCGCTGATTGCCGTCGCCGCTTTCGTCTTCTCGGGCGAACGCGATCTGCGGGGGCTGTCGAGCCGCGTGAATCCGACGTTCGGGCTGATCTTTACCGTTGTACTGTATCTGGCGATCGGCCCGTTCTTCGCCATGCCGCGCACCGGCAGCGTCTCGTTCGAGATCGGCGTGAAGCCGCTGCTGCCGGCCGCCGATTCGCATCATCCGGCGCTTGCGGTCTTCACGATGCTGTTCTTCGGCGTCGCCTGCCTGCTGTCGCTGAATCCGACCCGGATCATCGACATCGTGGGCCGGGTGCTGACGCCGATGAAGCTGACCTTTATCGGCGTGCTGGTCGCGGCGGCGCTTCTCTATCCGATCGCGAACTTTGGGGCGCCGGACCCGAGCTATGCGTCGCACGCGTTTTTCAAAGGCTTCCAGGAAGGGTATCTGACGCTGGACGCGCTCGCGGCGACCATTTTCGGCATCATCATCGTCAACGCGCTCAAAGACCGCGGCGTCACCGGACGCCGCTCGCTTATGGGCGCCTGCGCCAAAGCGATCCTGATCGCGGGCGTGCTGCTGGCGTTCATCTATACGTCGCTGGCCTATATGGGCGCTTCGAGCGTCGGCAAGCTTGGCGTGCTCGGCAACGGAGCCGATATTCTCGCCGCCGTCTCGTCGCATTATTTCGGCGCGTACGGGTCCGTGCTGCTGGGACTGATGATCACGGTGGCCTGCATGACGACGAGCGTCGGGCTGATCACGTCCTGCGCGTCGTTTTTCCACGGGCTGTATCCGAAGCTTTCCTATAAAAAGATCGCCGTCGTGCTGGCCGCGTTCAGCGCGCTCGTCGCCAATATCGGCCTCAACGGGTTGATCAAAGTGTCCGTGCCCGTGCTCATGATGCTGTATCCGCTCGTGATCGCGCTGGTGCTGCTGACGTTTCTGCACCCGCTGTTCAAAGGGCGGAACGAAGTGTACCAGGGCACGATGCTGCTGACGTTTCTCGTGAGCCTGTTCGACGGACTCAAAGCGGCCGGCTTCGAGATCGGCGCGGTCGAGCGGCTGTTCGGCGAAATCCTTCCGTTTCACGAGATCGGCCTCGGTTGGCTGCTGCCCGCGTTGGTCGGCGGAATCGGCGGCGCCCTCGTCGCCAGATTCACCGGCCGGCCGCAGGGACTGACCGCGCGGGAGACCCCATCCGAATCTTCCGCCAAGCCCGCGCCTTCCGTTCGGGACGGCAAAGGCACGTCGCACGGCCGCTGATTGCGCCGTTTGCGGATCGTATTCGGACGAAAAAGCAGATTAAAAAGCAGACGAAAAAGCAGATCGAAAACAGCATGCCAAAAACCGGGACCGACCGAAGTCGGATACCCGGTTTTTTGACGTATGCAGCGGCGCCCGGCGTTCAGCCGTTTTGCTGCGCGAGCAGCCATTCTTTTTTTAGCAGCGCATATTGGAAGGTGTTCTCGTACTTGGGCGTTCCGTCCGCGTGCGAAGTGAACGAGACGAACTCCAGGAACAGCCCTTCCTGGCGCATGCCCAGCCGTTCGCACAGCTGCTGCGACCTGCGGTTGTCGTCTTCGACATAGGCGTACAGCCTCCGCGCATCCATCTGCGTGAACAGATGGTTCAGCAGCGCGCGCGTGCTCTCGCCGGCGTAGCCCTGGCCTTCGTAGCGCGGGTTGAAGTTCCAGCCGACGGAATACGTATCCGGCTCTTCCTTCATGGCGAACAATTCGCCGATCAGGCGATCGTTTTCTTTGAGGCAGACCGCGATCTGCGCGTCGTCCCGGCTTTTCTCCAGCACTTTGAGGGCGGCCGCTTCGAAGTCGGGCAGTCGCTCGTCCAAAAAGCAGGTGGCCTGTGGATTCGCCGCGTATTCCAGCAAAGATGCGGCGTCTTTTCCGGCAAAGTTACGTAAAATCAATCGCTGCGTCTCGATCCGCTGCATGGGCAGTCTCCTTCTTCCTCTCAGGGTAGGTCTTCCTTGAAACCGAGTATACCGGGGCGCGCGGAAAAAGAGAAATCCGGTTCCGATTGAGTAACTTTGCACATTGGGCAACGAAATGATATGCTTATTTTGAAGCATTTCTGCAAAAGCCTGAAAAGCTTGCGGCGAAGAAAGGAGGATTTGCATGACCAAACAAAGTCTGCGCGATATGAAAAAAGAAGAAACGTGGCATGTGCTGGCCCGGACTTCGTATGCTTTGGCGATCGAGAAAGGGCTGGACGGCTTCACGATCGAAGACGCGGTGCAGCGCGCGCGGTATTCCCGGCGTACGTTCGCCAACCATTTTTCGTGCAAGGAAGAAGCGGTGGCGATGGCGGTGCTCTCGCTGAGCAGCGGCCGAAGCGACGTGCTGCGGGAAGTCGAAGTCCCGGCCGGCATGGCTCCGCTCGAAGCGCTTGAGCAGTGGTCGCGGATGCAGTTCACGGCCGAACTGCTGCGCAATCTGCGGCAGCTGCTGCGGATGGCCCGCGAATACCCGACGCTTGAGCCGTACGTCTTGATCGTCCTGCAGCGGCTGCAAAAAGCGGCGCAGGAAGAACTGGACCGCAATTACGCCGGACATTATCCGCCGGGCTACACGCATATTTTGGCCGGAGCGGTGTTCGGGGCAGTGCTGTCGATCCTCGAAGGGGAGAACGTGCGCATTCCCGGAGAAGAACAGGCCGGCGAGCCGGGAGAAGCGACGTTTGACGAGTTTTTGCGCACCACGTTCGATTATTTGAAAAACGGATTCTGACGATCGGACTTGTCCGATGCGCGAATAGAAGGAGCGAGCCCTAGTGTCCAAATTTTTGTATAAAATCGGCAAGTCCGCCTACAGCAAGCCCTGGTTGTTTATCGGGGGATGGGTCGTCGTTCTGGCGATCGTGATCGCGATGCTGGGCCTTAACGGCGTGAGCGTAAGCTCGGAGATGAAGCTGGAAGGCACGGAGTCGCAAAAAGTGCTCGACCAGTTGGCCGAAGTGCAGCCGGAAGCTTCCGGCGGGCAGGGCAGCGTCGTGTTCGTCGCGCCCGAAGGCGAGAGCCTGAATACGCCGGAACGGTTGGCGGCGATCCGGGAAGCGGTCGACGAAGTCTACGGCCTCGACCAGATTCTGAACGCGCCCGAATTGGCCGCGCAGGCGATGGCCCAGGCGCAGGCCCAAGCCGCGCAGAGCACGGAAGGCGCGCCGGCCGGAGCCGGCGACGCGGCTTCCGCGGCGGGCCAGACCCCCGGCGCGGCTGCCGGGGATAACGCCGACGCCCAGCAGGGCGCGGGCGCCGCTCAGCCCGGCGAAGCCGGAGCGGCCGAAGGTACCGCCGGCAGCGATGCCGCCGCGCAGCAGGGCGCAGGCGCCGCTCAGCCCGGCGCCGAACAGCCGCCGTACACACCGCTCGTCGTGGACGGCAAGCCGGTTATCGGCGTGACGATCGCAAACGACGGCAGCGCGGCGCTGTTCCAGTTCCAGTTCACGGTGCAGCAGTCCGCCGTGTCCGACGAAGTGAAGGAATCGGTGATCGACACGGTCGAAGCCGTCGCCAGCGAGACCGGCGTCGAAGCGCTGCCAAGCGAATCGCTGCTGCCGCTCGATATTCCGGTCGGCACGAACGAAATTTACGGCCTCGTCGTGGCGGCGATCGTGCTGATCATGACGCTTGGTTCCGTTATCGCCGCCGGCCTGCCGCTGATCGTCGCGCTGTTCGGCGTCGGCATCGGAGTCGGAGGCGCGTACGCGTTCTCCTCGTTCCTCAGCATGAGTTCCATTACGCCGGTGCTGGCGCTGATGGTCGGCCTCGCGGTCGGTATCGACTACGCGCTGTTCATCATCAACCGCCAGCGCCGCCTTATTTTCGACCAGGGGCTTAGCGCCAAGGAAGCGGCCAGCCGTTCGGTCGGTACCGCGGGCAGTGCCGTCTTCTTCGCGGGCCTGACGGTCATTATCGCGCTGTGCGGTTTGCTCGTTATCGGCATCGGCTTCCTTAGCACGATGGCGCTCGTCGCTTCGGTGACGGTGCTGCTGAACGTGCTGATCGCACTCACGCTGCTGCCGGCGCTGCTCGGCCTGATCGGCGAGCGGATCTGCTCGCGCAAAGCACGCGAGAAAAACACCGCCCTGCGTGCTTCCCGCGCCGAGAAGCGGGAGAAAGCGCGCTGGATTCACGGCGTCATCAAATTCCGCTGGCCGGTCATTCTGCTGATCGTCGCCGTGCTCGGCGTGGCGGCGATTCCGGCTCTCAAAATGGATCTGGCGATTCCGTCCGCGGCTTCGGCCGATCTCGATACGGCCAAGCGCCAGAGCTACGACGCCATCTCCAAGAGCTTCGGCGAAGGCTTCAACGGCACGCTGCTGATCGTCGCGGAATCGGCGAACGGCGCAGATGTGACGCCGCAGACGCTCGGCGCGCTGACCCAGGGCATCGGGCAGGTCGACAACGTGTCGGTCGTCTCGCCGCTCGGCATCAGCGAGAACGGCAAGCTGGCGTTGTTCAGCGTCATTCCGAAGACCGGACCGAACGACGCCGAGACGCGCGACCTCGTGACGACGCTGCGCGACGACGATTCGGCGCTTGCGACCGATAACGGCATCACGCTCGGCGTGACCGGCGTAACGGCGGTCAATATCGACATGTCGGCGAAGCTCGCCGAAGTGTTCCCGATCTACGTCGGCATCATCGTCGTCTTGTCGCTGATCATTCTGCTGCTCGTGTTCCGTTCGATCGTCGTGCCGATCAAGGCGACCGTCGGCTTCCTGCTCAGCATCTTGGCGACGTTCGGCATCACGACCGCCGTGTTCCAATGGGGCTGGGCGCACGACCTGTTCGCGTTCGATACGGCAGGTCCGATCCTGAGCTTCATGCCGATCATGGTGACAGGCATTCTGTACGGCCTGGCGATGGACTATCAGGTGTTCCTCGTCTCGTCCATGCGCGAGTCCTACGTACACGGCCGCCGGGGCAGCGACAGCGTGATCCACGGCTACGGCCAGGCGAGCCGCGTCGTCGTGGCGGCCGCCGTCATCATGGTCGCCGTGTTCGCCGGCTTCATCTTCACGCACGACATCATGATCAAGCAGATCGGCTTCGCGCTGGCCGTCGGCATCCTGATCGACGCGTTCGTGATCCGCATGACGCTCGTTCCGGCCGTCATGTCGCTGTTCGGCGACAAAGCGTGGGCGCTGCCGAAATGGCTCGACCGCATCCTGCCGAACCTCGACGTCGAAGGCGACAAGCTGCTCGAAGAGCTCAAAGCGCAGGAAGCGGTGGAAGCCGCGAGAGGGCGCTGACCCGAGTTTGAACGTCAGACGTTGAACGTCGGATCTAGCTCGCAAGACGTTAAGCGTCGTACGACATTCGGCGCGCAAAAAGGACCCGGCTACAGGCCGGGTCCTTTTTTTGGATAAGAAAGATTTAACGGGTTGACCAAACGCCGATCCGGCGGTCACTCTCCCGCAAGATACAGCTCGAATGCCGCGTCGTACTCCTGCGGATGGTATTTGTCGTAGGCGGCCAGCAGTTCGGACTGCGCGTGCTGGAGAATGTTCCGGTATTCCGAGCTTGCGCTGCCGGTGCCCGACAGACGGCCCACCGCGTCGCGGCTGTGCTCGAAGCTGCGCTCGACCAGCGCCCAGTGGCGCGCGTATTCCGTCTTGGTCATGCCGATCAGCGTGAGGATTTTGTACAGCGCGATCAGCGGTTCCAGATGGGCTTTGACCACGTCGATCGAGAAAGAAGGGCCCATCGTGAACTTGATTTCGACGTCCAGATCGACGGTGCCGGCCGTTTCCAGAAAGACGTCGGTCGGCGTGTTTTCGAAATAGTTGTAGCGCAGAACCTGCCGCTTGCTGCTGGTCGCTTTTTGCCCGTCGATATGGATCATGCCGATGTTGGTGAACGCGTATTCGTCTTTGGACGATTTGAGCAGGAAGTACAACTTCTCGTTCATTTCGCTAAAAATATAAGCTTGAGCCTGCGAATTGGCAAAATCGGACGGCGGGATGACTTTGCAGATGTCGGACATTCCGGTCAGGTCGGAAGTGACGCGTGAGAAAATGTTGCGGGCCAAAAAAATTCCACCTTTCGATCTGGGTTGTGGGCCGTGTCGGCCTATGTATCCGTGCGCCCCTATTCTAACCGATGGCTGCCGGGAAGGAAAGACTCGGGACTGCCGCGTTCGCTGCCCCGCCGGAGCCTCGCCGTAACACGCCCTAAGGGGCCGGCCCGGTTACTCCGATTTGGCCCGTCCGCCGAGCGCATAAGCTTCTGGCGTCACCCCGACGACCGTTTTGAAGTCTTTGCCGAAATGGGTCTGGTCGTGGTATCCGAGTTCGTGCGACAGATGCAGCAGCGTAGGCCGGCTGTCGGCGCTGCCGCCGCGGTCGAGCGCTTCGGCCGCTTCCTGCAGCCGCTGCAGCCGGATCACCCATTTGGGAGCGAGGCCGACGCGGCGGTTGAACAGGCGCTGGAGCGTACGCTTTTCGATGCCGAATCGCTCGCAGAGCTGATCGACCTTCGTCAGTTCCCGGTCCGACGAGATGGCGGCCATCATCCGGCACAGAAGTTGGGCGTCGGCGTCGAAGCGCGGAGCGGCGTCCAGCAGCAGCCGGTTCATGAGGCCGATCAGTTCTTCGCTGCTGCGCGTCCGCAGCGCTTCTTCCAGTTCCGCGGCCGTGGCGGCCAGCACCCGCTCCACCGGAATCGGCAGGCCCGCAAGCGGCGAGAGCGGTTCGCGCAGCAGCGGGTAGAAGCCGCCGGGCCGGAATTTGACGCCGAAGACGCGGCCGGCACCCGATAGGGACTTGGCGAATTTTTCCGCCGAAGGCGTGAAGCAGAACGTGCGTCCCGGCTCGATAACGAGATTGACGCACGGATTGGGCACGATCTCCTGCACGTAGGAACGCCCGCCCGGCAGTTCCCATTCCACGGTCCAGTAGTGGAGCACGAACGGAGCGAGTTCCGGCGCGGGATCGTGGCGGAGCAGCCGGAAGTTTTGCCGGCCCGACGCGGGGTTCAGCACGCCGAGCCCCGGTTCGGAATAATCACAAAAAGGCGAGCGCGGAGCGGCAGCCTTGCTGTCGGGCGCTTCCCCGGTCTTTCTTTTGGCGGCGAATCCGTTGTTGAACGTCATCTTGCACCTCCTGCGGAAATTGGGTGAAAAGTCCGATCGTCAGCCTGTCGCGTTTTTACTATGCGAATGTCTGTTCTTCATTATAGACTGATTGTAGCACGGCGGACCGGACAGGCGCGAGCGGTATTATGGTGGTCTATCCGTCCTACAACCCCAGAGGAGGAATGCGAACATGAAGCTGGAATACGTAATTTACGTAAACGCATCGCCGGACAAAGTATGGGAAGCGCTGACGTCTCCGGAAGGCACGCGAGCCGCCTTTTTCGGATCGGAACTCAAATCGTCGTTCGAGGTCGGCGCTCCGTTCGAATACGCGGGACCGGGCAGCGAAGGGGAGTCCACCGTACACGTATACGGAGAGATTCTGGACTTCGAACCGGGCCGCAAGCTCAGCTATTCCGAACATCCGGGTCCGTCGTATTACGACAACCACGCCGAACTGCTCACGCGGATCACGTTCGAACTGGAACCGGCGGGGAGCTGCACCAAGCTGACGCTCGTGAACGACGAGTGGAGCGAGGACCATCCGGGCTTCGCCAACGCAAGCGGCGCATGGCCGATGGTGCTCAGTTCGATCAAGACGTGGTGCGAGACGGGGCAGACACTGAATTTCGGCTGGTAAAAAAAGAAGCGGACGCCCGGACGAAGCCTGGAGTCATCGAAGAGGGAGAGATCAGCGCATATGCAGAAGCAGACGGTATTGATTACGGGAGCGAACAAAGGCATCGGGTACGAAACGGCCCGGCAGCTCGGCGGGCAGGGGTATTTCGTATTTCTGGGCGCACGCGACGAACGCAGAGGGCAGGAAGCGGTAGACAAACTGCGCGCAGAAGGCATCGAAGCCGAATACGTCCGGCTCGACGCGGCCGACCCGGCAACGATCGGGGCGGCGGCGCAGCAGATCGGCGCGCGGACGCCTTCGCTCGACGTGCTGGTCAACAACGCGGGCATCGGCGCCGGCGGCAACGTGCCGAGCGAGCAGACGATGGACGAGATCCGCAGCGTGTACGAAGTGAACGTGTTCGGACCGATCCAGCTTATTCAAGCGATGCTGCCCCTGCTCAGGCAGGCGCCGCTCGGCCGGATTGTGAACGTCTCGAGCGGTCTCGGTTCCCTGACGTTCAACAGCGATCCGACCCACGAACATTACGGAGCGAATTCGCTGGACTACAACAGTTCCAAGACGGCGCTGAACGCCGTCACCGTCCTGTTCGCCAAGGAATTTGCGGGAACTTCGCTCAAGATCAACGCGGTAGACCCCGGCTATACGGCGACCGACATGAACAACAACAGCGGTCCCCGGACCGTCGAACATTCCGCCGGCACGGTGGCGCGGCTGGCGCTGATCGGCGAAGACGGCCCGTCCGGCGGATTCTTCGATGAGAACGGCGAGGTTCCCTGGTAAAACCTCGGGGTAACGAACCCTTATAGCGCTATTTGCCGCTTTTCCGCTTTTTGCGCCATCTAACGAATCGTGCTGGCGTTATGGGGCGTCTTGATGCCATTTTGGGGCCGTTTGTGAGCCTATAGCGTGATCCCGATTCGTTAGATTGGAACAAAGCGGGTTATTGGGCAAATAGCGTGTTCGGGATTCGTTCGAGCGATCGGACTAAGGATTGAAGGATACGAAGAATGATCGAATCATATGAAGACTGATCGACCGATACGAAAAAGGAAGCGAACCGTCCCCTTTTTCGACAGAACGACGTCCCGGCGGCATAAGCCGGGGCGTTTTTTGGTCTGTTCAGCGGCCGGCGTCTACGGCGGCAGGCGGGGAAAAAGAGCGCGGAAGGGTATACTAGTAACAACGGGTTCACCGTAACGAATCGCGCATTGTGCCGTATGGAAATGAGGAATACGCATGAATACCTTGAAAATGCCCGCCAAAAGCCTATGGCCGCGGCTGGCGGCCGCCCTGCTGATCTCGCTTGCGGGCGCGCTGCTGTTCGAGCGGCTTCGCCTGCCGGTCCCGTGGCTGCTCGGTCCGATGTTCGCGGCGCTGATCGGCTCGAACCTGCTCAAGACGCGCTACGCGTGGCCGTCGCCGATCCGCAACGGCGCGCTGATCGTGATCGGCTATACGATCGGCCTCGCGCTGACCGGGGAAGCGCTGCGCGCGATGGGCTCGCAGGTGCCGTACATGATCCTGATGACGTTCCTGCTTCTGCTGCTGTGCGCCGGCATCGCCTACGTCATCGGCCGGCTGTCCGGCACCGACTTCAAGACGTCGCTGCTCGGCAGCGTCCCCGGCGGACTGTCGCAGATCGTCGTGCTGGCGGAAGAGACCAAAGGCGTCGACCTGACGCTCGTCACCGTCAACCAGGTCGTGCGCCTGCTGCTGATCGTCGTCAGCATTCCGCTGCTGATCTACAGCCCGCTGTTCGGCGAACAGGCCGGCGATGCCGCGCAGGCCGCCGTTCGGGCGGACGCACCGTGGAGCGCCCTGTTCCCGAACGCGCTGGTGTACGCTCCGCTCTGCGTGCTCCTCGCGCTGCTCGGCCAAAAGGTCCGGTTCCCGACCGCCTTCCTGCTCTGCCCGGCGTTCGGGACGGCGCTGCTCCAGGCGACCGGCTTCGAGGCGCCGGAACTGCCGCATGCCCTGACGGCCGCCGCGCAGCTGGCGCTCGGCACTTACGTGGGCACGCTGCTGAAGCCTGCGCAGATCCGCCATAAAGTGCGGACGCTGGCGCTCTGCCTGCTCAGCGGGCTGCTGCTGATCGCCGGTTCGTTCGGCCTGACCGTGCTGCTGACGAAGCTGCAGCCGGTCACTCCGGCGACCGCGCTGCTCAGTCTGGCGCCGGGCGGCATGGACCAGATGGGCGTTATCGCCCATTCGATCGGCGCGGAATTGTCGACCGTGACCGGGTACCAGCTGTTCCGCACGTTCTTCATCTTCTTCGCCGTTCCGCCGCTGCTGCGGATGCTGTTCCGGTACACGGACCGCAGAAGCGGAGCGGCCGGCGTCGACGAACCGCCTGCGCCGGCCGAACTTCCGCCCGAACCGGGCACGGCGCGCCGCGTAAGGCAGGAGTTCGACGATTGAACGACCAAAAGCACCTTCGGATTATTCCGAAGGTGCTTTTGGTTGTCGAATCGGGCTGCGGATCGCCGATTAAGCGGCGCCCGCTGCTCTCCGCCGGCTTCAGGCGGGGTTCGTCCGCGAACGGAGTTCTTTTTCCGCCGCCGAGCGCTTGTTGCCCCGGTAGATCAGGTACAGGGCCAGGACCATGAAGGCCAGCGCCAGCATTCTTTTGCCGTCGAGATGAATCTCCAGACTGTTGAACCAGCCGAAATGGTCGATCAGCATGCCCGCGAGCAGCTGGCCGGCGATGCCGGCAATGTTGGCCGCGATGACGCCGATCTTCGGCACGGCCATGACGGTCAGCAGCAGATAGAGCGTGCCCAGAAAAGCGGCGCTCAACTGCCATTTCGGCGCGTTCAGCAGGGCGAGCAGATGTCCCTGTCCGAAGAACAGGATGAAGATCGCGAGAAACAGCGTGCCGGTAATGAACGTAAGCAAAGTCGTCTCCAGGGTGCCCGCTTTGCGGCTGAGCGCCCCGTTGATCGAAGACTGCGCGCTCAGCGTAATGCCGCCGAGCAGCGTGAACAAAATCATGAATATTCCCATATGTGGATCCTCCCGGAATTCGTGTCGGTCGACGTTCTTATTGAATGAGCAGCAGCGAGACGGTCATGGCGAGCACGGCGAAGATTTTCTCCTTGTTGACGCGCGTCGGTTCGCTGCCGAGCCAGCCGTAATGCTCGATGACCATACTCATGATGAGCTGGCCGATAATGACCGCGACCATCGTGACGCCGACGCCGACGAACGGGACGCTGACGACGATCGAAGTGAGATAGACGACGCCGAGCAGACCGCCGAGCAGCGACCATTTGGGTGCGCGGCGCACATGGGTAATATCGCCTTTTCCGAAAAAGAGCCACAGCAGGCCGACGATGATCGTCCCCATCGCAAAGTTGTAAAAGCTCGTTTCGACCTGTCCGATCGATTTGCCGAGTTCGGCGTAGATCGCCCCTTCGAAGCTGAGGGCCGCGCCGGCGAGAAGAGCCAGCAGATAGTAAATGGGGCGCATAGTAGTTCTCCTTTTTCCAATAATTAAATATCTAGAAAATTCGATATATGAGGTCCGAAAAAAGAACGGACTCTTCGCGGCTCAGAGCTCCGTTCGGATATATTCGGCCAACTCGCGGATCGCCGATTCGTTGCGCCGGTAATACGTCCACTGTCCGTACCGGAAAGACTCCAGCAGACCCGCTTTTTGCATCATGTTCAGATAGCTGGACACCGTGGACTGCGACAGTCCGGCCTTTTCCTGAATATCGCCGACGCAGACGCCGCCCGCAAAGTTTACGCCTTTGGGAATATGTGCGCCCTGCGCGGGAAAATGGTTCTCCGGCTCTTTCAGCCAACCGAGCATGCTCAACCGGGTCTCATTGGATAAAGCTTTGAAAATATCGATAGTTTTCATACCGGAAATTATATATCGAGATTTCGCGATAAGTCAAGTCGGATCTCCGCTTCGCTGCCACTCTTGCCGTTAGTCTCGCCGTCAATCTCGCCGCCAGCCTCGCCGTCAGCCGTTGCGGACTCCGGCCTGCCGCGCGGGCGGGCGACCGGCCGGAGCCGCTTCGCGCAGCGCCGTTTTCCACGTGTCGTAGGCCCGCCACGCCGAACCGTCGTCGAGCAGCGGCTTGGCGGTATACACGCCTTCTTCGACCGAGCCGACCGCTCCGGCCAGATGCAGCCGCACCGCCGCGTTCAGCAGCGTCTGATTGTAATGCGCCATATGGCCGCCGCCCTGCAGCACCGCTTCGAGCGTCTCGAATTGGCGGCGGGCCGTCCATTCGCCTTCTTCTTCGGGCATTTCCGTATCGAGCCCGTACGTCTCGGGATCGAGCAGATCCAGCTCGCACCGGCCGTCTTCTACCGTATGAATACGCGTCGGACGATGGATGAACACGTCTTCCGAGCCTTCGACGCCCTGGACGATCAGCGCTTTGCGGTAGCCGAGCCGGCTCACGAGCCGGGCCAGCCGGTCGATGACCGTATTATGGAACACGCTCAGCACGAGATACGGCGAGCAGGCGTAATCGACCAATTTCTCCGCCGTGTTCAGCAGCGTGCGCATGCCGAGTTCCTGGCGGATGCCGTGCAGCTGTCCGAGCGGCGGGCACCATTTGGCGGAGTCGGCGAACAGGACGCCGCTCCGGTCCGCGGCCGCAATCGCGTCCGCGCGGCTCAGCGCAAGCGGATCGACGCCCGCCGCGCCGAGAATGTCGTGCAGCACGACGCCGTATTTGGGCGGCAGCGGCGCGGAGCCGTGCAGCGTCACCGGCACGCCGGCGGCGGCCGTCACGAACGCGGTCGGCAGCGACGCCCAGAACGTTTTTTGCCGGCCGTCGTACGGCCCCGCGAAGTCGATGCCGGGCTTGCGGCATTCGCGGTAAGCCTGTGTACGGCAGACGGACACGAAAGCTTCCAGCTCTTCGACGCTTTCGAGCTTCAGCCGTTCGGCGATCAGGAAAGCGCCCGTCTGGGCCGGGGTCGACCGGCCTCTGAGGATCGCTTCCGCCGCTTCCAGCGATTCGCCGTAGTTCAGATCCCGCGCGCCGCGCTTGCCGCGGGCCACTTCTTTTAACAGATCGATCATCGCTGCGCCTCCTTAGGACGGTTCGTGGAGAAGTTGATAGACTTTGACGATGGAGGTGGCGACGTCCACCATTCGTTTGCGTTCGTTCATGGCCTGCTTGCGCAGCACGTCGTAGGCTTCGGATTCGGAAATGTTTTTGGTCTTGGACAGAATGCCTTTTGCCATATCGATCCATTTGCGTTCTTCGAGCCGGGCGAGCAGCTTCTCCCGCTCTTTGGCCCATTGGGCCCGCTCGTAGCATCGCCTGGCGCTGAAATGCAAAATCCAGTGCATTTCGGACGGCTGCATGGAAGGAGAGAGGATGCCGTCGATTCGCACGTCGTCTTCGCAGGCGGAGACGGACAGGTCGGCCGTTGCGGATGTGCACCACCAGAGGACAGGCACGGTCTTGCGGGACATTAACAGATCGGCCCAGCCGTTCATTTCCGTCAGGGGCAGCGCGAGCACGGCGGCATCCGTTGCGCCGACGCGGTCGAATGCTTCTTCGCGCGTGCCCGCCGATTCGATCAAATAGCCGCATCCGCCGAGCAGGCGGGCAGGCCCCGCTTCGTCCCTGCCGGAATCGGCGGCCGCGGAAGAATGGTGCACGATCAATAGGCTGTGCATGGACGACTCTCCTTATGTTCAGAATCCTTTCCGTCAGGTCTAAGCTGTATGTGTTACTTTTTATAACATGAAAAACGGCGTTTTGTCGACAATTTTACTTAATCAATTTTTTAATGTCAAAGTTGTTGACATGTAAATCATCTTCCGGTATAGTCGGACTCAACAAATGATACGGATACAACGATGTGTCCGATTGAAGCGGCAATGGCGCCTGCTCTCACCTGAACAAGCAACGGAAAACGTATGTTTTCCGCGGCGGGTGGAGCGGGCTGTTTGCGTTTTTCCGTCCGATATATCCGTCTCGCAAGCCTATCTCGTCCAATCCCGATTTCCCTCTCTGGAAGGAGCGATTCCATATGACAAACGAACGCAAAAAGCTGGTGCTGGTCGGCAACGGAATGGCAGGCGTCCGCACAATCGAACATCTGCTCAAATTGGCGCCGGACTTATACGACATTACCATATTCGGTGCGGAGCCGCATCCGAACTATAACCGCATCATGCTCTCTTCGGTACTGGCCGGCGGCGCAAGCCTGGAAGAGATCGTCATCAACGACCTCGACTGGTACCGGGAGAACGGCATTACGCTCCATATGGGACAGGCGATCTCGCGGATCGACGGCGAACGCCGCCGGGTGTACGCCGAAGGCGGCATCGAAGCGGACTACGACGAACTTATCTTGGCGACCGGCTCCAACGCGTTCATCCTGCCGGTTCCCGGCGCCGACAAGGAAGGCGTTATCGGCTTCCGCGACATCAAGGACTGCCAGGCGATGCAGGAAGCGTCCCGCAAGCACCGGAAGGCGGCCGTGATCGGCGGCGGCCTGCTCGGCCTCGAAGCGGCGCGCGGCCTGCTGAACCTCGGCATGGACGTCACCGTCATCCATATCAACGAATACCTGATGGAACGCCAGCTCGACCGTCCCGCTTCGATCATGCTCCAGCAGGAGCTTGAAGCGCAGGGCATGAAGTTCCTGCTCAAGAAGCAGACGGAGTCGGTGCTCGGCAAGCAGCGGGCGAAGGGACTGCTGTTCAAGGACGGCAGCATGCTCGAAGCGGACCTCGTCGTCATGGCGGTCGGCATACGTCCGAACGTGTCTTTGGCGCAGCGCAGCGGCCTTGCCGTAGAGCGCGGCATCGTCGTCGACGACCATATGCGCACCAATCTGCCGGGCGTGTACGCCGTCGGCGAATGCGCGCAGCACCGGGGCATCGCCTACGGACTCGTCGCGCCGCTGTACGAACAGGGCGCGGTGCTGGCCAAGAACCTGGCCGGCGTGCCGGTCGAAGGCTACGCCGGATCGGTCACTTCGACGAAGCTCAAAGTGTCGGGCGTCGACGTCTTCTCCGGAGGCATCTTCACCGAGCCGGAAGGCGCTCGGGCGCTCCGGTACCAGGACGAGATCGAAGGCGTGTACAAAAAGCTCGTCATTCTCGACAACCGGCTGATCGGCGCCGTGTTGTTCGGCGAGACGAGCGAAGGCGCCGCGCTGTTCTCGCTCATCAAGAGCGGAGAGAGCATCGCCGGACGGGAAAAGGAACTGCTGCTCGGCCTGCCTGCGGATGCGCTTGCTGCCGGAGGCGGAGGCGGTGCCGCGGCGCGGCTCGAAGCCATGCCGACCGACGAGATCGTCTGCGGCTGCAACGGCGTCTCCAAAGGCGATATCGTCGCCGCGATCGACGGAGGCTGCAACAGCCTCGGCCAGATCAAAGGCTGCACCAAAGCGTCCGCTTCCTGCGGCGGCTGCAAGCCGCTCGTGGAAGGACTGCTTCAATTATACGCCGGCGACGCCGCGGTGACGGTGAAGGAAGGCATCTGCGGCTGCACGACGCACAGCCGCGACGAGATCGTGGCCGAGATCAAGCGCATGGGGCTCAAGACGGTCAAGGAAGTCATGAACGTGCTGGAATGGAACAACGACGAAGGCTGCTCCAAGTGCCGGCCGTCGCTCAATTATTATCTGGGCATGCTGTGGCCGACGGAATACAAGGATGAGAAGGAATCCCGCTTCGCCAACGAACGGTATCACGCCAATATTCAAAAAGACGGCACGTATTCGGTCATCCCGCGCATCTACGGCGGCGTCACGTCGCCGACCGAGCTGAAGCGGATCGCCGAAGTCGCGGAGAAGTTCGACGTGCCGCTCGTCAAGTTCACGGGCGGACAGCGCCTCGATCTGCTCGGCGTGAAGAAGGAAGACCTGCCGGGCGTCTGGGAAGCGCTGGACATGCCTTCGGGCCACGGCTACGGCAAGGCGCTGCGCACCGTCAAGACGTGCGTCGGCTCGACCTTCTGCCGCTTCGGCACGCAGGACGCGATGGGCATGGGCGTCCGGCTCGAGAAAGCGTTCGAGCGCATGAACGCGCCGGCTAAAGTGAAGCTCGCCGTCTCCGGCTGCCCGCGCAACTGCGCGGAAGCGACGGTCAAAGACTTCGGCGTCGTGGCGGTCGACGGCGGCTGGGAGCTGCATGTCGGCGGGAATGCCGGCATCCACGTCCGGGCGACCGACCTGCTCGGCTTCGTAAAAACGGACGACGAGGTCGAAGAGTGGGCGAGCGCGTTCCTTCAATACTATCGGGAAAACGCGACGTGGAACGAGCGCACCGCGCCGTGGGTAGAGCGCGTCGGCCTGGAGCACGTCAAGCAGGTGCTTAGCGACGAAGGCGAGCGCAAAGCGCTGCATGCCCGCCTGCGCGAAACGCTGGACCGGACGGTCGATCCGTGGAAACAGATCGTTACCGAGCCGGAACTGCGCAAAAATTTCGAGCGTCTTCCGGTGGCCGCGGCCATTTCGACGCAGGGCGAAGGAAGTACGCAAGGAAAATCGGACGGCCGGAACGCATCGGACAAGGAGGAATCGGCATGAGCCACGCAGCGGAACAAGTACGGGTAGGCCGATTGAGCGATATCGATCCGCAGGGATCGCGCCGCCTGAATATCAACGGACTGGAGATCGCGCTGTTCCGGCTCTCGGACGGCGAAGTGCTGGCGGTGGAGAACCGCTGCCCGCACAAAGGCGGGGTGCTGTCGGAAGGCATGGTCTGCGGGCCGGTCGTCCACTGTCCGCTGCACGACTGGCGCATCGACCTGCGCAGCGGCGAAGCGCTCGACCCCGACAAAGGCTGCGTCACGACGTTCCGGACCGAAGTCGAAGCCGACGGCACGATTCTGCTCACCCTGAACGGGAAGGTCGAAGACGAAGGACGAGGCAGCCATATCGCGTAAAGCCGGTTTTTTGGCAGCCGAATTTGTTCACAATCTAGCCTTTTCATAGCCGAAAGCGAGGGATACCGATGGATTACGTCAAACCGGCCGAAGTACGGCAAACGATGATCGACACAGGCAAGGCCAAAGCGGAATTGACGACGTCGCAGCTGTTGATTCGAAGCGGATTGGCGGGGGCGATTCTGGCCTGCGCGACGACGCTCGCCATGACGGCATCGGCGCAGACGGGTATTCCGATGGTCGGCGCGCTGCTGTTTCCCGTCGGCTTCGTCATCATCGTCTTATTGGGACTGGAGCTGGTCACCGGCAGTTTCGCCCTGATTCCGCTGGCCGTGCTGGAGAGAAAAACGACGGTCAAAGCGATGCTCAAAAATTACGGCTGGGTCATCGTCGGCCATCTGATCGGCTGCGGCCTGTACGCGCTCGCCTACGTGTTCGTGGCTACCAAGGCGGGAAGCGACTTGTCCAACCCGCTGATCGCGACGATCGTCGGCGCCAGCGAAGCCAAGACGACCGCCTATCAAGCGCTCGGCGCAGGCGGCATGCTGCTTGTCTTCGTCAAAGCGATCCTCTGCAACTGGATGGTGACGCTCGGCGCGGTCATGGCGATGACGTCCAAATCGACGGGCGGCAAAATAGCGGCGATGTGGCTGCCGATCCTGATCTTCTTCGGGCAGGGCTTCGAGCACACCGTCGTCAATATGTTCGTTATTCCGGCGGGCATGCTGCTCGGCGCGAACGTAAGCGGCATGGAATGGCTCGTCTGGAACGGCATTCCGGTGCTGCTGGGCAACTTCGTCGGCGGTGCGCTGCTGACCGGACTGCTGCTCTATTGGGGGCAAAAATCGGGCGGAACCGGCAGCCCGGCGGCGGAACCGGCACAATCCTCGCCCGCGGGCGTCTTGGCGCACGGAACGCCCGCGGCGCCGGGTACGCCGATCTCCGCGGCAGGCGCAGGCCATTCTGCCGCACCGGCTGCGGCGGGCACATTCGTCTACCCCGAACCGCTCCGCGCCGCCTCGCTGGAGGACAGACGATGAGCCGGGGGCTGATTTCGATCGTCGGGGCGGGACCCGGCGATCCGGAGCTGATTACCGTCAAAGCGCTGCGCCGCCTGGAACGGGCCGACGTCGTGCTGTACGATCGCCTCGTCAGCGACGAGCTGCTGGATTACTGCCCGCCCGGCACGCTCAAGATTTACTGCGGCAAAGCGCCCGGCCGCCACGCGCTGACGCAGGAAGAGATCGACCGCCTGATCGTCGATTACGCCAAAGTCGGGCACCGCGTCGTCCGGCTCAAAGGCGGCGACCCGTTCGTGTTCGGCCGGGGCGGCGAAGAAGCGCTGGCCGCGGCGAGAGCGGGCATCGAGTTCGAAGTCGTGCCGGGCGTCACTTCCGCCGCCGGCGCTTCGGCTTCGGCCGGCATTCCGCTGACGCATCGCGGCACGGCCGCCTCGTTCGCCGTCGTAACCGGCAGCCGCTGCGGCGAAGCGGATACGCCGATCCGCTGGGACCTGCTCGCCTGCGGCGCCGATACGCTGGCGATCTACATGGGCGTCTCGAAGCTGAACGAGATCAGCGGCGAGCTGATCCGCCACGGGCGCGGGCCGGACACGCCGGCCGCGCTGATCGAGAACGCGACGACGTCGTCGGAGCGGGTCGTGACCGGCACGCTCGGCAGCATCGCGCGGTTGGCCGCGGCGATGAAAGTCAGCAATCCGGCGATGCTGATCGTGGGCGACACGGTCGGCGTACGGGATCTGCTGTATCCGGCGGAACTTGGCCGGCAGCGGATCGTATAAAGCGAAGTTTGGCGGGGACCCGGCTGCGGCGGGGTCCTTTTTGCCGTATTTTGCGGCGAACGATAACAAACACTTGTTCGTATCCGCTTTTTCTTTTATAGTAGAGAAAAGACAGAGCAAGGCAAACAACCGTGCGTTTACGGACAAAAGGAGACGACAAGATGAACGAGGCGCTGCAAATCCGCGATCACCTGCTGGACGAATTGGAGACGGGGGTCCGTACCGGCGAAGCCCTGATCCGCCTGATCCGCCCCGAAGACTGGAGCTACCGTCCGCAAGGCAATATGCGTTCGCTGTCCGAACTGGTGCGCCATCTGGCGCTCGTGCCGCGCAGCGATCTGGCGATTATGCGCGAAGCCGGAGCCGAAGAAGTGGGCGCCGTCGAAGAGAGCCTGAACGACGAGTTCGATCCCGAGCTTCTGGCCGCCGCCCTGCGCGACAGCTTCGAGCAGTACAAAGCGTATCTGCTGTCGCTCGATCTGCACGAGTGGATGACCCGCTCGACCAAAGCATTCTATGCCGATCAGGGGCATACGCAGATCCAGTGGCAGATCGAGACGCTGACCCATCTGTTCCACCACCGCTCGCAGCTCTACAATTACTTGAAGCAGCGCGGTCACGAGCTGCATTTTTCGATGCTGTACATGTAAGCGGCGGCTCGGCCGGCAGCATGGCCTGGCAAAAAGGCTTCGCCCTTGGGGGCGGAGCCTTTTGGGTGTGCGGGGTGCAGGACCCGATGTCCGGGGGCTTGGGGCAGGAGGCGAGGCATCAACCCGACGCAAGTCGGCTAACCGCATCAAGGGCAAGGACGATATAAGGCGGCTAGCTGGATTCCGCGCTCTAAGGGATATACGATCCGTTAGCCGAGCCGAGCGATATCCTCTATGATTCTCTTCATGACTTTTGGATCGGATACAGGAAGAGAAAGCCGGGTACTTGGAGAACTTTGAACCAACATCGCGTTCAAGCCCGACCGTTGACGCAAAAAAGAATCAGACACATGGAGCGTCGTTGAGAGGCCCACGGTCTGATTCTTTTGTTCGGCGAAAATAAATAGCCGTATTGGAGATAGAAGGTCCGAAAAAGGGTACGACAAAAAGCGCGTCCGAAAGACGCGCTTTTGAAAAGGTTCGTTCGGGCCTCCGCGGCTCCGAAGGTTACGCCATAGCCGAATCAGGCTGTGCGTTTACGCTTTGTCGCCCGACAGGCCGAAGCTGGAGCGGTACAGGGTCTCGGCTGCCCATTGGCCGTCTTTCCACTTCTGGTTGCTCGTGGAACGAGCCGAAGCCGCGGTGCCCGGCTGCGGGCGTCCGCCTGTGCGGGGGCGCTTGCCGTCCGCGCCTGCGCGAGGGCCGGCGTGCGGCTTGCTCGCCGGGCGGCTGCGGTTCGCTTCGCCGCCGGCCTGGGCAGCGCCGGCGGGCTTGCCG
>NZ_VPFK02000034.1:0-23234 GCF_008634075.2 Saccharibacillus sp. WB 17 | reverse complement strand
TGCCGAAGGCGCGCAGGGCAGCGCCGAGTCCGCCGCCGAAGCGCAGGGCGCGGCAGCGGCCGGCGCGCAGGGCACGGAGGGCGCCGCGGCTGCGGCTGCCGCAGCCGGCCTGCCGACGGTGAAGCTGAGCGACATCGCCAAGATCGAAGTCGTCGGCAGTTCCGAGTCCGTCTCGCGCACGAACGGTCTGGAGTCGATCGGTATCCAGATCGTCAAGACGAACGACGCCAACACGGTCGACGTCGTCAATGCGGTCAAAGACCGCATCGCCGAACTGGAAGATCAATATTCCGGTCTCAACCTGACCGTCATGCTCGACCAGGGCAAGCCGATCGAAGATTCGGTCCGGACCATGCTGGAAAAAGCGATCTTCGGCGCGCTGTTCGCCGTCCTGATCATTCTGCTGTTCCTGCGCGATTTCCGCTCGACGATCATCTCGATCATCTCGATCCCGCTGTCGCTGCTGATCGCGGTGCTACTGCTCAAGCAGATGAACGTCACCTTGAACATGATGACGCTCGGCGCGATGACCGTCGCGATCGGCCGGGTCGTCGACGACTCGATCGTCGTCATCGAGAACATCTACCGGCGCATGTCGCTCGATACCGAGAAGCTGCGCGGCCGCCAGCTGATCAGCGCGGCCACGCGCGAGATGTTCCTGCCGATCATGTCTTCGACGATCGTCACGCTCGCCGTATTTGTTCCGCTCGCTTTCGTCAGCGGCATGGTCGGCGAACTGTTTATGCCGTTCGCGCTGACGATGGTGTTCGCGCTGCTGGCCTCGCTGCTGATCGCGATCACGATCGTGCCGATGCTGGCGCATACGCTGTTCCGCGGCGGCCTCAAGAAGAAAACGTCGCACGACAAGCCGGGCCGCCTGTCCGAAGGGTACAAGCGCATCCTGAACTGGTCGCTGTCGCATAAGCTGATCACGTTCCTGATCGCCGTCTTCCTGCTTGTCGGAAGTCTGTTCACGATTCCTTACGTGGGAACGAGCTTCCTGCCGGAGCAGGAAGACAAAACGTTTACGTTCACGTACGCGCCGGAAGCCGGCGCCACCGACGAGCAGGCGCAGGATCGCATGCTCGAAGCGGAGAAATTCGTCCGCGAACAGCCGAACCTGACGAATATGCAGTATTCGATCGGCGGATCGAATCCGCTCGGGTTCGGTTCGGCGAACTCCGCCCTGTTCTACACGGAGTTCAACAGTGATACGAAAAACTTCGACACGGTCAAGGAAGACCTGCTCGCCGGTCTCCAGGAACGCGTACCGGAAGGCGAATGGAGCCAGATGGACATCGGCGGCGGCCTGGGCGGAAGCCAGCTGAGCGTCAGCGTCTACGGCGACAGCACGGAAGACCTGAAGCCGGTCGCCGACCAGATCCTCAAGCTGATCCAGGCCGACGCGAACTTCGAAGAAGCCGAGAGCGGCCTCGAAGAAGGCTACAGCCAGTACACGCTGGTCGCCGACCAGCAGAAACTCAGCTCCTACGGCCTGACCGCCGGACAGATCGCGATGGCGCTTGCGCCGGTCACGCAGCGTCCGGTATTGACCGAAGTCGATCTCGACGGACAAAGCCATAAGGTCTATATCGAAACGGAAAGCAAAACGTTCACCGCCTTGTCGGAGATCGAAGACACCGAGCTGACGTCGCCGCTCGGCATCCAGGTTCCGATCTCGGACGTGGTCGAAGTGCAGGAAGGCATCGCGCCGGACACGATCTCCCGTTCGGACGGCAAGACCGTCGCCCAGCTGTCGGCCAATATCGTCTCGTCCGACGTAGGCGGAGCTTCGACGGCGCTTGAAGACAAGATCAACGCGCTGGACCTGCCGGACGGCATCACCGTCGAATTCGGCGGCGTGACCGAGCAGATCAACGATACGTTCTCGCAGCTCGGCCTTGCGATGCTCGCTGCGATCGCGATCGTCTACTTCGTGCTCGTCGTGACGTTCGGCGGCGGCCTCGCGCCGTTCGCCATCCTGTTCTCGCTGCCGTTTATCGCGATCGGCGCCTTGATCGGCCTACTGATCGGCGGCGAATCGCTCAGCGTCTCGGCGCTCATGGGCGTGCTGATGCTGATCGGTATCGTCGTCACCAACGCGATCGTTCTCATCGACCGCGTTATTCACAAAGAGCGCGAAGGGCTGTCGACCCGCGAAGCGCTGCTGGAAGCCGGTTCGACCCGTCTGCGTCCGATCCTGATGACGGCGCTTGCGACAATCGGCGCCCTGATCCCGCTCGTCGCGGGCTGGGAAGGCGGCGCCGGCATCATCTCCAAAGGTCTCGGCATCACCGTTATCGGCGGCCTGATCAGCTCCACGCTGCTCACGCTCGTCATCGTGCCGGTCGTGTACGAGTTCCTGATGAAGATCAGCTCCAAATCGCGCGCCCGCCGCGCCGAAATGGAAAAGCTGGAAACCCCGCTGGATTAATCCCGCGCAGCCTGGTATGACAGGCAGGATCGGGCCGCCCGTGCGGCCCGGTCGCTGCTGCGGCCTAAGTATGGAAAAAAGCCGCTCCCCTTGGGGGAGCGGCTTTTTTGTGTAGGGCATGCTTGGTTTGGCGCATATCCGTGCAGCATACGTCGTTTGGTTTTCACGTGCAGGCTTGCGATGCGGCGTATGGCGCAGAGCATATGGCACGGGGCATTTCCTCTCCGGCACCCGGCTTTTGCACAAATCCCAACCTTGTAACCGCACGCCTAACGAACCCTGGTATCGCTATTCTCCCCTTATTCAGCTTTTTCGGCAAACTAACGAATCGTCGTAGCCTTATCCGGCCGAATTGGGACGTTTGAGGCCATTTTGGAGCAAATAGCATGCTGACGATTCGTTAATAGGCGAAAAAGCGTGCTGGTGCGCAAATAGCGTGATACGGATTCGTCAAAATCCCCGCTCAAGCCGAAGACCCTTGCGATTCCGGCTTCGCTTCGCCTTCCTGGCTCTCGTCTTCGTGGTTGATGCCCGTTCCGCGCTGAAGCTGCGCGATCTCGGGGAAGACCGGTTCCAGCTGGTCGTACACCCGCTTGAACAGCGAATAATAACGCTCGTACGTATGGAAGCGTCCGGCGTCCGGTTCGTGCGTGCGCAGGATACCGATCGCGTCTTTGACGTCGCCCAGATCGCCGATCGCGCCGGTCGCCAGCATGGCGACGGAGGCCGCGCCGAAAGCGGACGCTTCGTACGTATCGGGCACGACGACCTGCGTGCCGGAGAGATCGGCCAGCATCTGCGTCCAGATTTCGCTTTTGGCGAATCCGCCCGACGCCAGCAGCGAACGGCTTGGGCCGCCGATCTGCGTCAAGGCGTCCGACACCGTGCGTATGGCGAACAGCACGCCTTCCATCGTGGCGCGGCCGAAATGCTCCCGCCCGTGATGCAGCGTCGCCCCGAAGTACGTGCCGCGGGCGTCCGCGTTCCAGTACGGCGCCCGCTCCCCGCTCAGATACGGCAGGAACAGCAGGCCTTCCGAACCCGGCGGCACCGAATCGGCCAACTGCATGATGCGGTCCAGCGCCTCTTTTTCTTTGAGATCCGCGCTTTCGCCTTCGCCGATCACGAACTTCTCCAAATACCAGCGCAGCGCGATGCCGCCGTTATTCGTCGGCCCGCCGATCAGCCAGCGCTTCGGTTCGAACGCGTAGCAGAACGTCCGGCCGGCCTTGTCCGTACTCGGCTCCTCGGCAAAAGAACGCACCGCGCCGCTCGTGCCGATCGTCACGGCCGTCTCGCCGCGTTCGAGCGCGCCCACGCCGACGTTGGCGAGCGCGCCGTCGCTTGCACCCGCGATCCACGGCGTATCGGGATGCAGCCCCATCCGCTCCGCAAGCGTGCGGTCCATGCCGCTGAAGCGCTCCGTAATCGGCACGATCTCGCCGAGCCGATCGGGAGACAGGCCGATCAAACGCAGCGCCGACTCGTTCCAGTCGAGTGTATGCAGGTCGAGCATCCCCGTCGCCGAAGCAAGCGAGACGTCGATCGCGTAGCGGCCGAACAGCCGGTGCAGCAAATATTCCTTGAACGAGACGAACTTGGCCGCCCGCTTGAACAGCTCCGGTTCGCGTTCGGCGAGCCAGAGCAGCTTCGTCAGCGGCGACATCGGATGCACGGGCGTGCCGGTGGCCGCATACAGCCTCCGTGCTTCGCCGGTTCGATGCAGTTCGTTCGACTGCCGGATACTGCGGTTGTCCGCCCACGTAATGACGGCCGTCAGCGGCTTGCCTTCGCCGTCCACCGCCATCAGGCTGTGCATCGCCGTGCTGATCCCCACGGCCGAAATATCTCCGGCCTGCGCGTTCGCTTCCTTCATCGCGCCGCGGATCGCGTCGGCCACCGCGTCCATCAGCTCTTCCGGACGCTGCTCGGCCCGGCCCGCTTCCGGCACCAGCAGCGCGTACGCCGCCTGCGAGCCTCCGCGGATCTGTCCTTTTTCATCATATAAAAAGGCTTTGGTGCTGGTCGTGCCGATATCGAGTCCGATATACAGTCCCATTAAGGCATCCTCCTTTGCTTTGCGCCCGGCTCTCGGGACAGGGGCCCCGTTACACGAAGCTTGCCCGGTCTATGCCCTTTTGGACAGTCGGCAGGCAAACGAAACAAAAAAAGCCGATCGCGTTTTTCCGGCTCGGAAAAACAGGTTCGGCGGTTCACTTTTTTTTCGCTCGGCTCGGCATACGGTCTTCCCCTTGCGTCGGCACGCATAGAGGCTTCAATCCGCATCCGGCTTCATCTAAACGATCAATCCCCGACCCGGGCCGACAGCCACGCGCGGTCGAACAGAAGTACCGCTTCCAGCATGGCGCACAGATTCAGGTACAGCGGACTGACCGTGCCGGCGCGCATTTCTTCGCAAAACGAAGGAATCCACGTCAGCAGATGCCGCTGCACGAATTCCAGCTGCATCCGGGCCAGCCGTTCGCGTTCCCCGCGGGAGCGCACGCCTTCGATCATCCGCTCGGCGAGCACGGCCATGAATTCCAGCTCCACGCTCAACTCGTCATCTTTTTCCCCGGACGTCCGGTTCAGCGTGACGCCCGCCCGGTCGTACGCGGCGCCGGCGCGGCTGGCCGCGAGACCGGCTTCGACGCGCACATAGCCCGATTCGCGCAGCGGGATGCCGCTGCCCCGACGGCCGATCAGACGCTCGTATTCGCGGGCCTGCGCCGTGCAGTACGGCCGCAGCGAAGACGGTTCCAGTTCCGCAAGGATCGAGCGGAAGCGCAGGAACGCGCCGTCGTTCCAAAGGGTATGTTCCAATTTCCGGCGCCATTTCATCGTCAAATGCACGCTCGGTTTATAAATGATAAATTCGCTCAGCAGTTGGTACAGCGTCAATCGGGTCTGCGCCCAGTGCTCGTCTCCGTGCACGGCCGATCCTTGCTTCTCCATCATCGCGGTCGTCATCAGCTTGAACCTCCTTGCGGAAATGGGCGCCCGGGAAGTTCCGTCCGAACGGAGAAACCGGCCGCCGAAAAAGATGCAACTCAAGTCCATGGGTCATCCGGCAGGATTGCTTACGCTTACAAGTTAAGTATACTCCCGATTTCTGCTATGCTGCGGGGAACGATGTGACAAAATGGTTGCAGTTCGTGGGTCGTTTGGATCAGGGGCTTTTTGCGGCGCGTTTCCCCTTTTCATCGTTACCGCTGTGCATTATTTTGTTGTAATCTGTCTTGGGAAGGACTATATTGTCGATTAAGGACCCTACTGTCCGGCTGGCTTCAAGGCCAGAATCTCACATAAGATGAAAGCCCTTACTTCAAAAAAGACCGACTACTCGCAAGGGGTGTGCCCGAATTGTCCGACCGACCGTCCAATCCATCGCAACCTTTATCCTCCGATACGAACCGCGCAGCCTTCTTCCCGCTCAAAGCCTTCAATTTTTTCCTGTACGGCGCCATCGCGGTATTTGCCAGCTTTTTCCCGCTGTATTTGCAGGACGCCGGCATGAACAAGCTGACGATCGGAACGTTGATGGCGATCGGTCCGTTCGTTTCGCTGATCGCGAACCCGTTCTGGGGTTATCTCGGCGACCGGCTCGAAAATACGCGGCGCATGCTGATTCTGATGCTGGCCGGTACGCTGGTGCTGGCGCAGTTCGTTTTCCACGTGCAATCGTACGCCATGATCTACGTGGCGATGATCGCCTTTTTCTTTTTCCAGAGTCCGATGTTCGCGCAGAGCAATACGATGATTCTCGGCTATATCGACGGCAGCGGCCGCAAATTCGGCGGATTCCGTCTCTGGGGCTCGCTCGGCTGGGCGTTGACGGCGGCCGCGGCCGGCTTCGTGATCGACCGTACCGGCACTTCGCCGGGCGTCCCGTGGCTGTTCACCGGCCTGCTCGGCCTGACGCTGCTGTGTGCGATCGCACTGCCTTCGCTGCGCCGGGCGACCGCCACGTCGATCGTGGCGCCGGGCGGCTTCCGCAAAGTGCTGACGAACCCGACGTTCTCCGCTTTTCTGCTGCTCGGCGTGCTCGTCTCGATCCCGAACGCGATGAACGGCACGTTCATGACGCTGTATATTACGGATCTCGGCGGCTCCCGCGAGCTGGTCGGTTGGGCGGTTTTCTCCGCGTCGATTCTTGAAGCCGTTTTCTTCCTGATCTTCGACCGCTTTTTCCGCCGCCGGCTCGGATTCATGATGATCTGCCTGACCGCCGTAAGCGCGCTGTTCGCGCTGCGCTGGTACCTGATGTCGGTCGTGAGCGACCCGATGCATATCGTCTACATCCAGATGCTGCACAGCGTCACGTACGCGGGCTACTTCTACGTCGGCACCCAGATGACCAGCATGTTCGTGCCGGACGCGTACCGCGGCACGGGACAGGCGCTGTTCACACTCTCCTGGAGCGGCTTGTCCGGCGTCTTCGCGGGCATCGTCGGCGGCTGGATGTTCGACAACTTCGGCGCCCCGATGATGTACCAGAGCGGTGCGGCGCTGTCGGTGATCGGAACGGTCGGCTTCGCCGCGATGGGTTATACGCTGTATCGCAGCCGCCAGCCCGAAGCGGTCCCGGTACAGGGCAAATCGTAAGCCGGTACGCCAACGCCTCCGTAACTCCCTTCGCTGCGGAGAATCGGAGGCGTTTTTGCGGGAACGCACCAAAAAAACCGCTTCGAAACGAAGCGGTTTTTCGGTTAACGGGGCTGGGTATTCGGCTCCGTCTTTTATTTTTTCGGCATTTTGAACGAGCTCTTCATCGACACGATGCGGCCGAATACCGGCTTGCCCGGCTCCGACAGCTGCGGATCGACGTTAAAGTACCCGTGACGGAAAAATTGGAATTTGTCCTGCGCCGCGGCGTCTTTCATCTGCGGTTCCACGAAGCCCTGCACGATCTCCAGCGAATCTTTGTTGACCTTCTTGAGGAAATCGTCCACTTCGTCCGCGGAGACGTCGTTCGTCTCGTCGGTCGCCAGTTCTTCCGATTCTTCGTCTTCGCCGAGCAGCGGCTCGTACAGACGGAATTCGGCCGGCACGGCGGCGGAAGCGTCCACCCAATGAATCGTGCCTTTGACTTTGCGGGCATTGAAGTCGCTGCCGCTCTTCGTCTCCGGATCGTACGTGCAGTGGATCTCGACCACTTCGCCGTTCT
Source organism: Saccharibacillus sp. WB 17 (assembly GCF_008634075.2). Taxonomy (NCBI): domain Bacteria; kingdom Bacillati; phylum Bacillota; class Bacilli; order Caryophanales; family Paenibacillaceae; genus Saccharibacillus; species Saccharibacillus sp. WB 17. The sequence continues at coordinate 15,633 of NZ_VPFK02000034.1, read as the reverse complement.
CGTCCTTGATAAAGTCATGGCACTTGATGAAATACGCGTGCTTCAGACGCACTTCGTTGCCCGGGAACAGGCGGAAATATTTGCTGACCGGCTCTTCCATGAAATCGTCCTGCTCGATGTAGATCTCGCGCGAGAACGGAATTTGGCGAACGCCCATTTCTTCGTTCTCCGTATTGTTCTCGGCCGGCAGCAGCTCGCTCTCGCCTTCCGGGTAGTTCGTGATGACGACTTTGAGCGGACGCAGCACGGCCATCGTTCTCATCGCTTTCATCTTCAGGTCTTCGCGGACGAAATGCTCCAGCGTCTGGATATCGACCAGCCCCTGGCTTCTCGAAATGCCCGTCTCGTAGATGAAATCCTTGATCGCGTCCGGCGTGTACCCGCGGCGGCGCAGTCCGGAAATCGTCGGCATGCGGGGATCGTCCCAGCCGTCGACCAGATTCTCTTCGACCAGCTTGCGCAGCTTGCGCTTGCTCGTCACCATCGTGGACACGTTCAGGCGGCCGAATTCGTACTGGCGCGGCTGCGCCTCCATCTCGCATTGGCTGACGACCCAGTCGTAGAACGGACGCTGATCTTCGAACTCCAGCGAGCAGAGGGAGTGGGTCACGCCTTCGATGGCGTCTTCGAGCGGATGCGCGAACGTATACATCGGGTAGATACACCATTTGTCACCCGTGTTGTGGTGCGTCGTATGCGAAATGCGGTAGATGACCGGATCGCGCAGGTTGATGTTGGGCGAAGCCATGTCGATCTTCGCGCGCAGCACGCGTTCGCCGTTCTTGAACTCGCCGTCTCTCATCCGCGTGAACAAATCGAGATTCTCTTCGACGGAACGATCGCGGTACGGGCTGTTATGGCCGGGTTCCGTCAGCGTGCCGCGGTTCTCGCGAATCTCGTCGGCCGATTGATCGTCGACGTACGCGAGACCTTTGTTGATCAGCAGCACGGCGCGGTTATACATTTCGTCGAAATAATCCGAAGCGTAATATTGGTTGTCCCATTCGAAGCCGAGCCATTTGATGTCTTCCTTGATCGAGTTGACGTATTCGACGTCTTCCTTCACCGGGTTCGTGTCGTCGAAGCGCAGGTTGGTGCGTCCGCCGAATTCGTCCGCCAGCGCGAAATCGATAAAGATCGCGCGCACGTGGCCGATATGCATGTAGCCGTTCGGCTCCGGAGGGAAGCGCGTGACGACCTCTTTGACTTTGCCGCTCTTGAGGTCTTCTTCAATAATCGTTTTGATAAAATTCGGTGGGGTCTTGGCATTGTCCACGGATATCAACCTTTCGTTATTCCCAGATTCTGTGATTCGCATTCCAAAAGCGTCGTTCCTCGTCAAACCTTCTGCTTCTAAATATAACGCAAGCGGCACAACCGTTCAATCGAAACGGCTCTACCGGCGCGCATCCAAGGCGTCTTGTCCGCCTTTTGACGGCCTGCCTGCGATCGAGTAGCATAAAGTCCATCATCCCGCCGAAAAAGGAGCGTGTCCCCATGTTCGTTTTCCCGTTAAAAGACTCCCTCATCCTGAAACCGCTGCGCAGCGGCCATGCCCCGGAATTGTTCGAGCTGATCGAACATTCGCGCCCGACCCTGCGCCCGTGGATGCCCTGGACCGCGCAGATGCAAAGCACGGCCGACGCCGAGGAATTCATCGCCACGGCCGCCCGGCTGTACGCCGACAACGACGCCGTCACCGCCGGTCTGTGGGAAGGCGAACGGCTCGCCGGCGTTATCGGCTTCCACGAGATCAACTGGCGCAGCCGCTCCGCGCAGATCGGCTACTGGCTCGGCGCGTCTTTTGAAGGCCGGGGCATCATGTCGCTCGCCGTTCGGGCTTTCGTCGACTATGCCTTCATCGAACTGGACCTCAACCGCATCGAGATCCGCTGCGCCACCCCGAACCGCCGCAGCCGCGCCGTGCCGGAGCGGATGGGCTTCGTGCTCGAAGGCGTGCTGAGGCAGGCCGAGAAGCTGGACGACGGCTACGTCGACCATGCCGTCTACGGCATGCTCTCGGAAGAATGGAGCGCCAAGCGCCCGCTGCTGTAGACTCCTTGCACGTCCAAGCGCTTGCGCGGCTACAGCAGCCAGAAGCCCATCAGAATATCGTCGACGTAGCGGTCTTCGATATAATATTCGCGCTCCAGGCAGCCTTCCTGCTTGAAGCCGCAGCGCACGTAGAAAGCGATCGCCCGCTCGTTGGTCGACAGCACGCGCAGCCGCAGCTTTTTGATTCCCCGGCGCCGCGTATGCAGCTTGACGCTCTCGATCAACTTCCGGCCGACGCCGAGCCCCTGGTAAGCCGGGTGCACGGCGACGTAGATCTCGGCCGCGTGCGCGTTCGCGAACATCATCGTCGGCGGACGCCAGCCGACGCAGCCGACGACGATCCCGTCGCATTCGGCTACGAGCTGGTTGTCCGGCGGACAGCTGCGCAAATAATGCGTGCGCGATTTCCAGACCGGAATCTGCGGCGAGTTGCGCGTATTCCAGACCAGTTTGTCGATTTTCATGAGCGGCTTGGCATCCTTGATCTGCGATTCCCGAATCACCACTTCGTTTTCGATCACCCGCTTCATTCTCGCTCCTCCTCGGCCCGTCGTTCTTTTTCGCGCCGCCGCCCTGCCGGTTCATGCTTCGCCCGCCGCTCCGTCTCCGACGTTGCGAGAACGCTGAAGCCGATGATTCAGGGCGAAGAACCCGAACGACAGGACAGCCGCCGCCACCGCAAGCCACGCGACCGGCTCAAGACCGCCGCGGTCATACAAAATGCCCATAATATAAGGTCCGATGACCCGTCCGCCCTGTCCGATCCCGCCCGACACCCCGAGATAGAACGGCGCGTTGGCGCTCGTCCGCTCGGAGATGAAGGCCGGCATCGCCGGCTGGAACAAAATTTCGCCGATCGTCGCCAGAAACATCGCCGCGACCATCGCCCCGTACTGCGGGAACAGCAGAATCACGGCGTAGCCCGCCAGATAGAACAGGCTGCCCGCCGTCATCTGCGTCTCCGGCTTGCGGGCGAACGTCCGCTTCATCCACGAGATGAGCGGCTGCAGCGCGAAGATCAGGACGCCGTTCATCGTCCACAAAATGCTGTAATGCGAAGCCGGCTGGCCTTCCGACAAAATGGACGGCGAGACGCCCCCGTTCCAGATGCAGTTGCCCAGCCACAGAAACAGCGCGCCGAGGCCCATGTAGAGATAGACGCGCGTATTCAGAAGCAGCGGCAGCGCCTTCTGCTGCCGCTTCGACGTCTTCGCTTCGATCTGCAGGCCGCCGGAGCGGTCTACCCGGTTCAGGTAGACGAAGAAGTATCCGGCGAACAGCAGGCACGTCACGCCGTTCAGCACGAACGTCAGCGGGAACGACAGATCCGCCAGCGGTCCGCTGATCGCCGTCCCGAGCGCCACGCCGATATTGTTGCCGACGTAGATCGTGTTGAAGATCTCGCCGCGCCTTGCCGCGAAGCGGAAGCCGATAAACGCCTGGATCGCCGGCAGCGTCATGGCGTTGCTGAAGCCGACGATAAGCATCGTCAGCATGTAGAGATGCCAGTGCGAGCTGACGACCGGCAGCGCGAACAGCGACAGCGCATTGATCAGCAGCGAGCCGACCAGCAGCTTTTTGACGCCGATGCGGTGATACATCGCCCCGCCGACCAGCTGTCCGCCGATGCCGCCGAGCGATTGCAGCAGGATGACCAGACCGGCATCCTGCATGCTGCGGCCGAGTTCGCCGAAGACGTACATCGTCGTCAGCGGCCACATGAGCGCGCTGCCGGTCGAGTTGATCAGACTCGCCAGCAGCAGCGCCTGGATTTCTTTGGGATATCTGTGAAGCCAACTCATGAGGTTCCTTATCCTTCTTTCATTGCCCCGGTCGGGGATGTTGAATCGGCTGCCGCTTCGGCCCGCCTGATCTCGACCGTCGTCGAGAAGAACGTCGCGCCGCCGCCCATGTCGGCGATCCGCGAAGAGGTCAGCGCGTTGGCCAGCCGCTTCGAATGTCCGGCTGCGCCCGGGCTGTCCGGTCCGGCCCACCACAGCCCCTGGCTGACGGCCGTGCCCGGCAGCATGAGGTCGGTCACGACCGCTTTGAGCCGGTAGACGCCGCGGTCGTTATACGCTTCGACGACCTCGCCGTCTTCGATCCCGCGCCGCTCGGCGTCGACGGGATGGATCTGGAGCAGAGGCTCTTTTTCCATGGCCTGATGCTTGCCGACGTTCGCGAACGTGGAATTGAGGAAGTTATGGTTGGGCGGACTGATGAACATGAGCGGATAACGGCCCTGCCGCTCCGTCCTGTTCTCGCCGTCGAAGCCTTCTTCAAGCGGCAGGTACGTCGGCAGCGCCGGCAGGCCGAGGTCTTGAAGCTGCCGCGAATACAGCTCGATCTTGCCCGAAGGCGTCGTCAGGCGCTTGAGGTAATCGGCTTTGGGCGCCATATCGAGTTCGACGAACCGTTCCTGTTCGAGACGTTCCAGCGTGACCCCGTTCAGGTACGGATTGTCCGGATTGTCCAGCGCGGCCGCGATGACCGTCTCTTCGCTCTCGCGGAACGCTTCTTCTTCGAAGCCCATCGCTTCGGCGAGCAGCTTGAACGTATCGAAATTGCTTTTGCTCTCGCCGGCCGGCTCGATCACCGGCTGCTGAAGCTGGACGTAATGGTGCCAATACGAGGTGTACAGATCGGTATTCTCGAAGCTCGACGTGGCCGGCAGCACGATATCGGCATATTTGGCCGTATCGGTCAGGAACAGCTCGTGCACGACCGTGAACAGATCTTCGCGCCGGAGCCCTTCGCGCACGCGGCCCGATTCGGGCGCCACGACGGCCGGATTGCTGCCGAACACGAACAGTCCGCGCACTTTGGGCTCAAGCGTGAGCAGCGCGTCGGCCAGAGCGTTCATGTTGATCTTCCGCACGCCCGGATCGGGGCGCAGATCGGGCCGCTGGAGCGCGTCGTCGTTCAGCGACGCGTAGGCGCCGTTGGACTTGAACGCGCCGCCGCCCCGGCTCCACTGGCCGGTCAGCGCCGGCAGGCAGGATACGGTCCGCACGGCCATGCCGCCGTTGTCGTGGTGCTGAAGCCCGTTGCCGATATGGATATGGCTCGGGGAGGTCTCGCCGTACATCAGCGCGAGCCGGACGATGTCTTCGGCCGGCACGCCCGTAATGCGCGAGACCCGCTCCGGCGTATACGCCCGCACGTGTTCGCGCAGTTCCGCGTGCCCGACCGTGTGCTCGCGCAGGAAATCCGCGTCGGTCAGCCCGCGCTCGAACAGCACGTGCATCAAGCCGAGCGCAAGCGCCGTATCGGTGCCCGGATGCAGCGGAACGAACCAGTCCGCGCGGCGCCCGGTCAGGTTCTTGTGCACGTCGATCACGACGACGGTCGCGCCGTTCTTGCGGGCCTGCTCCATAAGCACGGCCTGGTGCATGCTCGTGCTGACGATGTTGCCGCCCCAGACGATGAACAGCTTCGCGTTCAGCGTGTCCTGCGGGCTTGATCCACCGCCGAAGCCCATTGTGTAGCGCCAGCCGGCGTTGCCCGCCGAATTGCAGATCGTATACTCAAGCTTCGAAGCGCCGAGGCGCCCGAAGAAGCGGCGATCCATGCCTTCGGCGTTGAGCACGCCCATATTGCCGTAGAAACTGTAGGGCAGGATGCTCTGCGGTCCGTGCTCCGCGGACATTGCCTGGAACCGGTCCGCGATTTCCGAAATCGCTTCCGGCCAGGAGATGCGGACAAATTCCCCGGACCCTTTGGGGCCGGAACGCCGCATCGGATATAGAAGGCGCTGCGGATGATGCACCCGCTCGGCCATATTTCTCACTTTGTTGCAGATCGCTCCCTTGGTCTCGGGATGCGCGGGATTGCCCGTAACTTTGACGATTTTGCCGTTTTCCTTGTGCAGCAGCAGGCCGCAGGCGTCCGGGCAGTCAAGCGGGCAGACTGCCGGAAAGACGCCGCTCGGCCGTTCGGCCATGTTCATGACGGACGGCTCCTTTCGGTGTTCGAATCGTAATGTCTTGCCGGCCTTTATTGTAGCATAATTTGTCCGCAAAATATTTTGTCCGATTGGGGGCGGCAGTGTTTCAATGCGGCGGACTACGGGGTATTAAAAAGCATTGGCAATTAGGCAGTAAATGATGTCCCCTTCATAAGCTGTTCCTGCTGCCATATCATGGACCACTCCCGAAAATTAGCCTTCACAAGCTCCTTCCCCCGGACTTGTGAAGGCTAATTTGTTATGTCTGCCTCTTTTTATGACCCGGGGCCTTTTTTTGATTTAATGCCTTTTTTTATTTAATGCCTTTTGTATCCAACTTTTTTGCCGGCCCGAACGTCTACTCTGCATACCCGGGATTGCCCGACACCTCGGATCAACAAGGAGGGGAAGACTGTGTCCAGAAAAAAAGCGTGGATGCCCGCGGCCGTCTGCCTGCTCGCGCTCACCGCCTGCTCGCCGAACGAATGGGCCGGCCAAGTGCTCGAAGACCGTATTATTCAGGTCAAGCGGTACCCCGACCAGCAGAAGCCGTACGTCGGTTACGCTTCGGCGTTCAAAGGCTACATATGGAAAAAAGGCGGCGAGACCGAACTGCGCCAAGCGTGGGACAAGGTGCCGGAAGCGAAATCGATGGGCGATCCCGACGAAGTGGATCTGACCGGTAACACAAGCATTCTCGTCCGACAAAAAACGATAGCCGCTTCTTCGCTCGAAGAGATCGTCGAGCAGGCGGCCGCCTACGAATACAAGCACGACGTCAGCGGCATCCGGATCGACTCCGAGATCGTCCAGGGCGATTGGGTGCTGGCTTCGTTTCCTTACCGTTACCGAGGCGTGCCTTATACCGGCAAGGTACTGGCCAGGCTCAAAGGTCATACGTACATCTACCACAGCCTGAACTTCTCCCCCGAACTGACCGACGAAGGCAAACGACTGCCGTTTGTGCCGGGCAACGGTTCCATGGGCGTAGGCGAAAAAGAAGACCGTGAAGCCGTCGACTTCTCCTACTTCGACGGCTCCGTCAACGACGAACGGATCGAACAGATCGTCATACATGACGAAAACGGCAGCGAAGTGATCCCGATCGAAGCGGACCAGCTCAGCTATGTGATCTCCGACGATCGCGACGCAAACGGCGGTGCCGCCCGGGATATTCAATACATCGAAGCGCTCGACCGGGCAGGCAGGACCGTCTATACCTGGCAGTATTGACGCACGATGACCCCTTGCGCCCGGCGGCAGGGGTTGGATAATCGACAGGATTTACCGTCTGTTTACCCGGCGTTCGGGGCTGGGCGCTTGTCGGCCTCCGTGCTATGATTAGAGGAAAAGGAGACTTGCATCATGCCAAACAGCATTGCGGTATTCTGCGGTTCGAGAGAAGGCGCTTCGCCGGCTTATATGGACAGCGCGCAGGCGCTGGGCCGCGAGATGGCGGCGCGGGGAATCACGCTCGTCTACGGCGGTTCGCGCATGGGCCTGATGGGCGCCGTTGCCGACGCCGTGCTCGCCGGCGGCGGCCGGGCGATCGGCGTGCTGCCGGACTTCATGCAGGGCCGGGAGATCGCCCATACGGGCCTCACCGAGCTGATCATGGTCAAATCCATGCATGAACGCAAAGCCAAAATGGCCGAGCTGGCCGAAGGGTTCGTCACGCTGCCCGGCGGCTCCGGCACGATGGAAGAATATTTCGAAATTTTCACCTGGGCGCAGCTCGGGCTGCATACGAAGCCGACCGGCGTGCTGAATTCGGCCGGCTATTACGATCCGCTGATCGCGCTGTTCGACCGGATGACCGGCGAAGGCTTCGTTATGCCGCATCATCGGGCGATGATGCTGACGGCGGAAGACCCGGCCGAGCTGCTGGACCGCATGGAAGCTTACCACGCGCCCGGCGTGCCGCAGGTGCTGACCGAAGAACGCACGTAGAGCGGACAGCTGCGAAGCTTGGTGACGCTTTGCCGACCGCTTAATCCGAATCAAAAGTCAGCATCAGGTGGTCGAGACTTTCCGGCAGCCATGCCCTGTACCCTATAGCAAAAGCGGCTTCGCCACAAGGCGAAGCCGCTTTCGTTATGCGGTGCTACAACGTACGGGGCAAGTCGCCGCGCTTGGCCAATGCGGACCGTCTCCAGCCCCATCTCCAGCCCCGGCTTCTTGGTGTTCGCTCCAACCGCTCTTTTTGCCAATGATTCCGGTCGATGTCGCCGATCTGCCGGTTATGTTCCTGCATCAATTTTTCCATCAAATATGGATGCACGCCTATTCCTCCCCGCCGCTTCGAAGGCCGCCCCGCAAGGCGTACATTCGTTCGCTTATGGAGCAAGTATAGGCGCCCGACCCGGACAGCTGTATGTCCGGGTAGACGGCTTCCGACCCAAAGGGCAGGATCGAGGAGCCGCCGGACACGGCCGCGGCTTGGCCCACCTGAGGCCGTGCGACCCGGCCGCAGCCGCGCGCTATAGCGAGCGCAAAAGCGCGCACGCTCAGGCGCGGCTTGGGCAGATCAAGCGTGCTTCTGCAGCTCGGGCTTAATGTAGTCGGCTTGGGCGGCAAGCCCGGCCTGCGATGCTTCAGCCTGGGCCTGGGGCTCGCCGGCCCGGCGCAGGTACGTGCCCCAGTAAGCGGCGGCGACGAAGATCGCGCCTCCGGTCAGATTGCCGAGCCAGACCGGCACGAAGTTGCCGAGATACTGGCCCCAGGTGAAATGGCCTTCGAAAATGGCGGCCGGAATCAGGAACATGTTGGCCACGACGTGCTGGAAGCCGATCGCCACGAACGCCATCGTCGGGAACCAGATGCCGATAATTTTGCCGCTCATGTTATCTGCCCCGTAGCTGAGCCAGACGGCCAGCGCCACCAGCCAGTTGCAGCCGATGCCGGAGACGAACGATTGCAGGAACGTGCTGTCGATCTTGTGTCCGGCCATATCGACCAGCTTGTCCAGATAAGGGCCGGAAGCGGTCAGCCCGACGATATGGCCGAAAAAGTAGGCGACGAAAATCGCGCCGGCAAAGTTCGCGAGCGTGATCAGGATCAGGTTCTTCATCATCTCGCCTGTCGAGATACGCCGCGCCAGGCGCGCCAGCGGCACGGCCATCATATTGCCGGTCAGCAGCTCGCCGCCGGCCAGCAGCACCAGCACGAGGCCGACCGGGAATACGGCCGCGCCGACGAAATTGGCCATGCTGCCCCATTCGGCGGGCGTATTCGCGATCACGCGAATATCGAGCAGGAAGCCGAGCGCGATAAACGCCCCGGCCAGAAATCCGAGGATCAATACGGAAGAGAGCGGACTGTGCGCTTTTTTGACGCCGTTCTCAACGGTGACTTCCGCGATTTGCGGCGGTTTGCAATAAGCCATGGTTGATGTCTCCTTTGATAGCTAAAATTTGAACCTTCCCTTGTCGTACTCATTTTAGCTCAGGCACTCGCCGGAGTACGTGACAAATCTCATACCGAAACGTATAAAGTGAATTTTTTCACTTATTTTCCGTTTCTTCTTTTCCCCGTGCCGTCTATCGGCATTTTCCCGCTTTCCGCCTCTCTTTTCCCCTATTTGTGGCCGGGCCGCCCGTGCTATCATACAGGGAAAGGCGGTGAACCTTCATGATTGAATCTTTGGCAAAAGAACCCGGTATTCCCCGCTGGATGAACGTTATCCCCGGCTCGAACGGCTGGGCGGCGGCCGAACCGGTCGACAAAGGCTGGTCCGCGGATCGCAAATACCGCATCCGGACCCAAGACGGGCAGCTGCTTCTGCTTCGGCTGTCCGATCCGGGGCTGGCCGAAGCCAAGCGCGAAGAATTCGAACGGGTACGTCAGGCTTCGAAGCTCGGCATTCCGATGTCATTCCCGATCGATTTCGGCATCTGCGAAGGAGCGGCGGATCGGACGTTCCCCGAAGCCGGCGCCCCCTTCGTCTATTCGCTGCTGAGCTGGATCGAAGGCGAAGACGCGCAGGAGGTGCTGCCGGGGCTCTCCGGCGCAGAGGCTTACGCCCGGGGCCGGGACGCCGGCACCTGGCTGCGCCGCATGCACGGCTTGAGCGTTCCGGCCGGCGCGGAAGCGCCGGCGGATACCTTGCGCCGCGAAGTGACGCGCAAACTTCAGGCTTACGAGAACGGAAAACATCGGCTTCCGTTCGGTGCCGAACTGCTTGCGCGGATCGAAGCGCGGCTGCCGCTGCTCGAAGGCTTGCCGGCCGGGTTCCGGCACGGCGACTATCATCCCGGCAACATGATCTTCGGGCCGGACGGCGGCTTGAACGTAATCGATTTCAACCGTTCCGGCACCGGCGACCCGCTGCGCGACTTCAACCGGATGGAGACGTTCACGAGCGGCATCAGTCCTGATTTTGCCCGGGGCCAACTGCGCGGTTACTGGGAGAGCGGCCCGCGCGATCCCGACTTCTGGGGCAGGGTCTCCCTGTACTGCGCGATAGAGTGCCTGTTCGCGATCGTCTGGGCGATTCCGTTCGGCGAACCGGAAATTACCGATACGCTGAGCCGGTCGCAGATCATCTGGGACGACTTCGACGGATTCAGGCGCGATACGCCGAAATGGCTGGACGAAGGCTAGGCTGCAGCCTCGTCTTCAGACCGGCGCTCTGGCGGCAGACCGGGCCGACTATACAAATCTACGGCATGAACCGAGCGTACAACACTGACGACGCATAACAAACGGCATACCATGAACCACGTACAATGAACCGCGTAATAATGAACCGCGTATAAAAAACTGAGCAAGCCAAAAAGCCCGCCGAATCGGCGGGCTTTTCGATAGGGTCTATTGTTTTTCAACACCCAAGACTCCGGCGATTTACGCCTGGGTCTGTTTTTGCACGGAACGGGTCGCTTTTTCTTCGCGTTCTTCGACCGGCTGGGCTTCCATCGCGGCAAAGCCGAGGGAGTTCAGGTAGTTCCACGGTTTGTTGTAATGCGGTTGGAAGAAGAAGTCGACGAAGGCCAATTCTTCGACCGTCATCTTGTTCTGGATGCAGACCGACAGCGTGTTGATCGACTGGGTCAGGTCCACTTTGGACATCAGCTGCGCACCGACGATGCGGCGGCTGTCTTTTTCGAACACGATCTTGAACGTCGCTTTCTCGAATTCCGGCATGAACTCCGGACGGTAGTTGTCTTCGAACGTCGCAGTTGCGATATCGAGGCCCGCTTCCCGCGCCGCCGTCTCGGTCATGCCGGTCGCGGCGATGTTGTCTTCATAGATCTTGATGCCGCTCGTGCCCTGGGTGCCCATGTAGGCGATTTTTTTCTCGACCAGATTCATCGCGACGAGCGTACCCATACGCACCGCGTTCGTGGCAAGCGGAATGTAAGCGGCTTTGCCGGTCGGGTTGTAACGGATCGCGCAGCTGTCGCCGGCCGCATACACGTCTTTGACGCTGGTCTCCATATAGTTGTCGACGAGGATCGCGCCGTTCGGCAGCATGTCGACCTGGTCTTTGAGCAGTTCGGTGTTCGGACGGAAACCGATACACAAGATGACAAGGTCCGCTTCGTGCTCGCCTTTTGTCGTGATGATTTTTTGCACTTTGCCGTCTTTGCCTTCGAACCGCTCGACTTTTTCGTCCAGAGCCAGCGTGATCCCTTTTTCGGTCAGGGAATCTTCGATACGGTCGGTAAACTCGACGTCCAGGTATTTGCTCAGAATCCGTTTTTCCGCATCGATCAGCGTCACTTCCTTGCCGTTCATCTCGAACGCTTCGACCAGCTCGACGCCGATATAGCCCGCACCGATGACGACGACGTTTTTGGCCGTTTTCGCTTTTTCGATGATCGTATTGGAATGGTTGAAGTTTTTGGACAAAATAATGTTCTCAAGCTCGATGCCTTCGAACTTCGGAATGATCGGCCACGAGCCGGTCGTTACGATCAGCTTGTCGAACGTGTCGCCGAATTCTTCGCCCGTTTCCAGGTTGCGCACGGTGAGCGTCTTGCCGGCTGCGTCGACGTTCAGCACTTCATGGCGCATCCGGGTCTGTACTCCGAGGGCGGCCAAATGTTCCGGGGAGGAATAGAAGAGGCCGTTCGGGTCTTTGACCACTCCGCCGACGTACAGCGCGATGCCGCACGAGAGGAAGGAGATGTTGTCGTTGCGTTCGTACACCGTGATCTCGGCGTCCGGGTACAGCTTGGCGGTGCGGACGATAGCGGCGGTTCCTGCGTGCGTACAACCGATAACTGCGATCTTCATGAGTAATTCCTCCAGTAGAATATTTTTTATGGGATAACGCTTTTGCATCCGACAATGATGTGAAAATTTGTACATACTACGTTAAAAAAAAGCTTTTGTAACAACTACCCGGTATGGGGGACGTTGACTCGGCAATCATTTAAGATTGTGAATCTCTTCACCTTGCTGTCCAGGTTAGCTTGTGAATTCGTTCACCTGATACTCTTATTATAGTGTGACTTATTTCACATTGCAAGAGGTAAACGCAACTTTGCGCGTATATTCACATAGTTGTCACAAACGGTACGCTCTTCTGCCCCTTTTCTTCGCCATGTGCGTAAGATTTGTCACAGCATATACGGGAGCCTGTTATCCGGTGCGACGACTTCTTCTTGTTCATGCCAAAAACCGTATCCCGGCAAACGGCCGGAATACGGTTGGACATGCGGTTCGACATGCAGTTGAAAATGCGGCTGATCCTGCGGTTCGGATCAAGCTTCGCACGGCGCCGCGCGCGGGCAGCGAACGGCCGCGAATACGGCAGACTTACTGCGAAGCGGTACGCCGCGCGTCTGCGCCGCCCTGCGGAGTCAGCGGGAGCATGCCCCCCGGAAGCGCGTCGCGCTTGCCTTCCGACAGCGCGTACAGCGCGTACGGCAGGCACAGCGGCACGCCGGTGCGCGGATCGGTCACGATATCGGCTTCGATGCCGAACACTTCGTGCATGACGAGCGGGCACATGACTTCCAGCGGCGAGCCGGAAGCGAGCGCTTCGCCGTTCTTGATCGCGATCATATGCTGGGCGAACCGCGAAGCGTGATTCAGGTCGTGCACGACCATGACGATTGTCCGGCCTTCGGTCTTGTTCAGGTCATGCAGCAGCTGCAGCACTTCGAGCTGATGCGCCATGTCCAGGTACGTGGTCGGTTCGTCGAGGAACAGAATGTCCGTCTCCTGGGCGAGCGCCATCGCGATCCAGGCCCGCTGACGCTGGCCGCCCGAGAGCTGGTCGATCGGACGATCGTGGAATTCGCGCATGCCGGTGACGTCGAGCGCCCACTCCACGACCTTCTTGTCTTCCGCCTTCAGCGCGCCGAAGCCTTTTTGATGCGGAAAACGGCCGTAAGATACGAGCTCGGTCACGGTCAGCCCTTCCGGGGCGGTCGGCGTCTGCGGCAAAATGGCCAACTGCTTGGCGACGTCGCGCGTGGACTGCTTGTGGATCGACTTGCCGTCGAGCAGCACGCTGCCGCTCTTGGGACGCATGAGGCGGGCCATCGTCTTGAGGATGGTCGACTTGCCGGAGCCGTTCGCTCCGACCAGCGCGGTAATCTTGCCCTGCGGAATTTCGATATTGAGATCCTTGACGATCAGACGGTCTTCGTAGGCGATATCAAGGTTGGATGTGCTTAAACGGAACATAGAACAAATCATTCCTTTCCGAAAGGTCTTGGGCCGCGGGTGGCGACTCGGCTCGCAAGCCTTCATAAAACTCGAACAAAACGTCGGTCTGCCAAAACGTGCTCGCAAAAGAGCATTCATTGAAGATCATCGGATCTTCATCGGTTCTTCATTACTGTTTAAGATACTGATAATCATTATCAAATGTCAAGTTAAATTTACCGCCGCCCACCCCCGGACAACACAAAAAGGCCGTAAAGCCCCCTTGGCTTTCCGACCTTTTCGCTTGACGTACTCTGCGCTGCTTCTTGCTCGCAAGCGATTTCGAATCAGGATTTATACTTGAGCTGTTTCTTGAGCTGGCTGACCCGGCTCTGGCTGATGCCCAACATCTGGGCGATTTCGCTCTGGCTGGCTTCCGGGTGATCGATCAACGCCTGCTCCAGGCGAGGCAGCATGTCCGATACGCGAATCCGCTTCTTGGAAGCGGACTCTTCGATCGGGGCCGCCTGCTGAACCGGAACGACCGGCGCATGCTTCAATTCCTGCAGGCATGCCCCGCATACGAATTGATCCTTGTAATACACTACACTATCCAACGTACGACAGAACGCACATTCCGTCGATTTGTACTTGCGCATCACAAGCATTCCGTCGTCGGTCACGAAAAATTCCAACGAATCGCCAATCTCGATATTTCGTGTTCCCCGAATCTCGCTGGGAATGACGATCCGTCCGAGACTGTCCAAGCTACGAATCATACCGGTATCCTTCATTTTATATTCCTCTCTATGTTGAGTTAGCGTTTAGCAAAAGATTAAGTTAATACGTAGTATAGCATATTTCGGATAAATTGCTACTTTTTGTTCAAAAAATTATAAAGTATTAGCTGAAAATATCCTGCTTTTGTATCGAAAGGTTTCGAATATTTCCGATTTCGCGAAACGAACCCAAAAGGTCGGTATTCCGCTTGCATCCCGTAAATACGGGCAAAATCGCACTAAACTTATTGTAACGGTAAAGTGTAACTACATCAAGATAACAAAAAAATAAAAAAATAAAATATGTAAACAAGGTGGTCCGGTTTTTAGCATATAGAAAAAAAACCGTCTAATCAAAAGATGGATCGGTGGGGCCGGAATCCATTCATTTGATCAAACAGTTTTCATGAGGTTGCTTGTACGGCTTCAGCATCATTCATAAGTCGTAGTTATAAGAATATACGTTGGATACCGGCCGACTTCTAATAAGCGGTCTGCTGCAAACTGCCTGATTCCGCTTGCGGGCGTTGTGACTTCTGTCGCTGCGCGAGTACAATGTAAGCATCCAACCGCTGGCTTAACTCGACAACATCCCGGTCGCAAAAGCTTTTATGCTCCGTGATCTTCAGCAGTTCCTGCCTCAAGTACTCGATCATGGTGTACAACGGTTCTTCGCTGCGGTAAGCGTTGTAAGCCAATACGGTCACCTTCTTTCTCATGCTTACTTTGTAATGATAGGCTCTGATACTGAAAAACAATTCTTGCTAAAATAAGATAAAAAAATCACTTTTTATGTGGTCGGTTCATGCCCGATTCAGTGAGAACGAGCGAGAAAAACCTCAGGAAACACTTAAAAAAACGAGCCTCCGGACAATCTCCGGGGCTCGTTTTGTCGTAGTATCATTCAATCCGGCCGGGTCGACCCGGCGCGGGCAGAGCCGGCCGCTATCGCCGCTTAGCGGCGCCGACCGCGGCTGCCCGAGTCGGACCCGCGTCCGCCGCCGCTGCTGCGTCCACCGCTGCCGCCGCCTTCCGGACGGCCGCCGCCGCTGCGGCCGGAACCGCCCTTGCCCCCGCGGTCGGGACTCCCGCCGCGCGAAGGGCCTCCGCTGCGCTCCGTATCGGCGCCGCGCGAGTATCCGCCGCTGCCGCGGCCCGGCTCGCCGCCGGAGCGCCCTGCGCGTCCGGCTCCTGCGGAGCCGCTGCCTTCGCTGCGCGCTCCGCCCCGGCCCGCGCTCTCGCCGCGGGCACTGC
>NZ_VPFK02000033.1:0-22227 GCF_008634075.2 Saccharibacillus sp. WB 17 | reverse complement strand
GCCTTCGGCGAAGCCGGCGGCGCGCAGCGCCGCGCAAGCTTCGGCCGCGCCGTCGGGCGATGCGCCGGGCGGCGCCCGCCGCGACGCGGGCGGAGCTGCGCCGGAAGCATCGGTGCGGCCCAAGCCTGCCGCGAAGCCGGCCGGACGGGGACCCAAAGGCGGCAAGAAGCAGCCGAACAAAGACAAAGGCGCGCCGAAGTGGCTGAAGGAGAAGCGTTCTCCGCAGGACCCTTCCTAAAGCGGAAGACGTCCCGCCGCGCGGCTGCATCAGATACGGAAGAGGGGTATGGAAATGGGTGAACAAGCCGCCTTGAAGGTCGCAAGTCTGACCGGCGGGTACAGCGTGAACAAGCCGGTGCTGCACGGCGTCGATTTCGAAGTCGGCACGGGCGAAATGGTCGGCCTGATCGGGCTCAACGGAGCCGGCAAGAGCACGACGATGAAGCATATTCTGGGCTTGATGTCGCCCAAGGAAGGCGAAGTCCGCATTAGCGGCGCGCTGCTCAAGGACGATCCCGACCGGTATCGTTCCGCGCTTGCCTTCGTGCCGGAATCGCCGGTGCTGTACGAAGAATTGACGGTGCGCGAACATCTGGAATTCACGGCGAGAGCGTACGGCGTCGATCACGCGGTGTTCGAAGAACGCGCGGAGCGCCTGCTGAAGCTTTTCTACATGAAAGACAAAGAGCACAGCCTGTCTTCGCATCTGTCCAAAGGCATGAAGCAGAAAGTCATGATCATGTGCGCCTTCATCGCGCGGCCGCCGCTGTACGTGATCGACGAGCCGTTTCTCGGCCTCGATCCGCTTGGCATCCGCGACCTGCTGGACTACATGGTCGAAGTGAACCGCGAAGGCGCTTCGATCCTGCTCAGCTCGCATATTTTGTCGACGATCGAAAATTACTGCGACCGCTTCGTTATTCTGCACAAAGGCCGCATCATCGTGCAGGGCACGCTTGAAGACATCCGCAGCGCGTCGAACATGCCGGGCGCTTCGCTCGAGAACATGTTCGACCGGCTCGTCCGGGCAGAGGGCGCCGGGGGCATTCAATGAGCGGGCCGCCGGATGCTCCGACAGGAAGAGGCGGGGAAGCGCCGGTCGGCGCGCGCTTCGCTTCGCCGCCTTCGGGCGGACTGCCCTGGCCGGCCGGGACGATCGCCCCGATGACGGCCGAAGGCATGCAGGCGCTGCGCGGCCGGCGCCGCTCGACGTTCCTCGGCCGGATCGTGCCTTACACGCCTTACATTATTCAGAGCGGCCTGGCCGTCACCGTGATGCTGCTGCTCATTCTGTTCTCGGCGTGGTACACGTCGCTTGTGCAGGACGTGCCGCCGGGGCTGCCGATCCGCTGGATTCTGCCGGCGCTGCTGTTCCCGCTGGCGGCCTGGAGCAGCTTCCGCACGTACATGCAGCCGGCCGACACCGTATTCCTGCTGCCGCTGGAGACGAAGATGCGCGCTTACTTCGCTCCGGCCTGGCGCGGAGGGGTCGTCTACAAGCTGCTGATCGTCTGGCTCGTGCTGCTGGTCGCGTGGCCGATCTATATCCGGGTGCAGCCGGACGATCATGCCAATCTGTGGCTGAGCCTGCTGCTGCTGCTCGGCTTGAAGCTGCTGTTCGCCTACGGCGCCTGGCAGGAACACCGCTTCGTCTCGGGACGACTGCCCGCGGTCTTCGCGCTGCTGCGCTGGATCTTGGCCGCGGGAATGCTGATCGCCTGGTTCCAACTGGGACTGCTGTACGCCGCGCTGTCGATCGTGATCGGCGCCGCGGTCTACATGCTCGCCCTGCGCTTCCCGGCGAAGCACCGCGTGCCGTGGGAACGGCTGATCGCGGTCGAACGGGCGCAGGTCGGCCGGTCGATGCGGATGCTCGGCTGGTTCGTGGACGTGCCGACGGAAGATCCGCGCGTATACCGGAGACGCTGGCTGGCCGGCTTCGGCCGCAAAATTCCGTGGCAGCAGGAAGAGGCGTACCGCTTCCTGCTGACCCAATCGTTTATTCGCGGCGATCTGCTCGGCATGGTGGGACGCCTCGTGATCGTCGGATTCGCCTTGCTGCTGCTCGCCCGCGAATCGTGGGGCGGCGTCGCGCTGCTGCTGCTGCTGCTGTTCATGATCGGCACGCAGCTGAACGGGCTGCGGCGCGCCCATGCCGATTCGCTCTGGCTGGCGCTCTATCCGATCCCGGAAGATTCGCGCCGGCGCGCGGGACTGCATCTCATGATTCGCGTGCTGCTGGTGTCCGCGTTCGCGATGTGGCTGCCATTCCTGCTGACGCTGCTTGCGAATCCGCTGCTTGCGCTTGGCGGACTGGCCGCCGCGTTCGCGTTCGCCTGGCTGATCCGCCGTTCGGCGGAACGCCGATGGCGCAAAATGGAAGGCGAAGACGACTGATTCGAAGCCGGCAGTCCTACGGCTGCGCGATTCGGATACGTCGCACCGAGATACCCGATTCTCCTGCCGGAGGATCGGGTTTTTCGCGTATGGATCTGCGGCGTTTTTTTTCGGTGCGAAGAGACATGGCGGCGTGAACCCGGACACTCTTGTGTCCGGGTTGTTCTTTTAAGATAGAGATAGCGGAAAGCGGCATACTTTGCAAAAAAGGAGAATCCGAAATGGGCGAACGGGAACAAAGACTGCAGGAATACGGACAGTGGATCGAAACGATGCGGGCGCTGGAGCGCAAAAGGGAGTCGTTCTGGGATCGCGCGCTCGGCGAAGGGAAATGGACGCTGCGGGAAATGGTGGCGCATATCGTCGAGTGGGACTGCCATTTTTACGGAAACGCGGTCAAAAAGACGGCGGAAGGCGAAGCGACGACGCTCAAACGGCAGAATGTCGACCTGTTCAACGCCAAAGCGTCGGCGGCGGGCCTGATGCTGTCGGGGGCGGAATTGGCGGCGCGGGCGGTCGCGGTGCGCGAACTGCTCATGCGGACCGTGGGCGGCATGCCAGAAGAGACGTATCGGCGCATCGCGGTGCAGCCGGACGGGCTTACGTTTCAGCCGGAGTCGTTCCTGCGCGACAGCATCCGGCACGACCGGCATCATCTGAAGCAGCTCGGAACGCTCGGGCGCCTATAAATAGGAACAAGAACATGAACAACAGGAATATAACGCGAATACGGCCGAAAAAAAGAGCGCACGCCAAAACCACCGCCGGAGCCGAAAGCTCCTGCGGTGGTTTTGGGTGCGCGCGCTTATAGGGTGCGTGCTTACATCATGCGTGCCTGAATCTTCCGTGCCGGTTCGGCCTGCAGGCGCTGAATCGACCGGCAGCGTAAGCAGCCTAAGCGGCGTTACGGCGTAAGCTCGGCTATCGACCGCTCCTGCCGCACGCTCCGTCCGTCGGCAGGGTTACTGTCCGATTTCCTGCGCGCCCCGATATACCAGGTCGAACAGATCTTCCAGATGTTCTTCGGCGATGCAGGAGAACGCGATACGCAGGTCGGTCTCGCCGAGAGCGATCGTGCCTACGCCGTATTCGTGCAGCAGGCGCTGGCGCAGCGCTTCGGCCGGGATGCCCGGATTCAGCTTGAGGCACATGAAGTAGCCGGAGTTGAACGGGTAGTACGTCCAGACGCCTTCGTATTTGCCGCTGTCGAGCAGCGCTTTGACCTTGTTGGCGCGGCCTTTCATGATCAGGAATTTCTCCTGCTTCTGCGCTTCGAACTCCGGCGACTTCAGCGCGTCGAGTACGAACGTCTGCGACGGGTGCGGGCCGCTGGAGATGGTGGCGCGGATAATGCCCATCGTCTTCTGCTCGAGCGCCGTCAGCACGTCGGCTTCGTCCGACGCGTACGTGATAAATCCGACGCGGAAGCCCCAGACGAATTCTTCCTTGGTCGCGCCGTCGATCTTGATCGGCAAAATACGCGGATGCAGGCCGGCAAGCTTGCCGAACAGCGATTCGTGCAGCGAGTCTTCGAAGAAGAGGCCGAAGTAGGCGTCGTCGGTCACGACGACGAGGTTGATGCCGGCTTCGGCGGCTTCGACGAGCACGGAGACGATCTCTTCGCCTTCCGCGACGCTCGGCGTGTAGCCGGTCGGGTTGTTCGGGAAGTTGAGCGGCACGATCGCTTTGCCCGCTTCCTTTTGTTCCAGCAGCGCCCGGCGGAACGCCGGCGCATTGAAGCGCATGTCCGCGTCGAACAGTTCGTAGTTGACGATCTTCGCGCCGCGGCGGATGCCGAACGTCAGCTCGTAGTTCTCCCAGTTCTTGTCCGGGTAGACGACCGCGTCGCCGCTGTCCGCGAACAGATCGGCCACGATGCTGAGACCGTGCGTCAGCGCGTTGGTCGTAATCGGATTGCCGAACGCTTTGCCTTCGAGCGAAGGATTCTCGCGGATCATCTTCTCGCGCCAGGCGGCGCGCAGTTCCGGCTTGCCCGCGGGAGGCGCGTAGCCGTACAGATCTTTCGGGCTGTAGGCCGAAAGTTTATCCTGGATCACATTCAGGTGCATCGGTCCGCCGTTCTCGGTCGCGATGCCGATCGTGGCATTATATTTCTTGGCGTGCGTCGTCGCTTCGGCGGATTGGCTCAAGATGCCTTCCTTCGGGAAATAGATTTCCCGGCCGAGTCCCGATAGCATATCGTGGACATGCGCGTTTGCGGTTCTGATCTTTTCGTTCCATTGTTCAGCCATAGGGTTCATTGCAAGTCGTCATCCTTCCAAACCGAATTGCGTCAATTATAGCATTCTCCCCCCGTGTCGTCACGGGAAAAGCAAGGATTTTTTGGCTTGGCGGGCCGGCTTGGCCGCTAGTTTGTCGAAAAAAATTCACGATGTCCCCGGCCTGCGTACGCTCCGAATTTCCGAATGTTTGGGCTTTGATGTCAACTTTTTGTGCGGAAACAAGGGCGGCAAGGACGATGCGGAACGTTAGCGGAAAAAAAGGCGGTTGACGGGCGGGCCGCTGCGGACATTATGTCTTCTCCCGGCGGACATAGATTCATTTCGCCCGCCGGACGTGTAGAATAGAACAAGGCACGCCGACGTCTTCTTTTTTGGCGGACGTATTCTTTTTTTAACCGGGGAGGAGTCTTGTTATGGGCATGATCGGGTATTTGAGGCGCATACCGGAACAGTCATTATCGTCGTTGATTCACGGAGGCCTGGATCTGTACGCGTACATTCAGGGAGACGAAGGCGAAGAGCTCGATCTCGACAAAGCGTGGCACGGTCTGCAGTATTTGCTGTGCGGCGACGCCTGGAGCGGGGAAGGCCCGCTGTTCGACGCGCTCATGGGCGGCAAAGCGCTGAACGAAGACGAACAGGAAGACATCATCGTGCGGTATCTGACGCCGGACGAAGTGCGCGAAGTGTCGTCGGCGCTCGAGAGCGTCAGCGAGCCGGATCTGGCCAAAGGCTTCGAGCCGGACGACATGAACGAAGCCGGCGTCTATCCGTCCGCGGACTGGAACGAAGCCGGCGAACTGGATTACGTGCTGGGCTATTACGAGCCGATGCGCGCGCATTATCGGGCGGCCGCGGCGGCGGGCGAAGGCATGCTGATCTATGTCTCCTGAAGATCGGCGCAGAGAATCCAAGCACGCAGGCAGGGAGGAATGACCGATGCAGGATTACCAAACCGGGCAGCCGCTTTCTTTTCGCTCGAGATTGAACGGCGCGCTGCTTGGACTGACGGCCGCGGACGCTTTGGGCGTTCCGGTGGAGTTTCGGCAGAGGGCGTATCTGGACGCCAACCCGGTCACGGACATGTTCGGATACGGCACGTACAACCAGCCTCCGGGCACGTGGTCGGACGACAGTACGATGACATGGTGCACGGTGGAGAGCCTGGTGCTGCAAAAAGAGTGCGATACCGAAGACATGGCCGGCCGTTTCGTCCGCTGGCTGCAAGAGGGCTACATGACGCCGCACGGCGAACTGTTCGATATCGGCAACGCGACGCGCGAAGCGCTGGAACGTTATCGGGAAGAGGCGGTGTGGGCGAGATTCGCCGGGCTGACGCGCGAGAGCGCCAACGGCAACGGTTCGCTGATGCGCATTTTGCCGCTCGCTTTCTATGTGCGGGGCATGGAGGCGGCGGAGCGCGACCGTCTGGTCGAAGAAGTGTCGTCGATCACGCACCGGCATCCGCGTTCCGTGCTGGCCTGCCAGATCTACGTGGAGACCGCGCTTGCGCTGCTGGACGGGCACTCGGCGGAAAAAGCGTATATGACGGCGGCCGCCGCTATCCGCGAACGCCACGCCGGGCACGCCGAATCGGCGGCGTTCGAGCGGGTGATCGGCGGACGGCTGGCGGAGCTTGAGCGGGACGCGATCCGTTCGAGCGGCTACGTGGTCGATACGCTCGAAGCGGCGCTGTGGTGCCTGCTGACGACCGGCAGCTACCGCGACGCGGCGCTCAAGGCGGTCAATCTCGGCGAAGACACCGATACGACCGGAGCGGTCGTCGGCGGACTGGCGGGCATTCTGTACGGCGAAGCCGGCATCCCGGCCGAATGGCTGTCGCAGCTGGCGAAGCTGGAAGAACTGCGGGAGTTATGCGGCCGGTTGGAAAAGAGGCTGTTGTCTTCGGGTTAGGTTTTCGGGTTAGGTGGATGTTCGTAACAGCGATTCATATATAATCTTGTTTTTGTTAAAAGATTAGAGTCTTTGAGACTAAAAAGAATGAACAATCAAGCAGGGGTTTGATCGAACAAGCAGGGATTTGGTCGAAAAAAAGAGCGTAACCGCTGGGCGGTTGCGCTCTTTTTGGCGTGCGGGGCGGACGGCGCGCATCCGGAGGCGAGCGGCCGGCTGGAAAAGTGCCGCCGCCGCCGGGCGGGGACGCTCATGCACAGACGGACCGGTACTTACTTGGCCGTGTCCGTAATACGCTGCAGCAGCTGTTGAAGCGGGTCGCCTTTCTCGGCCGCGCGCATCCGGGCGGCGTAAAGTTCCCGGTCGCGGTGCAGCCGATCCAGCTTCGCGAAGAAAGCCTCGTCGCTCCAGGCGTCTTCGTCGAGGCTCTCGGCGTAGCCGGCGCGGACGAACGAATCCGCGTTCAGGATCTGGTCGCCGCGGCTTTGCGAGCGGCCGAGCGGGCAGAGCAGCATCGGCTTGCCCAGCGACAGGAACTCGAAGATCGCGTTCGAGCCGGCGCGGCTGAACACAAGATCGGCCGCCGCGAGCACGTCGGGCAGCGATTCGTGCACGAATTCGAACTGGCGGTAGCCCGCGCGCTCTTCCAGCTGCGGGTCAAGGCCGCCGCGGCCGCACAGATGCACGACGTCGAAGCGCGGCAGCAGCTCGCCGAGATTGCGGCGCAGGTTGCCGTTCAGCGCGCGGGAGCCGAGGCTGCCTCCGGCGGCGAGCAGCACGGGCTTGGCGCCGTCGAAGCCGAGAAATTCGAGGCCGCGCGCGGCGCTGCCGGTCTTCAATTCGGGGCGGACGACCGAACCGATCTGCACCGCTTTGCCGGATTTGACCGCGGCGGCCGTCTCCGGAAAAGTCGTGCAGAGCGCCGCGGCAAACGGCAGCGCGAGTCGGTTGGCGAGTCCGGGCGAATAATCCGATTCGTGGATCAGCGCGGGCACCCGGTTCATCCAGGCGCCGAGTACGACCGGCACGGACACGAAGCCGCCTTTGGAAAAGACGACCTGCGGCTTGAGCCGCCGGATCAGGCGCCGCGACTGGCCGATGCCTCTGAGAATGCGCAGCGGATCGGAAAAGTTTTGCAGCGAGAAGTAGCGGCGCAGCTTGCCCGTGGCGATCGCATGGTACGTCACGCCGGGCAGCGCGGACACCAGTTCTTTTTCGATGCCGGTCTCCGAACCGATATAGTGTATCGACCAGCCCTGTTCCCGAAGCACGGGAATAAGCGCCAGATTGACCGAGACGTGTCCGGCCGATCCGCCTCCGGTCAGAACGATGCGTTTATCCGAAAAAGACGAAGGCCGGGCAGCGGGGCGCGAAGGCGCAGCGGAAGCCGGGCGTGAAGCGGGATGGGCAGTCATGACGTTGAAAGTCTCCTTTGTAGGGGCGATTCCGGCGCGCGGAGCGGGCTCCGGTCATGCCGGGCGGACCGCGCGCAAGCTCCATTGTACGTTTCGACGCGGCAAAAGCCAACTGCGGCATTTGGCGGCGGCGCTAACGAATCGTCATCACGCTATATGCCGATTTGGACGCTTTTTTGAAAACTAACGAATCGAGAGCACGCTATTCGAGCCGCGAAGCTCTTTTTAAAGCGAAAAAGGACAAATAGCGATACTGCGATTCGTTAAAATCGAAAATCGGCTGGAAAACGCCGATTAGCGTTACGACGATTCGTTAGCGCAGGGATGGCGGGGAGAAAGGCGCAGCCTAGGGCAGCCGCGCCCGCCCGTGTTCTCCGGCAGCGCCCGCCCGCGCTCTCCAGCCGCGCCAGACCCGCCCGGCCCGGTCCGAACCCACGCAAAAGAAGCCGTTCTCCGCACCCGGAGCGGCTTCTTTTTTGCTATTCGGCTTGTTCGGTTCGGCCGGTTGGCCTTACTTCAAGATCAGCAGCCGGTCTTCATCCGGACCGGGCTTGGCGTTGGGGGCGGTGCTCACCGAATTGTTCGTCAGCACGTAGACGCGTCCGCCGTGAACGGCCACGTCGCGGATGCGGCCTTCGCCGGTCAGGACGTCGGTCATCGTCTTGGAGAGCGGGTCGAACTGCTTGAGGCTCTGGCCGACAAGCGTCGCGACCAGAATTTTGTCGTCCGGCGTCGCCGCGATGCCGGAAGGCGCGATCGCCCGGTCGCCGGCGACGTAATACGGCGGGATCAGGCCCGGCGCCGTCTCGGTGCCCTGAATCTTCGGCCAGCCGTAATTGGCGCCTTTGGCAATGACGTTGATCTCGTCGAGGCCGGTCCGGTCGGTGCCGCTGCCGCCGGGAATCGGCGCGCCGCTCGGTCCATGGTCCGACGCGTACAGCGTGCCGCTGGACGTCCAGGCGAGGCCCTGGGCATTGCGCAGGCCGTACGCGTACACGTACGAGTTTTTGAACGGGTTGTCTTTGGGGACTTGGCCGCTTGTCGTCATGCGCAGCACTTTGCCGGCGGAACTCGACAGGTTCTGGGACAGCTCGCGCCGGTTCGCGTCGCCGGCCGTGCTGTACAGCATGCCGTCCGGTCCGATCGCGAGGCGGCCGCCTTCGTGGATACGGCCGCCCGGGATGCCGTCCAGCAGTTCTTTTTGCTCGCGCCAGACGCCGTTCACGAGCTTCATCTTGACGATGCGGTTCAGCGCTGCGCCTTTTTCCTCGTAAGCGTGGTAGATGTAGGCATACTTGTTTTTGGCGAAGTTCGGATCGAGCACGAACCCGGTCAGGCCGGCTTCGCCGACGACACGCAGCGCTTTTTTGGTGCGCACTTCCTGCACGGTCTGCTTGCCGTTTTTCACTTCGACGATGCCGCCGCCGCGCTGCGTAATATAGACGACGTCTCCGGCAAACTGCATCGACCACGGAATTTTAAGCTTCGTGGCCGCCACGTCGTAGCCGCCTTGCAGCGAATCGGTGACGCTGGCTTTCGCCGCGCTCTTCGCCGAAGCCGCCGCTGCGCCTGCTGCCGTGCCTGTCGCTGTACTCGCCGCCGGGATCGCGGACGAGCCCGCGCCCGGACCGGGCGAAATTTTGAGAATGCCGGCCGCGGCCGACGGGATTTGCGACTCTGCCGTTTGCTGTGCCTCTCGCTGATCCGCCGCGTAAGCCGAGATCGGCACAGCAAGCAGCAGGGCTGCCGTCAGCGCTTTGCTTTTTGTGCTCAATAGGGGCATGGTTAAATCCCTCCTTCTTTTTTCCATTTTTACCCGGGAGGTTCGGGCTCAATCGTTTTTCGCCAAAAAGCACCCTATTCTTATGCGTTATCGCAAAATAAGCAGTTTATCATCGCCTTCGGCCGGCGAGCCGCGTCCGTCGGTATTGTTCGTCAGGACGTAGACCTGTCCGTCATGGACGGCCACGTCGCGAATGCGGCCGACGCCGCTGAGCACGTCCGCCATTTCCCCGGTCTCGGGGTCGAAAGACGTCAGGCTCTCGCCGCGCAGATTCGCGACCAACAGTTTGCCGTCCGGCGTCGCCGCGATGCCCGAAGGCGCGATCGCTTCTTCGCCCGTATGGTACAGCGGTGGCGTCAAGCCTTCCCCGCTCTCGTCGCCCAGCACGTCCGGCCAGCCGTAATTGGCGCCCGGCACGATCTTGTTCATCTCGTCGTGGCCGCCGGGATTGCCGCTCGGCCCGTGTTCGGAAGCGTACATCGTGCCGTCCGCAAGCCAGTCGATCCCCTGCGAATTGCGGTGGCCGTACGAATAGACGTAGGAATCCGCGATCGGATTGTCGCCCGGCACGCCGCCTTCCGGCGTCATCCGCAAAATCTTGCCCGCGACGCTGCCGGTATCCTGCGCCGAACTCTCGTCCTGGGCGTCGCCCGTCGTTACGTACAGCATGCCGTCCGGCCCGAACGCGATCCGTCCGCCGTCGTGCACGCGCGCGCCCGGAATGCCGTCGAGCAGTACCGCCGTCTCGGTCCAGCCCGAGCCGGAAGGCTCTTCTTCGATCCGGATCACGCGGTTACGGATACCGTCGCCTTCTCCGTACGTATGGTAGACGTAAGCTGCGCGCGACTCCGCAAAGTCCGGCGCCAACGCGAAGCCGAGCATCCCGCCTTCGCCTGCTTCCAGCACGCCGGGGTCGAGCGAGACCGGCTGCACCGTCTGCCGGGCGCCGGAGACTTTGGCGATAGAACCGCCGCGCAGCGTCATGTAGACCGTATCGCCGGCGAACTGGATCTCCCACGGCGTCTCCAGCCTGTCCGCGGCGATCTCCGTCTCTCCGGTCAGGCCGTCGGTCACGCTGCCGCCGCTGTTTGCACCGTCGATGCCGCCCGAAGTCCCGTTTTCCCCGTCGTTATCGGTATCCGCCGCGGCGCCGTCCGCCCCGGGTTCGGTCTTCCCGTTCGCTCCGTCCGTTCCGTTCGCTTCATTCGGGTCCGTTCCTTCGCCGGTCTCGCTGCCCGCGTTCGGCGTCTGCACGGGCGACTGCCCGGCCGGAACCGATCCGGCGGGAGCGCCGGTCTGGCCCGAACAAGCCGCGAGCGGCAGCAGGAGCAGGAGTGCGGCGAGCTTTTTAGGGGTATAGGTTCGCATAAATATCCTCCTTGGGCTTGCGTATAGGTGTACATTTAGCCAACCTGTGCGCCGCGAAGCGGCTTGGGGTTCACAGGTTCGCAGAGTTCGCAGAGTTCGCAGGTTCAAGCTTACGTGTTTTTTACCCGATGGGAGGCGAGCCGACCCCGGCGCGGAAGCCGCGATTGCAGTCCAAGCCGGATGGCCCCGCCCGAAGCGGTTGGTGCGCAGGCCGGGAAATGGTAAAATAAACAATGACGTCCGCGCCGGAGCGGCAGCGGGCCGTTTGATCTTGATCCATGTTCAACGTCAGTTTTTTTTATTTGTCCATTCGCACTTTTGGAGGTTACAATCATGTCCGAATTTGAACGCATCAGTGAACATATTTATGTCATGCACGCGGAGTCCGGCACGGACCGTCCGCTGCTCGCGGCCGTGGCGGGCAGCAGCCGGACGCTGCTGATCGACGGGGGCAACTCGCCCGCGCACGCCGCCGCGTTCCGCGATTATTTGGCCCAGGAAGGCGTGCGCAGCCCGGACGTTATGGTGCTGACGCATCACCACTGGGACCATTCTTTCGGCTTGTCCGAGTGGAGCCTGCCCGCGATCGCGCAGCGGCAGACAGCCGAGATGCTGCGCGGCTTCGCGGGGCTTCAGTGGAACGAAGAGACGCTCGGGCGCCTGATCGACGAAGGCGTCATGAGCGAGCAGACCCGGACCGATATGCGCGCCGAGTACGAAGGCGACCTGGGCCGGATCCGGGTCGAGGAACCGAACATCGTGTTCGAGCGGTTTATCGACGTGCATCTGGGCGGCTTGACGTGCGAAATCCGCTACGTGGGCGGCGACCATTCGGCGGATTCGTGCGTCGTGTACGTGAAGGAAGCAGGGACGCTGTTTCTCGGGGACGCGCTGGCGCCTTCCGTGTACGGCGGTCCGATGAAATATACGACCGGCAAGTTCCTGGCGCTGCTCGATACCGTGTTCGCTTACGGCGCGGACGTGCTCGTCGAGTCCCACGGCCGCCCGGTATCGCGCGAAGCGTTCTACGAGGACGTGCGGCGGTACGAGCTGCTGGCGCGGCAGGTGCTGCGGCACGGGCCGGATCGCGGAGCGGTGGAGCGCGACCTGCGTACGGAGCTTGGGATCGGGGCGGATCAAGCGCTGCCGCAAGATCTGGACGAAGCGATCGGGTATTTCATGAACGGGCTGGAGAAGTAGGCGGACCTTGATGGTCGGGGGTAAAAAGAAAAGGCCGGGCCGGGCGCGCGAAAGCGGCGCCGGGACCGGCCTTTTTGCTTCGGGAAGGCGTCCGCGGGCGTTCGGCGCTCTGCGTCCGCGCCGAACGCCGCGGCATCGAACCGGGCGTCGGCGGAGAACGGACGAGGCGGGCGGCGCTTACAGCCGCGAGTGCGGGCTGTTCTCCAGCGCGTCGGCCATGCTGTCGCCGTACGACAAGCCGAGCGATTCGTAGGCGATCAGGATCGCGCCCGCCGCCGGCGTCAGGCGGGGCGCGGTCCAGCGGAAGCGGCGGCCCGGCTGCGAGCAGACCATGTCCTGCAGGCCGCCCAGCATGTAGCCGCTGCCCGCGACGCTGCCGGTCTGGGAGACCGGAATGTCCGGTCCGTCGAAGAAAGCGGCCAGCAGGTCGGAGCCGACGCCGATCTGCCGCAGCGCTTCGTCGCAGACGCGGACGGCGATCGGCGAGCCGGCTTCCGCATGGCGGGTCACGACCGGCGCGAACAAGCCGAACAGCCGGTCGCGGCGCTCCGGCGAGAGCCCGAAGCCGCGGCTGGCGGATTCCGCCAGTTCCCGCAGATCGGACGCGCGGAAGAAGCGCAGCATGTCGCGCACGAGAGCGGCGTCGCCGGGAGTCTCCCGTCCGGCCAGCGCGTCGTAGACGGTCTCGTACCCGAGGAAGCGGGCGCCGCTGGCCGCGTAATGGCCGAAATCGTAATTGCGCAGCCATTGGCCGCGTTCCGTATGCGCCAGCAGGATCGAGCCCGTGCCCGAGGCGACGAGAATGCCCGAGCCGCCGGCGAGCGCTCCGCGGTGCGCGATGACCGCGTCGTTCACGGCCCGGCTCGGGCACGCCAGCCCGAATCCGGCGGTCAGCCGTTCGGCCCACGCCCGGTCGGCTTCGTCGTCGAACCCGGCGATGCCGGCGGCGACGAACGCGACGTCTTCCGCCCGGCATTCCGCCTGGGCCAGCGCTTCGAGCATCTGCTCCACGAGCGGGGCGGCGTCGGTTCGCCGCTTGGGCAGCAGATCGGCTTCGACTTTGACGTAGGCGCGCACTTCGCCCGCAAGGTCGGCGATCATGATGCGGACATTGGTGCCGCCCATATCGATTCCGGCAACGACGGAATCCGTATTGATATTTTCCAGCATGTGCAGCCTCCTTGTCGGTAAAGATCCGGACAGGCCGGAACCATTAACCGCATTGTAACCGCTTGTGGCCTCTTTCATCAAACCCGCCGCCCGGCCGCGCCGCAGCCGGTGTCAGGATTTCGGTTTTTGACCCGCATGCAAAGCGTTTCTTTCTGGTATAATGGGAATGAATGTTTGCCCGACGAAGAAGGAGGAATGCGCCGTGAAGGAAGTGCTCCGCGAGATCGAAGCCATCGCCCGCTGTTCCGAAGCGATCAGCAGTATCGAATTCAAGCATCTGAAGCTGTCCCGGGGACTGGATCTGTATTTGACGTTCGTGTGCGAATATCCCGGCGAGCCGGCCGGCACGGTGGCGGACCGGCTCAAGGTCAAGCGGGCCGCCGCTTCGCGTGCGCTGGGGAAGCTGGCGGACGACGGCTTGATCGAACTGCGCGAAGCGCCCAACCTGCGCAAGGACAAGCGGGTCTACCCGACCGAGACGGGCAAATCGGCGTATCTGTTCATCCGCGACGAAGGCGAATACGCGGATCAATCTTCGCTGCGCGGCCTGTCGCCGGAAGAAATTCCGCAGCTGCTCGACATGCTGTACCGGGTCAGACTCAACGTGGAGAAAGACTGGCGCTTCGTGCAAAAAGGCGGGCGTCGGCCGTATATCCACGATTATTACAACCGGCTGATTGCCGCGGGCCCGGAAACGGACGGTGAGCCGGGTTCCGGGCCGCCTGATTCCGGCGGGCGCGGAGGCCCGGAACTCTCTTCCGCTTCGCCGGATACCGGCGGGCAACGTTCCGCCGCCGGGCCGCCGCAAGCGCCGGCCGCTTCGGACGGGGAGCGCGAAGTCTCGCTGTGGACGTACGAAGAGAGCCGCGAGCAGGCCCGGCGCGAAGCCGAAGAACGGGCCAAGCGGCGGCAGGACGCGGAGAAAGCCGGGCCCGATGAACGGGGCTGACGGGCGCTTCGCCGTCGGCCCTCTCCGTTCGCTGTCCGTTCGTCCGGTCCGTTTTCCGGGCCGGGCCTGTTCGGATGCCGCGCGGCTTGTCCGCCGGCATCCTCCATTACTTTTACACAAAGAAAGGAGCGGGTACCGTTGCTGAACGTGCCGCCATCCTCTTTTATTTTGACGCCCTACGTCGCGAAGATCGCGTGCGAACCGGGCTGGAAATGGCAAAAACGCGAGCAGCCGCTCCAGAACTATGACCTGTTCTACGTCTGGAGCGGGGAAGGGCGGCTGCTGCTGAACGACGAACCGCACGAGATCGGCAAAGGAAGCTGTTTCCTGTTCCGGCCGGGCGACCATACGAGCGCCACGCATAATCCGCAGAAGCCGCTTGTGCTGACGTATATCCATTTCAATATCGAAGGAGAGACGACCGATATTCCGCATGCGTACCGCATGCTGGACGAGACGGTCGACTTCGAATATTTGCTGTCGCGTTACGTCCGCCTGCTGCTGAGCGAAGCGTACGGAGCCGAAGAAGAAGCGAAGCTGCTGCTCAAGCAGATGATGATCCAACTGCTGCGCGGCGACCGCGAACAACCGTCGGAACGCCGGGGCAGCAACCATCTGTACGAGGTCGTGCACGAAGCGGCCAACTACGTCCGGCAGCATCCGAGCCTTGCCCACCGGGTCGAAGATCTGGCCGCGCGGGCCGGGTTGTCACCGAGATATTTTTCCGCCAAATTCAAAGAGCTGGTCGGGGCCTCGGTGCAGTCGTACATTATCCGCATGCGGATCGAACGCGCGCAGCATCTGCTCGGCCATGCCGGCATGAACGTCACGGAAGTGGCGGAAGCGCTCGGTTACCGGGACATCTTTTTTTTCAGCCGCCAGTTCAAGCAGTATACGGGCAAAAGCCCGTCCGAAATACGCTGACCCCGCTCGCGGGGCGAAAGTTCCTCCTGCCGACACGATAAGTTATTCCGCCGTGCTGTTTAGACCGTCACACCGCGGGGTAATGATTCGTTAGCTTTCATTCTATTAGACGCGATAGCGCGGGAATGAGGAAGGAGGAACGATCATGTTAATCAAAAGACGGATTCGCTGCGGCGCGGGGCGTACCGGGGGCAATGCCATTTTCCGCAACCGTTTGCGCCGGGTCAAAGCGGCCGAACAAAGCGAATTGTGGTTCTGATTTCTTTTCAACGTCCATAATGATCGACCATATATGCACGATGCGGCACCCGTATGCACAGTGCGCCTGTGTCCGCCGAGGCGGATATCCCGCGCCCGAAGCCTACATATTTTCTTGCACAGCGGACGACGGCTATACGGCCGGGCCCGATACGCAGGAAACCCAAAGACCTCCGGAACTTTCCGGAGGTCTTTTTGGTGCGTGCTTCAGCTTTTTGTGAGGCCGTGCGGATCTTCGGCGCAGACGGCGGGCAGCTGTTCGTACTCGAGGAACGGATCGTGCAGCTCGAGGCTGTACGCTTCCGTGTCGCTTGCGCCGACGTACAGCACCGCCCGGCCGTCCGCTTCGCGGATCAGCCCGCCGCTGAAGATAACGTCGACCAGATCGGGGCGCTTGGCCGGACCGTCGGGGAAATCGCCGCGCACCGCGACGATCTTCAGCTCTGTTTTTTCCAGCGTCCAAGGGTTGAGCCCGAACGTCATCGCATGATAATGCAGCATGCCGTCCGCGTCGCGGCGCGAAATATGGCCGAGCACGCCAAGCATGCCGTTGCTCAGCATATGGATCTCGTTCGCGCCGCCCCATTCTTCCTTGACGAACTGGTCCCGGAACAGATGGCCGTGCAGGAAGATCGTCTCGGACAGGTCCTCGAACGATCGGATGATATTGAATCCGATAACGGCCACCCGTCCTTCCACGCCGAAAGGCCGGGAGAAGAAGCCGACCGTGCCGTCGATCAGCGGCGTCAGCCGGATATCTTTCATGTTCCACGGACCGGACTTGACGTGCGTCAAATCGTGCAGCACGCTTCCCCGGTACAGCACGGTGCGCCAGCCGTCGATTTTGCGTTCGGGTTCTTTGGAGAAATGCAGCTGCACGCCGCCCATGATCCATTCGCCTTCGAGCCGCGTAATAAACGGGTCCTGCAGGCGGAAGCGCGGCAGATCGGTTTTGGGCTTCCAGATTCCGTCCTTGGCCGTAAAAAAGACGACTTCGGAATCTTCGGAATTCCGTTCTTCCACCCGTCCCGCCATATACCATTCGCCTTCGTTTCGGAACGGGGCCGTAATATTGTACACGTCTCGTCCGTCTACGCCTTCAAACACAATTTTGCGGCCTTTGGTCTCGGCCGGCACGTAATCGCGCAGCAGTTCTTCGCACGTTCGGGGCGTCCGTTCGCTTCGCAGCACGCTCATGAGCGTCGGCCTCCGGCCGCGGCGGCCTGCTCGTCATGCCGCAGCGACCGCATGGCGGCCTGGGCCATGCAGTAGGACACGATGTTCTCGGAACCCTGGTTCAGGTTCAAGCCGTAGGCATGCAGCCCGTCGTAGCAGGCACCCGTCTGGGCGTCGATCAGCGATTTGCGCAGCGAATTGCTGCCGTGGAACCAGTCGTAGCAGCGGACCGCAAATGCGCGGTAAGCGGGATCGCCCAGCAGAGTGTAAGCTTCCAGGCAGGCGAGCAGCGTCTCGGACGCTTCGATCGGCTGTTCGTCGTACGGCGCCGGCGCTTCGCCCCGGACGTACCAGCCGTCGCTGCCGATCGGCTTGAAATATCCTTCGGGCGCGGACGTTTTTTGCAGCAGAAAATCAAGGCTTTCCCGCGCGACGTCCGCGTACTCCGTCCGGTTCGGCAGCCGGGACGCTTTGAGCAGCGCCCAGGGCAGCATGGCGTTGCCGTACGTGATCGAATCTTCGTACCAGTGCCAATCGTCGCTGCGGTACTTCCGGTAGCTGCCGAGCAGCCGGCCGGCCATCTTGTCGACCAGCGCTTCGATCCGCGTGCGCGGCAGAAAATCGGGGTCCGGCGCGTCCGCGTCTCCGTAAGGAAACGCGTAGAGCAGCGCCCCGGGAGCGTCCAGTATCGAAGTCAGGCCGATCAGGGCGTAAGCCATCGCCCGCGGCGAACGAATCTCCTCCAGATGCGGCAGCGCGCGGTTCAGCATGTATTTGCACGTATTTTGCAGATTGTCCGGCAGCGGACTGTCCGCGATCGCGGAGCCGAGCGCCCAGGCGCAGCGGCCCTGGCAGTCTTCGGAACCGATCGTCTCCGCGAACGAGCGGTCGTAATTCATGAAGTTCCGGAAGCTGCCGTCGTCATTTTGCGCATGATACAGAAAAGCCGTATACGTATGCGCCAGATCCAGCGTCGTCTCGCCCGGCTGCGCCGCGTGGGAGAGTGCGGCGGCGATCAGCGCCCGGGCATTGTCGTCCGACGTATAACCGTGGAAACGGTCGGGCACGCCGAATTTGGTATGCTGGAAAATGCCGGTATCGTCCGTCAGCCGGCGCAGGTACGACAGGGAGAGTGCGTCGGGGTTCGGGGCGGTGTTCAAACGGCACTTCCTTTGGCGGAGCAGGTGCGCAGCAGCGCCGCGTATTCGCCGGCGATATGGTTCCAGTGCATCGTGCTTCCGAGCTGGAGCGTCCGGCGCTCCATTTCCGCTTTGAGCTCCGGTTGATCGAACACGCTCAGAATATGTTTTTCCAGCGAGACCGAATCCCGGAACTCCGCCAGCAGTCCCCGTCCGTCCGCCAGCATCTCCTGCGCATAGCGGTAAGGCGTCGAGATAACGACCCGTCCGTAGCCGATGCCGAACGCGAGCGTGCCGCTGACCGCCTGATCCTGCCCCAAGTACGGGGTAAGGTAGATGTCCGACATGACGAGCGACTGCACGACTTCTTCCTGCGACAGATGCTTGTCCACGAACAGAACGTTTGCGCCGAGGCCCAGTTCCGCGACCCGCTGCTGAAGACTTTCCCGGTACACTTCGCCTTCGCGGCGCTTGATGCTAGGGTGGGTACGGCCCCAGATGATGTACAGCGCTTCGGGATGGGTAAGCACGACGCGGCTCATCGCTTCGATGACATATTCGATGCCTTTGCCGGGACTGAGGAAGCCGAAGGTGGACAGGATCTGGCGTCCGTCGTGCCCGTAACGGACTTTCAGCTGCTCGCGGCTCTCCGTCTGCACGGTCGGGACGCCGTGATGGTGCATCTCGATTTTGGTCGGCGAGATGTCGTACACGTCGGTCAAATCGGCGATTTTGTTGCGCGCCATCGTGACGACCTTGAAGCTGAGCGCGGCCAGTTCCTGCATGATCCGGCGCTGCTCCGAAGACGGGGCGGCCAGCACGGTATGAAAAATGACGATGAACGGAATGTGCAGCGCCGCGGCGAAATCGAGAATATGGCTGCCGTTTTCGCCGCCGTAGATGCCGAATTCGTGCTGGATGACGACGACGTCCGCGTCGCTCCGGTTGAGGTCGTCCGCGGCCCGTAAATAATCATCAAGCCGGTTCTGCGCGATTTTGCCGATCACTTCGCTGCCGTACGCATACGCTCTTTCGTCTTCTACCGCTATAATGGACGGGGGAGCGAAGTCGCCCAGTAGGGCCAACTGGCTCATCATATCCTGGGAAAAAACGGCCAATCCGCACTCGCGCGGCGAACTGGTTCCGACAAAAACGGCTTTGATTCCGGGCGTGGCAGGTTGGAGCTTTGGATTTATCATAATAAATCCTCCTTTTCATATTTTTTACATAAAACAGAACAAAAAAAGAAATAAAGAGAGCTTTATTTCCATGATCAATAATAAATGAAAAGGTAAACAGATAGATCCAGAAGAGGAGTCCGTTCGTAAGGGGAATAGATCAACGCTATCACCTTGCCGATATTATGTAAAGCAAGCAAACGTATAATGTAATGAAAATTGACAAATGGGGAGCGGTCAAAGTGAAGGAGCAGCGCCGAAACATCGATACGAAAAATAAAACGGCGATCGTGACAGGCACGTCGAGCGGGTTCGGCCTGCATATCTGTATCGGGCTGGCGTCGGAAGGCGTGCGCGTGGCGGCCTGCATGCGGCGGCCGGAAGCAGCGGAGCGTCTGCTGGCCGCGGCGCGGGAAGCCGACCGCGCCGCGGGGGCGGAAGTCGCAGCGGGCAGGGACGCAGAACCTGAAGCCGAAGCCGTCCGGAATCGGAGCGGAAGCGCCGGGGAGAAGACCGAACCGCGCGGTCTGAGTCCGCTCGGCACCGGGCCGGTGTCGGGCCTGATCTTCACGGTGGCGCTTGACGTATGCGACGACGCACGCGTGAGTGAAGCGGTGGCGGACATTGGCGCAGCGTTCGGGCGGATCGATATTCTCGTCAACAACGCGGGGCTGGCGATGGGCGGATTCATCGGCGAAGTGCCGATGGAAGGCTGGAGAGAGCAGTTCGCGGTCAACGTGTTCGGCCTGATCGCCATGACGGGCGCGGTCGTCCCTTACATGCGCGAGGCCGGAAGCGGCTGCATCATCCAGATGAGCAGCGTCAGCGGCGCGATCGGCCTGCCCGGCTACGCGCCGTACGTCTCGTCCAAGTTCGCGATCGAAGGCTTCAGCGAATCGCTGGCTCTTGAGACGGCTCCGCACGGCATCCGCACTTACGTGCTCGAACCGGCTTCGTACAAGACGGATATCTGGGACAAAGGCTTCGCCGGCATTCACCGGGCGGAGCATTCGCCGAACGAAGCGGCGCTGCAGCGGATGCTGGACATGTCGCGCGCCAGCGCGCAGGGCGGCGGCGATCCGCGCGACGTGGCGAAGCTCGCGGTGGACCTTGCGCTTGGGCGCCGGGGCCGCGGCCGTTTTCGCTATGTGCTGCCGCGCGGGGCGGCCGCGCTCGTCTGGTTCAAAAAGCGTCTGCCGGACCGGCTCGTGCAGGCCGTTATGCTGCGGATTTTGCGGCGCGGCATGAAGTAAGAGACCTATCTAAGCGGCGCATGCGGAAATTCGCTGTTGCGTCGCCGCGCCAAAAGGTGTAGGGTGAAAAGCAACTGCATAACGATACGGGGGTCCGGGCGAGCCGGACTGAGATTGAAGCCGTTTGACCGCTTCTGACCGTTAATCTGATCTGGATCATGCCAGCGTAGAGAATTCGTATCCGTCCGTGAAATCGGCGGCTTTCTGCGCATTTTTATGCCGGGAAGCCGCTTTTTTGCGCTTCCGGCAGCGAAATGCCGGGCGAACCCTCGTCGTTACCGCAGCAAACGACTATGAGCGGGGAGAATGGGACAATGGGTATCAAAAGTGAAAAGGCGCCTTCGCGGCGCAAAGGATTGACGCTGACCGACGTGTTGGTGACAGTCGTCGTATCGCTCGTATTGGGCGTCGTCTACCATGTGTGGGCTTCGGTATCGAGCATCGCGGGACTGCTGTTCGTCCAGTCGGACGAGCTGGTCTACGGCATGTGGTTCGCCGCTTCGACGCTTGCGTTTCTGCTGATCCGCAAGCCCGGCGTCGCTCTGATCGCCGAGATCGCGGCGGCGCATCTGGAGATCGCGTTCGGCAGCGCCTACGGCATCCAACTGCTGCTCTACAGCGTCGTGCAGGGGCTGGGCGCCGAATTGGTCTTCGCGGCGTTCCGTTACCGGAAAGCCGGCGCTTTCGTCGCGGGCCTTGCCGGCATCGCGGCGGCCGCCGGCTCGCTGTTGGCGGACATTTATTACGGGTACGTCACGGAATACGCGACGTGGCTGCTTATTCTGAAATATTCGCTGCGGACGATCAGCGCCTTCGTTATCGCCGGGTACCTGATGTACGGTCTGGCGAAACTGCTCGAAAAAGCTGGCGTCACCCAGTCGCTGCGGCCGGTAGAGAGGAAGGAATACGATGCGCTTGATCGCTGAACAACCGGAGGCCGCAATCGAATACGCCGCCGAAGCGGAGAAGCTGCGGCTGAAATTTCCCGGCACGCCGGACTTGCTGTTTCGCGATTTGTCGCTGCAAATCCGCCGCGGCGAAAAAGTGCTGCTGCTCGGCCCGAGCGGCTGCGGCAAATCCACGCTGCTGCAGGTGCTCGGCGGCATCATCCCGCGGATTACGGAAGTGCCGCTCAAGGCGGAGCGGCTGATCGTGCCGGATTCGGCGGGCATCGTGTTCCAGGACCCCGACACGCAGTTCTGCATGCCTTACGTCGACGAAGAATTGGCTTTCGTGCTGGAGAATCTGGAAGTGCCCGCGCCGCGGATGCGGCCGCTGATCGAACAGGTGCTGCGCAAAGTCGGGCTGGACCTGCCCGATCCGCACGTCGCGATCGGCTCGCTGTCGCAGGGCATGAAGCAGCGCCTGGCGCTGGCGTCGGTGCTGCTGCTCGCGCCGGACACGCTGCTGCTCGACGAGCCGTCCGCGCTGCTGGACCCGGAAGGGCGGCGCACGATCTGGGACGCCGTTCGCCGCGTCTCCGGAGACCGGACGGTCATCATCGTCGAGCACCGGCTCGAAGAAGTGCTGGACTGGGTCGACCGGGTCGTCCTGTTCCGGGGCGACGGCACGATTCTGGCCGACGGTCCGGCGGCCCCGATCTTCGGCCGCTGCCGCGCGGAGATGCGCGAATACGGCATCTGGCATCCGGAAGCCTGGCGCGAGGCTTACGGAGCCGGAGCGGCTCCGAGGGAAGCGGCGCCCCGCGTCGCCGTGCCCGAGCGCGTCGATCAGGCGGCTGTCGCGGCTTCGGCCGACTCGGCCGGTGACGCGCAAGCCCCCGGCGTTCCGGCCGGCGCTGCCGAGCCGCGCGCTGGGGCGGCCCCGGGCGAAGCCGCCGACGCGGCCCGGCCGCTGCTT
>NZ_VPFK02000032.1:0-15579 GCF_008634075.2 Saccharibacillus sp. WB 17 | reverse complement strand
GCGCAGGCGCAGCCTCGCGCGGCGCGGCTTCGGAGGCCTACGCGGATGTCCGCACGCCGCCCCGCGCAGGCGCTCGCGGAACCGGCGCGGCGCAGCCGCGCTCCGCTTCGGCCGGGCCGGCCGGTCCCGCCGCTTCCGGCTGGCTGCCTCAGGACGACGGCATCATCCGTCCCGGTTCCTATCCGCTCGAAGCTTCCCTGATCATCTGCCCGACGTCCCTGCTGGGCAACTGGCAGAAAGAAATCGCCCGCTTCGCGCCGGATCTGCGCGTCATGCTGCACTACGGCAGCGGACGCCGGACCGGCGAAGCGTTCGCCGCGGCGGCTTCCGACGCCGACGTGATCCTGACGTCCTACGCGACGTCCGCGCTCGACCAGGACCTGCTGCGCGGCTTCAACTGGCTGACGATCTGCCTCGACGAAGCCCAGACGATCAAAAACGCGCAGACGAAGCAGTCCACGGCGATCCGCAGCTTCCGCGCGCTGCACAAGATCGCGCTGACCGGCACGCCGATCGAGAACCGGCTGTCCGAGCTGTGGTCGATCTACGACTTCATGGTGCCGGGCTATCTCGGCGGGCCGAAAGCTTTTCAGGACCGGTTTGCGAACCCGATCGAGAAAGAGCAAAACGAAGAAAAGATCGGCGAACTGCAAAAGCTCGTCAAACCGTTCATGCTGCGCCGCAAAAAGAAAGACCCGAATATCCAGCTCGACCTGCCGGAGAAAAACGAGATGAAGACGTATATCCATCTCACCCCGGAGCAGAGCGTCCTGTACGAGCAGGTCGTCAAGCAGCTGCTCAAAGAAATGCCGCAGCTTGAAGGCATGAAGCGCAAAGGCGCGATCCTGTCCGCGCTGACGCAGCTCAAGCGGCTGTGCGACCATCCGGCGCTGACCGCGGGCGAATCGACTGCGACCGAGCCGGAAGACGCGCCGGATCTCGATACGCTGATCGAGCAGTCGGCCAAGCTGTCGCGGCTCGTCGCGATGGTCAAAGAGCTGCGGGCCGAAGGCGAGCGCTGCCTGATCTTCACCCAGTACATCGGCATGGGCGAAATGATGCAGCGCGTCCTCGGCGAAGAACTCGGCGAGAATGTGCTGTACCTGAACGGCAGCACGCCGCGAACGATGCGCGAGCGCATGATCGAGCAGTTTCAGGCGCAGGATCAGCCCGCCGGCGAGACGACGGCCGTATTCATCCTGTCGCTCAAAGCCGGTGGCGTCGGTCTCAACCTGACGGCGGCCAATCACGTGTTCCACGTCGACCGCTGGTGGAACCCGGCCGTCGAGAACCAGGCGACCGACCGGGCTTACCGGATGGGCCAGACGAAGGACGTCCAGGTGCACAAATTTATCTCGATCGGCACGCTGGAAGAGCGGATCGACGACATGCTGGAGAGCAAGCAGCAGCTCAGCGACAGCGTCATCGCCGGCTCGGAAGGCTGGATCACCGAGCTGTCCGACAACGCGCTGCGGGATCTGTTCACGCTTCGGCAGGGCTGATCGGACTCGCTGAAGCGGCCGGACACCGGGCGGACAGAGCGCGAACCGTCGGCCGGGCTTGCCCCGGATCGGCGGCGGTTCAGGAACGTCTGCCTTGCATTCGAAAATGTGTGCATTTCGTCCACATTTTTAAGCCAAAACGCCGCTGTCACGCGAAATGTGGTCATTCTGATCGCTTTTTCGCTTCAAAAGGCTCTTATCCCGGAAAAACTTGCAAAAATGTGAGTAAAATGATCACTTTTTCGCTTGTCCGTCGTTTTTTGGGCTGAAAAGTGATCATAAAGTCAACTTTTATGCGGGTGCGGAGCAAGTACCGAGGAGAAATTTCGATTTCGCATGATTTCGTACAATTAGTACGATCTCGCACGATTTTATTTCTTTTCCCGATGTTTCTTGTTCGCCAACTGATTCCCGTTCCCGTGTGAACCGATGCCAAGCCCAATCCCGACAGAAGGAGCCTTACCATGACCCAACCGGAACATTCGCACGATATCGTCCTCGCTTACGAGGTACCCCAGCCCGACGAATATATCGAACTGCGCGTCGCGGCGGGTATGAGCACGCGCACGCCGGAAGCGGCGCGCCGCGGCCTGCCCAATTCGCTGTTCGCGGTCACGCTGCGCGAAAACGGCCGGCTCGTCGGCATGGGACGCGTGCTCGGCGACGGCGGCTGCGCTTACCTGATCTCCGACATCGTCGTGCATCCGTCCATGCAGCGCCGCGGCCTCGGCCGACGCGTCATGGCGGAGATCGAGCGCTATTTGGAGAAAAACGTGCCGCCCGGCTCGTTCGTAAGCCTCATCGCCGATACGCCGGCCGACGCGCTGTACCGCCATTTCGGCTTTATCGACACGGCTCCGGCTTCGATCGGAATGTACCGCCCGAGCCGGCCGAAAGCCTGAGCGGCTCAGCGACATCCAAGCCGAAAGGCCCGGCGCCATGCCGGCCCCAAGTCCCACCCTTTTTTCTCCATGTTCTCTCCATGCCAAAAGCCCCCGAAGCCGCGGAATCTATCCGCTTTCGAGGGCTTTTTTTCACGCTTATGGCTTATTCCAGCTCCGCCGCCACGCCGAAATGATCCGATACGACCGGGCCGTTGCGGCCGTCGAGCACGACTTCGGACTTCTTGACGGCGACCGGGCGGCTCGACAAGATGTAGTCGATTCGCAGCGGGCGCTCGTTGTCGGACCAGCCGGCGATCGCTTTGAGCACGGTCGAACCTTCGTCTTTTTCCGCGGCGGCCGTGTGCAAATCGCACCAGCCGCGCTCCATAACGTAATCGTAGCCTTCGCCGCGGATCTGCGCCACGTTGTTGAGGTCGCCGAGCAGATACAGCGGTTCGCTGCCGGCCCGAAGCTCCGCCAACACGTCTTCGGTCCGGTCCCATTGGCCGCGGAACGGTTCGATCGCGTCGTTCCACCAGCCGTAATGGCCGCTTGCCGCCCGGAACGACCGCTCCGGCTCGGCCTCTGCGGACGTGCGAACGACGAGCAGGCGGCGCGTCTTGTGGTTGTCATAATCTTCGAGCGCCGACACCCGGGCGCAGAACGCTTCCGTGATCGGCATCCGGCTCAGTACGGCCAGGCCTTCGTCGTAACGGCCGAACGTGGCGTGCGTCGGAATCCACGTCCAGTAATAAGGCGTCTGCAGGCGCTCCAGCAGCGCGAGCACGAAATGGCCTTCGCGAATGACAAGCCCGGCTTCCCCTTCGACGTAACGTTCCATCGACGGACCGGACGCCGGTACGCCGTTCATCGGCTGGTTGATCTCCTGCAGGGCCACGACGTCGAAGCCGCGCTCCCCGATAAATTCGGCCAGTTGGTCGAGCTTCTCCAGCTGGTTTTCTTCGTGCCACGAGTGGGCGTTCAGCGTCAGCAATTTCATCGGTATCCCCCGCATTCTTGAATGTTCCGTCTCTTTTCGACCTTACCAGTGTACCACACGCACAAAAACCGGAAGCGCGACCGCCCGGCTCCGGCTCCCGCAAAGGGACGAAGTGGGCGTGACGCATCTTCCGGTTTTTGCATAAAAAGCGCGCTGCCGCACTCCGGCTTCTCAGGACTAAAGCTGCCGGCTCTGCTCAAGCTCCGCAGCGTTCGGAGGCAGCATGGGACGGGAAGCGACCGGCGAAGCCAGCACGACCGACGTCTGCACGCTGCCGAAGTCCATCAGGCGATCGACCAATTCTTTTAACCCCGGCGTACCGGCAACGGCAGCCTGCAGGAAATAGCTGGCATTGCCCGTCACCCGGTGGCATTCCACGATGTCCGGTTCGGACTGGGCCCACCGCTCAAACTGCTGCGCGGGAATCCGAAGATCGGAAATTTGCAGCACGAGCCGCGTATCGCGGCCTACGGCCTGCGGAGACACGCGCGCCATATAGCCTTCGATCACGCCGCGCTCTTCCAGCCGGTGCAGCCTCTCGGCCACGCTCGGACGGCTGAGCGACAGCTCCTGCGATAACGACGTTACGTTCATGCGAGCATTTTGCTGCAGTAATCTCAGAATCTTTACATCTAAAGCATCCATTCCCCATCACCCTATTCCGCATTGCGAATTTAAGCGTTGAAACGTTTCTCCATTATATCATTCCTGAACCAGGAAGCGGTATCCGACTCCAGGTTCGGTTACGATCAGCCGGGGCTGGGACGGATCTTCTTCGAGCTTTTTGCGCAGATGCCCGATATAGATCCGCAAATAATGACTGTCGCCTTCGTCGTGCCGGCTGCCCCAGACCTGCTGCAGCAGTTGGCGCTGCGTGACTACTTTGCCCGCGTTATGCGCCAGCGCCTTAAGCAGATCGTATTCGGTCGGCGTGAGCTTGACCCGCTCCCCATGCCGTTCGACGATGCGCTGCGCCAGGTCGATCGCAAGTCCCCCGCTGCGAATGACCGGCTCTTCCGCCGTCTTCAACGCGTGGCGCAGCGCGACGCGGATCCGCGCGACCAGTTCGCCCATGCCGAACGGCTTGGTCACGTAATCGTCCGCCCCCGCGTCCAGCGCGGCGATTTTGTCTTCTTCCCGGTCTTTGGCCGTGAGCACGATGACCGGGACGACCGACCATTCGCGGATGCGTTCCAGCACCTGCATGCCCGTCAGGTCCGGCAGGCCCAGATCGAGCACGATCAGCTCCGGCGCGTGCATCGACGCCTGCAGCACGCCTTCTTCCCCCGTATCCGCTTCGTGCACCGCGTACCCGTGCGCGGCAAGCGTCACGCGAAGCAGCTTGCGGATCTGCGGCTCGTCGTCCACGATCAGGATGCGCGCGCCCGCTCCGTTCTCATTCGTCATCGTTCATTCCCCTCTCTGCGCCGGGCCGAAAGTCATGCCCCGCTTCCGGCAGTTTCGGCGTGTCCGCGGCCGGCAGCCGAATCGAGACGATCGTCCCGGATCGGCCGTCCGTTCTCGGCGCGGCGGTGATCGTGCCTTCGTGCAGGTCGACGATGCCTTTGCAGATCGCAAGGCCCAGACCCGTTCCCGACACCTGCCGCGTCGAATCGGACCGGTAAAACTTCTCGAACACGCGCTGCCGTTCCCCTTCCGGAATGCCCGGCCCTTCGTCCGAGACGGACAGGATCAGCATCCCGCCCTGCGCCCGCGCTTCGAGCCCGATCGTGCTGCCGTCCGGCCCGTACTTGATCGCGTTGCCCAGTACGTTCCCGAGCACCTGCTCCAGCAGCACCTCGTCGCCCCGCACCATCGGGAGGTCGTCCGGAACGCGGAGCGACAATTCCCGGCTTCCGCGGATATCGCGGATTTGCGCAAGCGCCACCCCGATCAGGTCCTGCACGTCGCACCATTCCCGGCGCAGCGTCAGCATGCCGCTCTCCAGCCGCACCATCCCAAGCAAATTTTGCACGAGCCGGTTCATGCGCATCGCGCCGCTCCGGATCGTCTCCAGCAGCTCCATCCGGTCTTCCCGCGAAAAAAGGTCGTCGTTGTCGATCAATCCCGTCGCCGAGCCGACGATCGTCGCAAGCGGCGTTCGCAGCTCGTGCGACACCGAATCGAGAATCGCGGTGCGCAGCCGCTCCGATTCTGCCGTCAGATGCGCAAGCTTCGCTTCTTCGGCCAGCTTGAAGCGGGCGATGGCGGCGGCCGCCAGGTCGCATAGCGCTTCGAGCAGCCGCTGCTGCTCGCCGGTCAGTTCGGCGTCGCTTCCGTCGCCCCGCTTGGGCAGCCGGACGGCCAGCACGCCGTACGTCCGCTCCTCGGTGCGCAGCGGCATGTAGCGGCCCGGCAGCTCGCGCAGCGTGTTCGATCCCCGGCCGGCGGCTTCCCCGTCGCCGAAGACCAGGCCCGCCACGACGTCCTCTTCCCGGGCTCTCTCCCCGCCGTCCCCGTGGTCGGAAAATCCGCCCGAAGCGTGTACGCGGCGCAGGCGACCGTCTTCGTCGGGCAAATAGACGGACGTCTCGGCTCCGATCGTCTGCGACAGCTGGCGCGTCATGCCGTCCAGCAGCGACGAGACGTCGGAGACCGCCCCGATCTGGCGGCTGAACGCGTACAGCGAAGCCGTATGCTCTTCGCGCTGGCGCGCGTGCAGCAGCTGCTGCTTGAGCCGCCCGGCGAGGCTTGACGTCAGCGCGGCCACCGACAGGTAGACGCCGAACGAGATCAGGTAGCGCAGATCGGACACGGTAAAACTCAGCTGCGGCGCGACGAAGAAGAAATCGAGCGCCAGCACGCTCGCGCCGGCCGCGAACAGCGACGGACCGAGCCCTCCGTAGACCGCGAACAGCAGCACAGGAAACAGGTAGATCAGCGCGATGTTGACGATCTCCAGCACCGCCGCGTACCG
The DNA here is from genome assembly GCF_008634075.2 of Saccharibacillus sp. WB 17. Classification (NCBI taxonomy): domain Bacteria; kingdom Bacillati; phylum Bacillota; class Bacilli; order Caryophanales; family Paenibacillaceae; genus Saccharibacillus; species Saccharibacillus sp. WB 17. The sequence goes on along the minus strand of NZ_VPFK02000032.1, from coordinate 9,276 downwards.
CAGCAGCACCGCGGTCATCGCCGCCGTCAGCAGCGTGATCAGCACGTAGGACGCCCAGCCGGGCAGCCCGCCGGGCGGCAGCTTCGCCAGTCGGCTGCCCGGTTCCGGCCGCTCCGCGCTTCCGGCCGCCGGCACGACGCGAATCTGGATGCCGCGGCTGCCGCGCACCAGCTCCTCGGCCAGCGTCCGGCGCAGGCGCAGCCCGCGGCGCGGCCGCAGCGTCTCTCCGACGAGGATCTGCCGGATATGATGGCGTTCCGCGAAACGCAGCAGTTCGCCGCTCACGCTGCGCCCGTCCCGCACGGCGACTTCCGCGCCCAGCTCTTCGGCCAGGCGCAGATTGCGTTCGGGATCGCCTTGAAGCCGAGGCGGCGCGCCGAGGGTGCGCTCGGGCTGTTTGACGTGGACGGCGACCCACGACGTCTTGAGCGCCGCGGCGGTCCGGCGGCCAATGCGCAGCAGTTCCGCCGTCGACGGGCCGCTGCCCACGGCGACCATGACTTTCTCCGCCACGGACCACGGCTCGGACGAATCGTCCCCGCGGCCGTGCAGGTACGCGTCGAGCCGGCTGTCCATCCGTTCCGCCGCAAACCGGAACAGCATCTCGCGCAGCGCGGACAGCGACGCTTCGCTGCGGGGCGCAGCCCCGCCCCGGCGCATAATCTCTTCGGGCGGCGCGTCCGCGATGCGCAGCACGTCCGCCTGTTCGACGAACGCGTCGGGCACCGTCTCCGTCAGGGGGCGGCCGCAGATCCGGCCCGCCAGTCCGTTGAGACTCTCGACGTGCCCGATATTCAGCGCCGCGTAGACGTCGATGCCGTTCAGCAGCAGCGTCTCGACGTCCATGTACCGCTTGAGCCGCACGGCCCGTTTGGCGTTTCTCGCTTCGAGGCGGTCCACGACGACCAACCCCGGCTTTTCTTCCAGCAGCGCGTCCACGTCCAGGTCGCCGCCGCGTTCAGGCGCGGCCGGCAGGCCTGCGTGCCGCAGCAGGTCCAGCGTGTCGGGATACTGCGCTTCCGCGCCGGATACGGCGCAGCGCACCGCGACGCCGGCCGCCGCTTCCCGGATCGCCGCCCGCAGCATCGACTGCGTCTTGCCCGAACCGGGAGCCGCCCCGATAAACAACGTCAATTTGCCTCTGCGAAGTCCTTTTTTCTCCAAGTCGTCCACGTCTGCTCTCCTGTCGGCCCGAAGGCCTGCTTTTCCGTTCGCTTCAAGTATAGAGCATGCGGAGGCGCAAGAAGTGAATGTAAGGTTACACCCGCATAAAAAAGGTATAAAGATGTGCTGCAAAGGTGTAAAAATCGTGTAAAAATAAGCGATAAGCGGAGAAAAAAGCTGTAAAACGGAGTTATATCGATCATTAACATCTTCACATCACACAAAAACCATCCAAAAGGCCTATAAGGCTTTTTTTCGCATTCGGCCCGTTTTACAGACAGAGCCGGCAGGACTACGATACGAGACATGAATCGCGAGACCGAATCCAGCGTTCCGGCCCCTGCCGCCGGCGCTCCCGGCCCGATATCCTGCATCCGAAGGAAGGTTGAATCCATGACCGACATGTTAATGATCGCCGGCTTCGCCGTTATGACGCTGGCCGCTCTGGGCCTCTCCGCCTGGTCCGGCCGAGTGATCCGGGAAGGACGTGAAGAGCGATGACCGTGCTGCTCGCGGGCCTCGTCGCCCTGCTGTTTCTGTATCTGGGCTATGCCCTGATCAACCCGGAAAAGTTCTGACCCCCGGCATCCGCCGAACGTGCAAGCGCAAGAATCGAAATTGTTCGTCGGTCTTCACCGGCCGACCCATCAGATGGAGGGAAGTTTTGTGACTACTATCAGCATCCTCGCAATCGCCGTCACGCTGCTGATCGCCGCAGCGTTGGCGAAGCCGGTCGGCCTGTACCTGGCGGCGGCGTTCGATTACGGCCCCAATCGGCTGAACCGGATCTACGGGCCGTTCGAACGGCTCATTCATGCAGTCAGCGGGATCCGCGAAGAAAATCAAAGTTGGAAAACGTACGCCGCTTCGCTGGTCCTGAGCAACGCCGTCATGATCCTGCTCGTGTATCTGGTGCTCCGCTTCCAGGGGCTGCTGCCGCTGAACCCGGCCGGCATCGCCAACATGGAACCGACGCTCGCGTTCAACACGGCGATCAGCTTCATGGCCAACACCGACCTCCAGCATTACAGCGGCGAGAGCGGCGTCTCCTACCTGTCGCAGATCAGCGTGCTCGTCTTCGCCATGTTCGTCTCGCCGGCCACCGGCCTCGCGCTCGTCATGGCGTTTATCCGCGGCTTGACGGGCCGGGCGCCCGGCAACTTTTTCGCCGACCTGATCCGTGCCCTGACCCGCGTGCTGCTGCCGGTCGCTTTCGTATCGGCACTGCTGTTCGTCTTCATGGGCGTGCCGCAGACGTTCGAACCGGCCGCGACGGCCACCACGCTCGAAGGCGCGCAGCAGACGATCGCCCGCGGCCCGATCGCTTCGTTTCTCGCGATCAAGGAATTGGGCAATAACGGCGGCGGCTTCCTCGGCGTCAACTCGGCGCATCCGTTCGAGAATCCGAACGGGCTGAGCAACCTGCTGCAAATCCTGCTCATGCTGCTCGTCACTTCCGCGCTGCCGTTCGCTTACGGCAAAATGGCCGGCTCGATCAAGCAGGGCCGCGTGCTGTTCGTCTCCATGCTCATGCTGCTGCTTGTTATGACTACCGTGTCGCTCACCGCCGAAAGCGCAGGCAACCCGGCGCTGAACGCGCTCGGCATCGAACACAGCCAGGGCTCGATGGAAGGCAAGGAAGTGCGCTTCGGCGAAGCGCAGTCGGCTTTTTATTCCGTCATTACGACGGCGGCCGAGACCGGAGCCGTCAATACGATGCATGACACGCTGACGCCGATCGGCGGGCTCGTTCCGCTGGCCAACATGATGCTCAATACCGTCTTCGGCGGCATGGGCGTCGGCTTCGTCAACGTGCTGATGTACGCGATCATCGCCGTGTTCCTGTCCGGCCTGATGGTCGGGCGCACCCCGGAGTTCCTCGGCCGCAAAATCGAAGGCAAGGAAATGAAGCTGATCGCGGTCACGCTGCTGATCCAGCCGTTCCTGATTCTCGTGCCGACGGCGATCGCGCTCGCCCTCCATCCGGAGACGATCTCGAATCCCGGCTTCCACGGGCTGACCCAGGCGCTGTACGAATACACGTCCGCGGCGGCCAACAACGGCTCCGGCTTCGAAGGACTGGGCGACGCCACTTCGTTCTGGAATATCTCGACGGGCATCGTCATGTTCTTCGGCCGTTACCTGTCGATGGTGACGCTGCTGGCGGTAGCCGCTTCGCTGGCTTCCAAGAAGCGGGTCCCGGAATCGTCCGGCACGTTCCGTACCGACACCGCGATGTTCGGAGCCGTCTTCGTCGGCATCGTGCTGATCGTCGGCGCGCTGACGTTCTTCCCCGCTCTCGTACTCGGCCCGATCGCCGAGCAGCTGACGCTGTAAACCTCTTAATTAGAAATGGAGACGCTGATTTATGGATAAGAAAAAGACCATGCTGAGCGGGGAGATCGCAAGCGCCGCCCTGCGGCAGTCGTTCGTGAAGCTCGATCCGCGCATCATGCTGCGCAACCCGGTCATGTTCGTCGTCGAAATCGGATTTCTCGTCACGCTGCTGCTGTGCTTCGTGCCGGACGCGTTCGGCGGCACCGTGCCGCGCTGGTTCAACGTCGTCACCTCGGTCATCCTGCTGCTGACGCTGCTGTTCGCCAACTTCGCCGAAGCGCTGGCCGAAGGCCGCGGCAAAGCCCAGGCCGATTCGCTCAAAAAAACGAAGCAGGACGTCGCGGCCAACAAAGTGTCGAGCGGCGGCGCGATCAAGGTCGTGCCGGCGTCCGAACTGCGCAAAGGCGACTTCGTCGTCGTAACGACCGGCGAGATGATTCCGGGCGACGGCGAAGTCGTCGAAGGACTCGCTTCCGTCGACGAATCGGCGATCACCGGCGAGTCCGCCCCGGTCATCAAGGAAGCGGGCGGCGATTTCAGCTCCGTCACCGGCGGCACCAAAGTCGTCAGCGACAAGATCAAGGTGCGCATCACCGCCGATCCCGGCGAATCGTTCCTCGATCGGATGATCTCGCTCGTCGAAGGCGCGAAACGCCAGAAGACGCCGAACGAAATCGCGCTGAACACCGTGCTCGTCAGCTTGACGCTGATCTTCCTGATCGTCGTCGTCACGCTGCCGTTCCTGTCGGGCTTCCTCGGCATTCAAATGGAAATCCCGATCCTCGTCGCCCTGCTCGTCTGCCTGATCCCGACCACGATCGGCGGACTGCTGTCCGCGATCGGCATCGCGGGCATGGACCGGGTCACGCAGTTCAACGTGCTGGCCATGTCCGGCAAAGCGGTCGAGGCTTCGGGCGATATCAATACGATCATCCTCGACAAAACGGGCACGATCACGTTCGGCAACCGGATGGCGAGCGAGTTCGTCGCCGTTCAGGGCAGCCGCGAAGACGAGACGGCCTACTGGGCTTCGGTCAGCTCGCTGCAAGACGAGACGCCGGAAGGCCGTTCGGTGCTGGAATTGATGAAAAAGAACGGGTTCGTCTACGACGAAGAACTGGCCGAAGGCGGCGAGTTTATCGAATTCAAGGCCGAGACGCGCATGAGCGGCATCGATCTGGCCGACGGCCGCAAAGTGCGCAAAGGCGCGGTCGACTCCGTCAAGCAGTGGGTACTCTCGCAGGGCGGCTCGATTCCGAGCGACCTCGAAGCGAACGGCGCCGCGATCGCGACGGCCGGCGGCACCCCGCTTGCCGTCGCCGTGGACGACCGGATCTACGGCCTGATCTATCTCAAGGACACCGTCAAGCCCGGCATGCGCGAGCGGTTCGAACAGATGCGCCGCATGGGCATCAAGACGATCATGTGTACCGGCGACAATCCGCTGACCGCCGCCACCATTGCCCGCGAAGCGGGCGTGGACGATTTTATCGCCGAGAGCACGCCGGAAGACAAGATCGCCGTCATCCGCCGCGAGCAGGCCGAAGGCAAGCTCGTCGCCATGACCGGCGACGGCACGAACGACGCGCCGGCCCTCGCCCAGGCCGACGTCGGCATCGCCATGAACAGCGGCACCGTCGCCGCCAAGGAAGCGGCCAACATGGTCGACCTGGATTCCGATCCGTCGAAGATCATCGAAGTGGTCGCAATCGGCAAGCAGCTGCTCATGACGCGCGGCGCGCTGACCACGTTCAGCATCGCCAACGACGTCGCCAAATATTTCGCGATCATCCCGGCCATGTTCATGGTCGCGATCCCGCAAATGCAGGCGCTCAACGTTATGCGGCTCGATTCCCCGCTGTCGGCCATCCTGTCGGCGCTGATCTTCAACGCGATCATCATTCCGATGCTGATTCCGCTGGCGATGCGCGGCGTGGCGTACAAGCCGATGAGCACGAGCCGCCTGCTCGGCAAAAACCTGCTCATCTACGGCCTCGGCGGAGTCGTCGTGCCGTTTATCGGGATCAAGCTGATCGATCTGGTCGTTCAGGTATTCATCTGACGGATTTGACGGCCCTGACCGACCTGACCGATCGTCGAACAAAATCTTCTCCATCGTTACAACCCTCGCAATCGATGCGATATTCAAAATCGATCAGACATTCAAAATCGGCGGTTCGTCCGGCCTTGTTTTCCTAACCAAGTGCCGGCGCCCGCCCCCATTATATTGGAGGATACCTTTTATGCGAATCATATGGGTGACGCTGCGCACTACTTTTTCCGTGGCGATTCTGTGCTGCCTCGTCTACAACGTCGCCGTCTGGGCCGTGGCCCAGGCCGCCGCGCCGGACAAAGCAAACGGCAGCCTGATCGAGAACGCCGAAGGGCAGGTCGTCGGCTCGCGCCTGATCGGCCAGAACTTCGCCGAACCCGGTTATTTCCACGGCCGCGTGTCCAGCATCGACTACGACGCGAACGGCTCCGGCACGCCGAACTACGCGCCGTCCAACCCGGACCTGCTGCTGCGCGCGGAAGCTTCGGTCGCCGCCTGGCAGACCGAAAATCCCGACGTTCCGGTCTCGAAGCTGCCGGTCGACCTGATTACCAACTCCGGGTCGGGCCTTGATCCGCATATCAGCCCGGCTTCCGCCGAAGCCCAGGTGCCGCGCGTCAGCGCCGCGACCGGCATCGCGGCGGACAAGCTGGAACAGCTGATCCGCGAGCATACGCAGGGCCGTTCGCTGGGATTGTTCGGCGAACCCGCCGTCAACGTGCTGGAGCTGAACCTTGACGTCGCGGCATCGCGCTAAGCCAAGCGTGCCGGCCTAAGTCCACGGCCGACGGCCGATCCGCAGCTTCAATCGGAAGGAAGAATGTCCATGCCCGACTTCAAACGCAAATCGCCGGAAGAGATTCTGGAGTCGATCCACGCGCTGTACAACGGCCGGCTCAAGATTATCATCGGGGCCATCTCCGGCTCCGGCAAGACGTACCATATGCTGCGCGACGGGCAGACGCTCAAGGATCAGGGCGTCGACGTCGTGCTGTGCGCCGTGTCCACCATGCGCCGGCCCGAGACGATCGAGCAGCTCGAAGGACTCGAACGCGTGCCGAGCATCCATTGGACCGGCCGGGACGGCGCCGAACGCAAAGACCTCGATCTGGACGCGATCCTGCATCGCAACCCGGAAGTGCTGCTGACCGACGGTCTCGCGCATCGCAACCGCCCCGGCGCTCCGAACCGGTCCCGGCTGGACGATATTCGTTTTTTGCTCGGAAAAGGCATCAGCGTCATCGCTACCGTCAACGTCTACGAACTGCAGGGCGTGACCGAAATGGCGCGCAAGCTGATCGGCATCGACGTCAAGGAGACGGTCCCGTCCGATACGCTTGAGCTTGCGGACGAAGTGCGCCTGATCGACGTTACGCCGGAAGCGCTGCTGGCGCGGATCGAAGACGGCCTGCTGACGAACATGCCGGACAAAACGCTGTTCAACCGCGGCAATATCGGCGTGCTGCGCGAACTGACGCTGCGCCTCGTGGCCGAAGGCGTCAACGGCAGCCTGCTCAAATACCGCGATCAGCAGGGCTATACCGGCGCTTCCGGCACGGCCGAGCATATTCTCGTGTCCGCCCAGTACCATTGGAACGGTTCGATCCATATCCGCCGGGGCCAGCAGATCGCGCAGCGGCTCGGCGGGGAGCTGTCGGTCGTCACGTTCGTCAATCCGGGCGAACGCCTCGGACCGGAACGCGAAGAATTCCGCCGTTCGATCCGCAAGCTGTGCGAGAAGATCGGGGCCAAGCTGCATGAAGTCAAAATCGGTTCGCGCCGCGAAATCCCGCCGACACTCGTGCGGGTCGCGCTGGAACAAAACGTGTCTCGTATCGTCATCGGCCACTCCAACCAGACGCGAACCCAGGAATTACTGAAAGGGTCGATCGTGGCGGAAATGGTCAAGCTCATGCGCAACGTGGACATGTTCGTCGTCGCGGACCGCTCGACGGGCGGCGGCGAGCGGATTTTGCCGACCAAACGCAAAGAGCCGCTCGGCGATCCCGCCGGCCCGTACCGTCGCCTCAGCGAAGAACAGGCCGGACGCCGGATCGAAGAACTCAAGCGCGGCCGGTTCAAAGTGTACATCGGAGCCGCTCCCGGCGTCGGCAAGACGTATACGATGCTGCGGGAAGGCAATATTTTGCGCAAAAAAAAGATCGACGTCGTCGTCGGCCTGCTGGAGACGCACGGGCGGCGCGAGACGCAGGCCCAGGTCGGCGAACTCGAACAGGTGCCGCGCTTCGTCTTCGCCTACAAAGGCGCGCAGCTCGAAGAAATGGACGCCGACGCGATCATCGCCCGCAATCCCGAAGTGGTGCTCGTGGACGAACTGGCGCATACGAACGTGCCGGGCAGCCTGCAAAAAAAACGCTACGAAGACGTCATTCGCATCCTGAACGCCGGCATCTCGGTCATCTCGACCATGAACGTACAGCATCTGGAGAGCCTGAACGACAGCGTCGAACAGCTCACCGGCGTGCGCGTGCGGGAGACGGTGCCGGATTCCATCCTGCGCCTCGCCGACGAAGTGGAATTGATCGACGTCACGCCCAAAGCGCTGCAGGAACGGATGAAGGAAGGACGAATCTACGCGCGGGAAAAAGTGGACCAGGCGCTGGGCAACTTTTTCAAAACGGGCAACCTGATCGCGCTGCGGGAACTGGCGCTGCGCGAAATCGCGGACGACGTCGACGAACGGCTGGAATCGTGGGAACGCAGCGCTTCGCTGCGCGGCCCGTGGCGGCGCGAAGAAGTCATCTTCGTGGCGATCACGCTGAGCGACAACGCCGAACGGTTGATCCGGCGCGGCTTTCGGATCGCGTACCGGCTCAAAGCGCCGTGGCACGTCTGCTACATTCCCGACGGCGGCTGCCCGGAAGCGCGCGGGCGGGAGCGGATCGAACAGCTCCAGCGCCTGACCCGCCGCCTCGGCGGGCAATTCGATCTCGGAGAGCGCGTCACGCCCCGCCGGCTGCACGAAGAACTGCTGCTCCGCGCCGACGCCCGCCGCTGCACCCAGCTCATCGTCGGCCAGTCGCGCCGCTCCGCCGCCTATCGCCTGATGTTCGGGTCGCTGACCCGCCGCCTGCTGCGCACCGCCCGGCATATGGACCTGCTCGTCGTGGCGCGGTTCGACCATGCGGCGCAGGTGAAGCGGGAAGAATGAAGCGGCCGGGGTCGTGCACAGCTTAGACGGAGGACCTGCAAAAATCGAGATAAACGGACCGCGTCCGCGCAAGCGGCGCAGCCCCATGCGACAGAAGTCCAAACCAAGGAGGAGAAAGTCAGGATGAGCGAACGAAAGTTGTCGGGCATCGAGCTGTTTGCGTTTGACGTTGTGGAGGAAGCCGGTGCAGGCGAGCCGCGCAGGATTACCCGCCGGTACGGCCTGCTGAAGCTCTCCTGCGGGTCGGCCGCCGGCTATGGCGCCTGCCTGCTGTCCGAAGGCTTCGCCCCGGCCGATCCGGTGCGGTGGAGCGCCTGCTGCCGCCGGCTGCGCGGCCTGACGCCGGGCGAAGCCGCGAGCGCGGCCGCAGCGGACCGCTGGGGCGAGTGCGAGCACCATACCGCGCAGTACGCGCTGATCGGCCGGACTCTGGCCGATCTGCTCCGTGCGCAGGAGACGCGCCGGGCCAGCGCGCGGCTCCTGCTCGGCCTCGGCGCGGCCGGCCTGCTGGGCGGCCTCGCCGCCCGGGCTGCGGGGCGCGGAGCCGACG
>NZ_VPFK02000031.1:0-6058 GCF_008634075.2 Saccharibacillus sp. WB 17 | reverse complement strand
GCTTCGGCGGTTACGGCGGCGGCGCGCTGCGCCCCGGCGCCGTGCTGCGCGTGAAGCCGTCCGCCGGCCGCCCGCTGCCGGCGGCGGCTCCGGCTTCGCGGCCGGCCGTGTCCCGCGAATGGACGATCGGCGTCATTCCCGGCCCGCACTGTACGCAGGAATACCTGCTGCCCGCCTATCTGGACCAGCTCACGGATACAACGTGGGAAGTGCACTTCAACAGTTCCCGCACCGGCGTCCGGCTCGTCGGCCCGGCGCCGCTGTGGGCCAGGGAAGACGGCGGCGACGCCGGCCTGCACCCGTCCAACATCCACGACAACGCCTACGCGGTAGGCGCGCTCGACCTGACCGGCGATATGCCGATCATGCTCGGACCGGACGGTCCGAGTCTCGGCGGCTTCGTCTGTCCGGTGACGACGGCTTCCGCCGAACTGTGGAAGCTCGGCCAGCTTCGCCCCGGCGATCAGGTCGCGTTCCGGCTGATTACGGTGGAAGAAGCCGAGCAGCTGTGGCAGGAGCAGGAGCAATTTCTCGCTCATCTGCCGCAGGGCGCGCCGCTTCCGGTGCTGCCGGAACGCTCAAGCGGCCAGTATGCGCCGCTGCTCGCCCATGCGGAAGACAATCGCCGGTTCCCGATCACGGTGCGCGGCTCCGGCGACGAGAATATTCTGGTCGAATACGGCGCGCGGGAGCTGGATCTGCTGTACCGGTTCCAGGTATACGTCCTCATGCAGGCGATCCAAGATAGCGGCCTGATCCCCCACAAGGAGCTGACGCCCGGCATTCGCTCGCTGCAAATCCATCTGGACCGCTCGCGAATCTCGGTCAAGGAAGCCGCGGCGCGCATCATGGAGCTGGACCTTGCGCTTCCGCCGCTCGACTCGATCGAAGTGCCGTCGCGGATCGTCAAGCTGCCGCTGTCGTGGGACGATCCGGCAACCCGGCTTGCGATCGAGCGGTATCAGCAGAACGTGCGGCCCGATGCGCCGTGGTGCCCGAGCAATCTGGAATTCATCCGCCGGATGAACGGACTGGAATCGATCGACGAAGTGGCCGAAGTCGTGTTCAACGCTTCGTATCTGGTCATGGGACTGGGCGACGTCTATCTCGGCGCGCCGGTCGCCGTGCCGCTCGATCCGCGGCATCGCCTCGTGACGACCAAATACAACCCGGCCCGCACCTGGACGCCGGAGAACGCGGTCGGGATCGGCGGCGCCTACCTGTGCGTCTACGGCATGGAAGGCCCGGGCGGCTACCAGTTCGTCGGCCGCACCGTGCAGATGTGGAACAAAATCCGCCATACCGCAAACTTCGAGCCGGGCAAGCCGTGGCTGCTTCGCTTCTTCGACCAGATCCGGTTCTACCCGGTGTCCGAAGAAGAACTGCTGCGGATGCGCGAAGACTTCCCGCGCGGCGACTTCACGGTCGACATGGAAGAGACGACGTTCAATCTCGGCGATTACCTCAAGTGGCTGGCGACGATCGAGACCGATTCCTCCGTCTTCCGCGATTCCCAGCAGTCCGCTTTCCAGCAGGAAAGAGAACTGTGGAAGACGCTCGGCATCGCCGAGCACGTGTCCGAACCGGAAATCTCTTCGGGGCAGGAAGCCAATGCCGTGCCGGAAGGCAGCCTCGCGGTGAACAGCGCCATGTCCGGCAGCGTATGGAAAGTGCTCGTGGAACCGGGCCAATTCGTGCACAAAGACGAGACGCTTATAATAGAAGAAAGTATGAAAATGGAGTTCCATCAGATCGCGCCGTTTAGCGGCATCGTGACTTCCGTGACCGTGTCGCCCGGCGATCAGGTTCGTGCCGGCGACTGCATCGTCACCATTCAACCCGACCAAGAGGAGGCGGCTTCATGACCGGATCATCCATCCCTGCCAAGCTTACGATCGACGTGCTGCTGAGCGGCTATCGCAGCGGGTTGTTCACGCCGGAAGACGTCATCGCCGCCGTGATCGCGCGCGCCGGGCACACGACCGACAAAAATATCTGGATTCTGCCGCCGACGGACGAACGAATCCGTCCTTACCTGGACCGGCTGCGCTCGTTGAATCCGGCGGACCATCCGCTGTGGGGCATTCCGTTCGCGATCAAAGACAATATCGAAGCCGCCGGCTGGCCGATCACGGCGGGCTGCCCGGATTATACTTATACGGCCGAGCGCCATGCGGGCGTGGTGGAGCGATTGGTTGCCGCCGGCGCGATTCCCGTCGGCAAAACCAATCTGGACCAGTTCGCCACCGGTCTCGTCGGCACGAGAAGCCCGTACGGGGCGGCCCATAACGCTCTTCGGCCGGAGCTGATCAGCGGCGGCTCGAGCTCGGGCTCCGCCGTGGCCGTGGCGCTGGGCCAGGCCGCCTTCTCCCTCGGCACGGACACGGCCGGTTCGGGCCGCGTGCCGGCCGCGCTGAACGGGCTCGTCGGCTACAAGCCGGCCGTCGGCGCCTGGCCTTCGCGGGGCGTCGTTCCCGCCTGCCGCAGCATCGACTGCGTCACCGCTTTCGCGAATACGCTGGACGACGCGGAAGCGGTGGACCGCCCTATTCGCGGCCGGTTGGAAGACGATCCGTATTCGTTCGATCGTCCGCTGGCGCCGGCCGCCCTGCCGAAACGCTTCCTGCTTCCGGCCGATCCGCCGACGTTCTACGGACCGTTCGAAGCCGAATACCGGGCGGCGTGGGAACGAGCCAAAGCGATGATCGCACAGACCGGCATTCCGGTCGTCGAGATCGACATTTCCATGCTGGGCGAAGCGGCGGCGCTGCTCTACGAAGGCCCGCTCGTGGCCGAACGCTGGTCGGACCTCCAGCCTTTTATCGAGCGGCATCCGGGTTCGACCCTGCCCGTTACCGAGACGGTGCTGCGCACGGGCGAACAGGTTTCTTTTACCGCGTCCGCCCTGTTCCGCTCGCAGCACCGGCTCGCCGAGATCCGCCGCAGCGCCGACACGCTGCTGCACGAAGCCGTGCTGATCCTGCCGACCGCCGGCGGCACGTGGACGCGCGAGCAGGTCGACGCCGATCCGATCGCCACCAACAGCCGGATGGGGCTGTACACGAATCACTGCAACCTGCTCGATCTCAGCGCGCTCGCCATTCCGGCCGGCGAAGCCGCGCAGCGCCTGCCTTTCGGCATTACGCTGTTCGCCCGGCCGGCCGAAGAAGCGAATCTGGGCGCCGCCGCCCGGCTGATCGAACGGGAAACAAACCGCATCACCGTCGCGGTATGCGGCCTGCATATGCGGGGCATGACGCTGGAGCCGCAGATGATCGGGCTGGGCGCGTCTTTTGTAGAGACGGTCCGGACCGCTCCGGCGTACAAGCTGTACCGCCTGCCGACCTCGCCGCCCAAGCCGGGCCTCGTCCGGGTGCATGCAGGCGGCTCCGCGATCGAAATGGAGCTGTGGAGCATGCCGCTGTCGTCGTTCGGGCGCTTCACCGCCGATATTCCGGCTCCGCTCGGCATCGGCCGAATCGAACTGCAAGACGGACAGCTCGTATCCGGCTTTGTCTGCGAAGCGTATGCGGCGCAGGAAGACGCCGACATCACGCAGCACGGCGGCTGGCGCGGCGCGCTGGCGGCCGTCGAGGCGGCGCTGTAGCCGCGCTTCACGGGAGATTCCCGCATGATTTCCGATAGCCGACCGCATAAAAGCGTTTCACGCAAAAACGGTTCCGACGCCCATTCGACATGGGCGGGAACCGTATTTTTGATTTGTTTTCCGTCAGTTGTTCCTGATTTGTTTTCCGGCAGCTGTTCCTGTCTTCCGCCTGATACCTGCCACCTGCCGTGATCCGACCTTTTTTGCCCAAAAATGTGCGTCCTCAGCCCTCTTTTCGATAAAACAAAGGCGCTCGCCCCGTCACTTCCTTGAACACCCGCCCGAAATGCGTCACGCTGCCGAAGCCCACTTTGCGCGCGATCACTTTTACTTTCAGCGAAGAATGCAGCAGCAGCGCGATCGCTTCTTTGACCCGGACGCTGTTGACGTACTCTACGAACGTAAAGCCCGTCGCTTCCTTAAAAGAACGGCTGATGGAGTAAGGGCTCATGTACAGCCGCTCGGCCAAGTGCTGCAGCGTCAGCTCTTCCCGGTAATGCGCGTTGATGTACCGCACCACCTCGAAGATCCGCTCGTGCGCCGCATTCGCGGACGCCGGCTGTTCGCCGTCTTCTTCGGGCAGCAGCCGGCAGCAGGCGATCAGCAGTTGGACGATCAGCGCGCGGGCGTAATCCTCGTACCCCGGACGCTCCTCCCGCACCTCGCGGACCATCTCGGCGGACAGCGCGTCGATGGCGGACGGATCGTAGCTTCCCTGCCGCAGCAGCACGTAATCGCGCTCGAACAGCGGACGCAGCGCAGGGATTCGCGCCGCGCCGCCGACCGCCGCCAGATGACTCTCGTGCACGTTGACGACGAGCCGTTCGTAATCGGGCGTGTCCGCGTTGGTCGTCCGGTGCAGCACGTTCGGAGCGACAACGACGATATCCCCGGCTTCGATGACGAACGTGCGGTCCTTGATAAAAAATTTGCGCTGACCGGACAGCATATGGAAAAACTCGTACGTCGTATGGAAATGGCTCGTAAACATCTGGTAGCTCGTCCCGCTCCGATAATGGACGAGCAGCGTTTCTTTGCCGTTGTCGTAATACAGCTCCCGCATCTATTCTGCCTCCTTCCGCCCCGCTTTTCTCCATTATATCGACCTGCCGCGGACGCGCAAGATCTAAGAAGAATATGGATCAATCGGCAAAATACGTACCGTTCGTTGTGCTACGATAGATTTGTATAGAGCGCTTACATCAGCGTAGGCGGACTGCCCAATCTACCGAAACGGAGCGAAACCCGATGAAACTGCACACCCCGACCGAACATTTAAAAGAGTTGATCGAACGCGTGACGGCGTACACCCTCGACATGGATCTCACTTGGGACTGGCCGTGCGGCGTCGCTTATTACGGCGTCAGCCGGGCGTACGAAGCGACAGGCAACAAAGCTTATCTGGAACGGATGGAGACGTGGGTGGACGAATATATCGAAGCGGGCCTGCCGCCGGTATGGACGGTCAACGCCTGCGCGATGGGCCATATGCTGCTGACGCTGTACGCCGAGACGCAGGAGCGGAAGTATCTGGATCTGATTTTGAGCAAAATCGACTATCTGGAGCGCGACGCCCTGCGTTTCGGCGATCGGGTGCTTCAGCATACGGTATCCGCCAAAAACGATTTCCCCGAGCAGGCCTGGGCCGACACGCTGTTCATGGCCGCTTATTTCCTGCTGCGCGCCGGCGTCATGCTGGACCGCAAAGACCTGATCGACGACGCGCTGCACCAATATTTCTGGCATATCAACTACTTGCAAGACGAAGACTCCGGGCTGTGGTATCACGGCTATAACAACGTCAATCGGGATCACATGTCCGGCCTCCACTGGGCGCGCGCCAATGCGTGGGGCGCCTACACGATGTCCCGCGCGGCGCGCGGACTGCCCGAAGCATACCTGTATCCGCCGATGATGCACATCTGGAGCTCGCTGCGCGACCAACTGGCCGCAATCAAAAAGCTGCAAAAAGACGACGGCCTCTGGGGCACGATCCTCGACCGTCCGGACGCCTACGGCGAAGTGTCCGCGACCGCCGGCATCGCCGCCGCGATGATCGTGCAGGGCAACCCGCTGCACGGCAAATACGTGCGCCGAGCGCTGGACGGCGTCATCGCCAACATCTCCGATACCGGCCGCGTCCTGAACGTGTCCGGCGGCACCGCCGTCATGAACGACCTCGACGGCTACCTCGGCATCGACCGCAAATGGGCCCAGGGCTGGGGCCAGGGCCTCGCCCTTGCCCTGCTGACCGCCGCGCTGGAAGACGCGGAGGCGGAGGCGCGGCGGTCGGGGCGGGATGTGTCGGAGCGGGAAGCGGCGGAGCGAGCGGCGGCGGAGCGGGCAGCGGCGGAGCGCGAGGCGGCGGAGTGAGCGGCAGCGGAGCGGGAAGCGGCGGGGCGAGCGGCGGCGGAGCGGGCAGCGGCGGAGCGCGAGGCGGCGGAGTGAGCG
>NZ_VPFK02000030.1:0-4872 GCF_008634075.2 Saccharibacillus sp. WB 17 | reverse complement strand
CGGTTTGCGCTTGTCGCTCCGGGTTGTTTTCCGCTGCGGACTCTAATCGATTCCGGCAGTAAGGGGAAAGCCAAAAGTCGCTCCAATCGCAAACCGCTCGCCTGGGCGGGGGGAGGGGAAAATATTCCCTCGCCTCGTTCCCGGGCTCGGGGAGAGATTGGGGCGGGAGAAAGGATCGCAGGCGCGGTCCTACTCGGCCGCTGTGCGATCGCAGAGCGGGGAAAAGGATCGCAGGCGCGGCCCTACCCGGCCCCTGTGCGATCAATAAGAGCCCAAGGGCAAAAAAAGACACAAGCAAGGAATCAAGCGAAGGAGCTCCCGGAAGGGAGAAGTCCTTCGCTTTTTGCGTTAAAAAAGGGCAGGATTCAGGGGGGAGATTGACGCGGGGGGTAACTTTTTTGGTGCAAAGGGTTGACGCTGGGTCGGTTTCTTCGATATAATGTCCGCTATATGAAAACATCAGTCTTTAAGGAGAGGACGTTACTATGAAAGAGCGTTATTATCTGGCTAGAGAAGACATTTTGCCTGAAGCGATTCTGAAGACGCTGCACGTGAAGGAGCTGCTTGCGGGCGGCCAGGCGAAGACGGTTAACGAAGCGGTCGCGATCGCGGGCATCAGCCGGAGCGCTTTTTACAAGTACAAAGACGGTATCCATCAAGTGAACCAGCTGGATCGGGAGAGGCTCGTGACGCTGTCGCTGCTGCTGGAACACCGGGCGGGTGTCCTGTTCAAAGTGTTGGGCCTGATCGCCGAGAGCGGAGGGAACGTGCTGACGATCAACCAGAGCATCCCGCTGCAGGGCACGGCAAATGTGGTATTATCGGTAGAAACGTCGCGGCTGCACGATGAGCTGAGCGGCTTGACAGCTGCGCTGGAATCGGTGGCGGGCGTCAGCCGGGTCGTCGTTATCGGGCAGGGCTGATCGCAGACGGAACCAGTAGTGAAATCGGAACAAGCAGCGTGATGCGGCGGTACGATTGCCAAAGCGGCGACTGCATAGGGACGGGGAGGAACATGCACGTGAGTAACAAGCCGATAAAAGTAGGACTGCTCGGTCTCGGAACGGTCGGAACGGGCGTCGTGCGCATCGTGGACATGCACCAGGAAGACTTGAGCGGACAGGTCGGCTCGCCGATCGTGATCGAGAAAATTTCCGTCAAAGACCGGGACAAGGCACGCAGCATTCCGATCGATCCTTCCAGGTTGACCGACGATCCGTGGGAAGTTATCCATGATCCGGAGATCGACGTGATCGTGGAAGTGATGGGCGGCGTCGAACAGACCCGTACCTATATTCTCGAAGCGCTCGCCCGCGGCAAGCATATCGTCACGGCGAACAAAGATTTGATGGCGCTGTACGGGACCGAGATTTTGGCCAAAGCCCAGGAGATGAAGTGTGACGTCTTTTATGAAGCGAGCGTAGCGGGGGGCATCCCGATTATCCGGACTTTGATCGAAGGCTTTTCGTCGGACCGCATTACGAAGATCATGGGCATCGTCAACGGAACGACCAACTACATGCTGACCAAGATGAGCAAAGAAGGCGTGTCCTACGAGGACGTACTGACGGAAGCGCAGCAGCTCGGATACGCCGAGTCCGATCCGACGTCCGACGTCGAAGGACTGGATGCCGCGCGCAAGATGACCATTCTCGGCACACTCGGGTTCCGTACGAACGTGGAACTGGCCGACGTCAGCGTAAAAGGCATCTCCAGCGTCAGCCAGGCCGATATCGCGTATGCCCGCAATCTCGGGTACGTGATCAAGCTGCTCGGCATCGCCGATCGCGAAGATGACGCCATCTCCATCAGCGTGCAGCCGACAATGGTCAAAGCTTCGCATCCGATCGCGTCCGTCAACGGCGTATTCAACGCGGTGTATGTGCACGGCGAAGCGGTAGGCGAGACGATGTTCTACGGAGCGGGAGCCGGGGAGATGCCGACAGCCACTTCCGTAGTCGCAGACCTCGTCTCCGTGATCAAAAACCTGCGTCTTGGCGTGAACGGCCTCAAGCATATCGCGCCGCACAAACCGAAAAGGCTCAAAAACGACGCGGAAATTTCGTTCAAAAACTTCATTTTGCTGCATGTGGACGATAAAGCGGGCGTGCTTGCGCGCATCACGCAAATTTTTACCGAATACGAAGTCAGTCTCGCGTCCGTCGTCCAGCAGCCCAACGAGCTGAATCCGAACGCGGAGATCGTTATCGTCACGCATAAGGCGAGCAAGGAAAGCATCGATAAAGTGTTGAGACGATTCAACGAACTCGAAGTGGTCCGCAGGGTCGTCAGCGTATATCGGGTCGAAGGATAAGTCGGAAGGAGCGGGAACATGAATAACGCAAGCGCCGGGTCGGTACGGGTCAGAGTGCCGGCCAGCACGGCTAACCTGGGACCGGGGTTCGATACGCTCGGCATGTCGCTTTCCCTGTATATCTGGGTCGAGATGCGCCGCGCGGAGCGGACGACCGTCCATTTTGAAGGCGAAGGTTTTGAAGGAATCCCGACCGACCGCAACAATCTTATTTACAAAGTCGCACGGCTCGTGTTCGAAGCGGCAGGCGAAGAAGCGCCGGAGCTTGCGATCGGCATGCGTTCCGATATTCCGCTGACGCGCGGACTCGGCAGCAGCGCTTCCGCCATTATCGCGGGCATGGTCGCAGCCAACGCCCTCGTCGCAACGCCGCTCTCCAAAGAGCGGTTGTTCGATCTCGCCACGGGCCTTGAACGCCATCCCGACAATGTCGGCGCCTCGCTGTTCGGCGGGATCGTCGCGGCGGCGTGGGACGGCGAACATGCCGATTACGTGCGGATCGAACCGCCCCGGAATCTTCGCGTGCTGGCGCTGATCCCCGAATTCGAATTGGCGACTTCGGCCGCGCGCGCGGTTTTGCCGGATCAGCTCAGCTTGCAAGATGCCGTGTACAATATCAGCCGTTCGTCGCTGCTCACCGCCGCGCTGGCTTCGGGCAGGCTTGATCTGCTGCAGTTCGCGATGCGCGACCGGATTCACCAGCCGTACCGGGCCGCGCTCGTGCCGGGGATGGAACGGATTTTGGCGGAAGCTTCCGAGCATGGAGCGCTTGGCGCGGCCTTGAGCGGAGCCGGGCCGACGCTGCTGGCGCTGGTCGATCGCGAAGACGGCCGGCACGAACGTCTCGAAGCATTCATGCGGCAGGTCATGCGGGAAAACGGGATCGAAGCCCGCACCCTGTGGCTTGAACCGGATCTGGAAGGCGCCGTATGCGAAATTCGGAATCCCGAAGATCTGCTGCTGCCCGCAATCGAAGGAGATTTGTCATGAGGAAACGCATTGCGCTGCTTCCGGCCGGATCGGTGTCCCACGAAGCGGTCGACTATCTGGTCGGAGACCAACCCGTTCAGTTGGTGCATTACAAAGTCATTTCCGAAGTGTTCCTGTCGGTCGTGAACGGGAAAGCCGATTATGCGGTCATTCCGATCGAGAACACGATCGAAGGTTCGGTCAGCCTTCATATGGATTGGCTCGTCAATGAAGTGGATATCCCGATGCAAGCCGAGTGGGTCTACCCGTCGATTCAGAATCTGGTCGGACGACGGGAAGAGTTTGCCGGAGCTGACGGAGCCGTCGACTTTTCCAAAATACGCAAAGTGCTGTCGCACCCGGTAGCCATTGCCCAATGCCGAACGTTTATTTCGGAGCGTCTGCCGCATGCGGAGTTGGAAAATGCGAGCAGTACCGCCGAAGGCGCGGCTCAGGCGGCGGCGCACCCGGGCAGCGGTTGGGCCGCTTTTTCGACCCGCCTCGGCGCCGAGCGTTACGGTCTGGACATTTTGGCGGAAAAAGTGACGGATCACGATAACAATTACACGCGCTTCGTCCTGATCGGTCCCGAACCGTTCGCCTCTTCCAAGCCGAGCGAGCACCGGAAGACGAGCGTACAGGTCATTTTGCCGGAAGATTACGCGGGCGCGCTGCACCAGGTGCTGTCGGCTTTTGCCTGGAGAAGGCTCAACCTGTCGCGTATCGAATCCCGTCCCACCAAAAAGAAGCTCGGCAGCTACTACTTCTATATGGACGTGCTGGTGCCGGACGATTCGATTTTGTTTCAGGCCGCGCTCCAGGAAGTTCAGGCGCTGGGCTGTCAGGTTCGCGTGCTCGGTTCTTACCCTTGCTATGAATACGACACGGCCAAAGCTTGAGGTTGGAGGATCGGGGAGAAGCGCAACATTAAGCGGTGTAAAAGAGGATCCGAAAGCGGGCGCCGAGCGCCCACTTTTTTGTGTTCTTACGTACGGGACAGCTTCTGCGGAGGTGGCGGAGGGCAGGAATGTTGCGCAGCGTAAAAAATATTGGTGAAGGGCTTGAAAACCCTATAGGACAGTGCTATACTAAAAGTCCAGTCGAGTTGAGGCTTGACCGGATGTTTGGATTTGCGGAGCAGCCTTTGATTGAAATGAATAACAGGTTTCGCAAGAAGCTGAAAAATAATTTCAAAAAAAGACTTGCAAAACGAAAAAAGACATGCTAATATATAAGAGTTGCTGCTGGGAGCGAAACAAGCGAGCGGGGCACACGAGTAAGATCGGGTAACACCTAATAAGATTAACGAGTTTGTTCTTTGAAAACTGAACAGTGAGTAACGAGAATCACGGAACCCAGCCGGGCCAAGTGATTCGAGGAACCGCGCTTAGCGAGAGGTTTTGATCTTCGGATCTGAATCTTGGAGCACAAGACGGTTTAGAGTGAATATAGGGAACTTTAGTTCCCGCCACGTTTTAACGAGCACATGGTGCTTTCTTGACAAGTCAACTTCAAGACCATCCGCTTTATCCGAATCCAGGCCCTATGGGGTCTCTAATCGGAGTCGCGGGTGCAACAGAGGTTGCACC